>CALDVP010000001.1 GCA_937924195.1 uncultured Lysobacterales bacterium
AGAGTTCCCCGACGCCGACGCGCCCGACGGACGGATCGCGGTGACCGGCGTCTCGCTGCCGGGCGTGCCGGGCATCGTCGTCGGCAGCAACGGGCACGTCGCGTGGGGCTTCACCAACGGCTACGTCGACGCCGGCGACTGGGTCATCGTGCGCTTCGTCGACGCCGCGCGCACACGCTACTGCATCGCCAGCGCCGAGCTGATCGAGGACGGCGCGACGCAACGCCACTGCACCGAGAGCGCGCCGCTCACCGTGCACCGCGAGACGGTGCACGTCGCCGGGGGCGAGGTCCGCGAACTCGAGGTGCGCGAGACCCGCTGGGGCCCGATTCTCGCGACCGACGCGGACGGCAACGATCTCGCGTCGCTATGGCTCGGTCACCAGCCAGAGGCGGTCGATCTGGGTCTCGCGGACCTCGAGCGCGTACGCACGGTCGAGGAGGCAATCGCGCAGGTGCACCGTATCGGCATGCCACCGCAGAACCTCGTCGTCGGAGACACTGCCGGGGCGATCGGCTGGACCGTGACCGGTCGCCTGCCTCGCCGGCAGGGATACTTTGCGCGGGCGCCGGCGGACTTCAGCGTGGCGCCGAACGTCGGCTGGTTCGGCTGGCTCGACCCCGCCGAATATCCGGTCCGCATCTCGCCGCCGGGCGGCGCGATCTGGACCGCCAACGCACGGATGGTCGGCGGTGGCGAGCTCGCGCGACTCGGTGATGGCGGCTACGCGCTCGGCGCGCGGGCGATGCAGATCCGCGATGGGCTCGCGGCGCGCGAACGTTTCGATGCCGACGCCCTGCTCGCCATCGCACTCGACGATCGCGCGCTGTTCCTCGCGCGCTGGCGCGAGCGGATGCTGGACGCGCTGGCCCGCCACCCGCGCCGGATCGAGCTGGCGACGCTCGAGGCCGCGGTCCGCGACTGGGGCGGCCGCGCCGCTGCCGGGTCGGCCGGTTATCGCGCGGTGCGCGAGTGGCGCGACGCGGTCGCCGAGTCGATCATCGATGGCTTGACTGCGCCAATCCGCGCCGCGCAGTCCGACTTCGCCACTCCGCGGCTCGAGCAGTCCGAAGGGCCGATCTGGCGGATTCTGGAAGAGCGTCCGGCGCACCTCCTGCCGCCGATCTTCGAGGACTGGGACGCCCTGCTCCACGCCGCGCTCGACCGCGTCGCGGCCAACCTCGGCGCGGGCGGGGGACGGCTCGCGACCTGGGGCGAGCGCAACCTCGCGCGGATCCAGCACCCGCTGGCGCGCGCGGTTCCGGTGCTCTCACCATGGCTCGACATGCCGCGCGAGCCGCTCGATGGCGACGCCTACATGCCGCGCGTCCAGGCGCCACGCTTCGGCGCCTCGCAGCGGATGGTGGTGAGCCCTGGGCGGGAAGCGGAAGGTGTCTTCCACATGCCAGGCGGCCAAAGCGGCCATCCGCTCTCGCCATTCTACGGGGCCGGGCACGCGGACTGGGTCGAGGGCCGGCCGACGCCGTTTCTGCCCGGCGCGACCGCCCACGTGCTCGTCCTGCAACCCTGACGATCCGACGGCGCGCATCGACCGTTCGGCCCGCGTCGAGGTCCGCCAGACGGACCGTCCTTATACTTGCGCGCCCGAGCTTGCTGCGAGTCGCGCCATGCCGCAGACGATGAAGGCCCTGGTCAAGCGCGAAGCCACCAAGGGCATCTGGATGGAAGAGGTGCCGGTGCCGGAGATCGGCCCGAATGACGTGCTGATCAAGCTCGAGAAGACCGCGATCTGCGGCACCGACCTCCACATCTACAACTGGGACGAGTGGAGCCAGCGCACGATCCGACCGGGTCTCGTCATCGGGCACGAGTTCGTCGGCCGCATCGTCGAGATGGGCGCCGGCGTGCATGGCTACCGCATCGGCGAGCGGGTCTCGGCCGAGGGTCACATCGTCTGTGGCGTCTGCCGCAACTGCCGCGCCGGCCGCCCGCACCTGTGTCCGTACACGGTCGGGATCGGCGTCAACCGCGATGGCGCCTTCGCCGAATACATCGCGATGCCGGCCTCGAACCTGTGGCCGATCCCCGACCCCATCCCGAGCGAACTGGCCGCCTTCTTCGATCCCTACGGCAACGCCGCGCACTGCGCTCTCGAGTTCGACCTGATCGGCGAGGACGTGCTGATCACCGGCGCGGGCCCGATCGGGATCATCGCCGCCGGCATCGCCAAGCACGTCGGCGCGCGCAACGTGGTCGTCACCGACGTAAACGACTACCGCCTGAAGCTCGCCGCCGACATGGGCGCCACGCGCGTGGTCAACGTCGCGCGCCAGTCGCTGAAGGAGGTCATGAGCGATCTGCACCTGCAGGGCTTCGATGTCGGCCTCGAGATGAGCGGAAACCCACACGCCTTCAACGACATGCTCGAGTGCATGTACCACGGCGGCAAGATCGCGCTGCTCGGCATTCTGCCGAAGGGCACTGGGGTCGACTGGGACCGGATCATCTTCAAGGGGCTCGTGCTGCACGGCATCTATGGCCGCCGCATGTACGAAACCTGGTACAAGATGACCCAGATGCTGCTGACCGGTTTTCCGCTACAGAAGGTGTTGACCCACCAGATCCACATCGACGATTTCCAGCGCGGTTTCGACCTGATGGAAGCCGGGACGTGCGGCAAGGTGGTCTGCAGCTGGAACTGAGGCCCCAGGCGCTCGGCGCCAGCGGACGGTGCGGTCCGGGCCATCGGCGGACACCTCTACCACCGCGCGCAACCCAAGGCGCGCGGGCGCGCTGCCGGGGCTACGACTGACCGGGAGGTGGTGCGTCGTCAGTCCTCGCGCGAGAGGCGTTCGACCCACGCGTCGGCCGGCTGCGGCCGGCCGTAGTGCCATCCTTGGGCGAACTCGCAATCGAGGTCGCGCAGCAAGTCCGCCTGCTCGACCCGTTCGACACCTTCGGCGATGACCGCAAGGCCAAGCCCGCGGGCCAGTCCGACCATCGCCTGTAGCAGTCGCACGCCAAGCTCGTCCTCCGGGTCGATCTGCACGAAGACGCGATCGATCTTGAGCTCGGTTGCGGGTAGGTGCTTCAAGTACTGGAACGACGAATAGCCACGGCCGAAGTCGTCGAGCGCGATGCCGATCCCCTCCTCGCGCAGGCGCGCCAGGGCCTTGGCGCTCTGCTCCGGGTCCTCGATCACCGCGGTCTCGGTGACCTCTAGCACCAGCCGGTCCGCAGGCACACCCCAGATCGAGAGCGCGGCTACGACCTGCTCGGCCAGACCAGGATCGGCGAACACGCGCGAGGACAGGTTGATCGAGCAACGCAGGTCCGGCCGCAGGCGATGGATGCGCGCGAACTCACGCAGCGCCGCATTGAGGCTCCACCGCGTGAGTTCCGGCGCGAGCCCCGCCTGTTCGGCCAGCGGGATGAACCAGCTCGGCGCGACCGAGCCCCGCGTCGGGTGAGACCAGCGCGCCAGTGCCTCGACCCCGGCCAGTCGGCCATCTGCAACCGCGACCAGGGGCTGGAAGGCGACCGTGAGGTCGTTCGCGGACAGTGCGCGGCGTAGTTCATCGAGCAGCAGCGGGTCCTCGCTTCGATCATCGGCGACCGCGACATGCGTGGCGCGCGCCAGCGCTCGGTCGGCGGCAGCGGCGGCCCGTCGCGCAAGCAGGTCGGCGTCCTCGCCGTGGCCCGGCGCGAACGCGGCGCCGATCGTGATCGGCACGAGGACCGACTCATCATCCACGGTTGCCGGGCGCTCGAACTCGCGCTGGATGCGGTCGGCGGCCAGCAGCCCATGCGGCACCCCAAGCAGACCCGGCAGCAGCACCAGGAAATCGCCGTCGTCGACGTAAACGATCTGGTCCCCGGGCCGGAGGGCAGCGCGCAGGCGGCGGGCGATGGCCTCGATGAGCCGATCGCCAAACTCGAACCCGAACACGATGCGCACCTGGCGAATCCGCCGCACATGGACGTGCAGGACGCCGACGCTCGTGTCGGGAGAGCGCTCCGAAAGGGCGGACGTGGTCGCGCCGAGGAAGGCCGCGTAGGCTGCGGCTGCGGTCACACGAAGTACCGCCCGAGGTTTACTGGGCAGGCTTCCCTGGGCAGCGCGCGAACGATCGAGATGCGCTGGCCATCTGGCCCTTCGGCGGTCCACAGGTCGATCTCCGGGAAGCCCGGGTCGACCGCGCCGCCGGGCTTCAGCACCACCGTGACCCGCGGATAGAGGCGCCGGGCTGGATTCTGCACCCTAACCACCGCGACCTGGCCGGTCGAGAGCTCCACCAGCGAGCCGGTCGGGTAGACACCCAGCGCCTGGCTGAACTGCTCCACCAGCTCGCCCTGGAACAGCCGGTCGCGCTCCCGATAAAGCGACTGCAAGGCGTGGTGTGGCGACAGCGCCGTGCGATAGGGACGCGTGGTGCACATCGCGTCGTAGCTGTCGACGAGACCGAGGATGCGCGCCATGAGCGGGATGCCGAAGCCGGACGTACCCGAGGGATAGCCGGAGCCGTCGTGGCGTTCGTGGTGCGCGCCGATCATCTCGAGCACTGCGGCATTCACGGCGCCGTCCGCGCGAAGGCGTTCGACGCCGAGTTCGACGTGCCGCCGCACTTTCGCCCGGCCCGCGTCGTCGAGGGCGCCGCGATGGGCGATCACCGAGGGTTCGATCAGAGAGAATCCGATGTCCATCAGCAGGCCACCGCCGGCGAGATCGACCAGCGTGTCCCGCGCAAGACCCAGGTGGCGGCCGAAAGTCGCGGCGAGGGCGGCCGAGTTCAAAGCGTGCCCGTAGGCATAGGGATCGCGCTCGCGGACGGTCTCGAGCCAGAAGTACGCGTTCGGATTCCGGATGACGCTCTCGACGAGGGGCGCGGTGGCATCCTCGATCTCGGCAGCCGAAATGCGTCGACCGAGCCGCAGGTCTTCGGCGACTCGGACCGTGACCGCGCGGGCGTCGGTCCAGGCGGCTTTCGCGCGCGGCAACTCCTCCTCGAGCGGCGCCTGCTTGGTCTCCCAGCGCACCGGTTGCGGGGCTGCGTTCCCTCCGATGCGGCCGTAGCCGAGTCGCAAGAGCACGTTGCGAGGTGAGGAATCGAGGCTCTTCTCGACGTCGATGTAGACGTGCGTCGACCAGCGCCGGATCGCATCGACGTATTCGATCGACTCGATCATCACGCCCTCGAGCGGAAATGGCGTCCCTGCCCATGGCCGATCGAGCCGGCAGACGTACATGCCGGGCGTCAGACCATTGACGTGGATCCTGCGTTCCTCGACTGCCATCGCGGCCGATCCCTCATCCCCGCCCGGCGTGCTCCGAACGGCTCGCTTGTCGCCGAGGCAGCTTGCCACAAAATGTGATCAGGCCCGCAGAAGGGGCGGAATCCACCGACGGTGGCCATGTCGCGCGCGTCCGCACCACCGCTATCCGGCAGCCGGGTCTGGGGTGCCCGCCTTCCCGCGGGCTTCACGCCCGAGCAGGGCGCGCTTGCGCTCCAGCCCCCAGCGATAGCCCGCAAGCGAGCCGTCGATGGCAACGACCCGATGGCAGGGCACCACGACCGCGACGGGATTGGCCGCGCAGGCGGCGGCGACGGCGCGCGACGCCTTCGGCGCGCCGAGGCGCTCGGCGAGAGCCGAGTAGCTGGTCGTGGTCCCGAGCGGGATCTGCCGCAGGGCGGCCCAGACGCGCGCCTGGAACGCGGTGCCCTGCACGTCCAGTGGCAGTTCGATCGCCCGCGCCGGCAACAGGATCTGGTCGCGGACCGCGTCGAACCACGTGCGCAGTCGCCCATCGTCGTGGTGTAGCCGCGCGTTCGGAAAGGTCGCGGCCAGCTCGTCGCGCAGGATCAGCGGATCGTCGCCGAATGCGATTCGGCAGATACCACGCCCGGTCGCGGCGATCAGCAGCCAGCCGAGATCGGACAGGCCGACCCACCAGTCGATGCGCGGCGCTTTCCGCAGCCGACCCGGCGGCAGGCCGAGCGAGCGGATCGATTCGGCGTAGCCCCGCCCAACGGACCGGTAGCCTGCGTCGAACACGCGGTCGATCGCCCGGGCCTCGGCCGCGACCGGCCCGGCGAGCCTGACGAGGCGGAGCGCCGCGGCGTACTCGCGCGGCGTCACTCCGAGTCGTTCCCGGAATCGGCGAACCAGTTGCCAGACACTGGATTCCGCAGCGCGCGCGATCTCGTCCAGCGGAGGTGGCGGGTCGCCGTCCTCGATCCGGCGACAGGCGGCGACGATGCGCATCGTCCAGGGCTCGCTCGCGCCGGGCTCGGCCGCTCCTGAGCGTTGGCGGGTCGGAGACCGCCGTGATTCCTCGAATTGGGCCATCGTCGTCACCTCCGCACCTCATCGCGCCCGCGCCGGCATGACTGCTACGAGAGGATTTGAGCGCGGGACGGTCCGCCGGTCTTCCCGTTTTCGCGCAGACGACGCCCGCGGCCGGCACTCCGTACCCGGCGAGGGCCGCGATCGATCAGGACGCGCCGTCGACAAACGATCGGGAACACTGCCTGCATGTCGATTCCAGTGAGGCGGCCTGTCCACCTTTGCGCGCTCGCCGCCACGGCGGCTCTCGTCGGTTGCGCCTCGGTCCCGAAGGAACGCGCCGTCGGCATCGGCCACACCGTAGCGCTCGAGTCCGTCCTCGACGAGCCCCACGTCCGGATCGAGCTATTCGTCGATCGCGACGCCATCGCGCCGGGCGCGCGGATCAGCCGACCGGTCGCCGGTATCGCCCCGGGCGCCCGTCCCGAGGCAATCCCCGAGGCCAGCGCGCGACTGGTCGCGAACAACGCCGCGCGCTCGCTGTGCAACGAACTCGCGCCCTACTTCGAGCTGGTCGAGTCCGGCACGGCGGAGGCATTCGCACCGCGGATCCTGCTGACCGCGATCGTACCGACCAGCCTCCGCGCGGCCGGCGTCTCGGCCATCGCCGACATCTTCATCCCTGGGCCCGCACGGCTTCCAGCGGGACTTGGCGCGCTCGCAATCGACGGTGAGCTCCTGACCTCTGACGGCACGGTGGTCGCGGCCGTGCGCTGGGCCCGCGGCGCGAACGCCGTGACCGACAATGCCCAGGTCCCGGTGATCGGCGACGCCTGGCAACTGGCCGACGAGTTCGGCGAGGAACTCGCGAAGGCGCTGACCGCGGATCGGCGCAGGGCCGGCGCGACGCCGGCGAAGCGCCTGCCCCCCGATCGGGTGAAGGCGAACCGTGGACGCTGCAGCGCCTGGTTCGGCCACCTGAACCCGGCGGCCGTCGGCGCCGGGCGGCTGGTTCCGCTGACGCCCGAACTGATCGACCCTGGCCCGCCGAAGGAAGCGTCCGAGCCAATCGAGGGGACGGGCAAGCCCTGAAGCGCGGCTGACCCGTCGGCCGCGGTTCAGCGACCTCGGTGCGGTCACCGCCGCACGAGCGGCAGAATGCCGGGATGCTATCGCATCGTCTCTCCGCTCGAGCGCGCTCGGTCCGTCTGGTCGGTCTTGCCGCGCTGGTCTGCCTCGCGCCCGTGGGCGGCGTCATCTCTGATGACGGATCGAGTTGCCCTCCCGGCAGCATCGCGAGCATCGATCTCGCGCCACCGGTGCTGCTCTCCTCTCCGCTGCACCGGGTCCGACCCTGCACCGCGATCGAGGGCCACATGGCCCGCTTCGTGCTCGACACGCGCTGGGGCGAAATCGAGGCGGTCGGAATCGACGCGCTCGGGACCCGGATCGAGGAACTCGCCGTCATCGAGGCCCTGGACGGCGTCAGCGTCGCCGGCGAGGGCGCGCGCGCGGCAGGCTCTGCAATCGCGACGACCGTCGGCACGGTCGCGCGCATCGTGACCAGCCCGGTCGAGACCGTGCGCCGCCTGCCGCAAGGTACGGTCGATTTCGTCGGCCGGCAGCTCGGCGAGCTCGGCGAGGACGCCCGCCGCCTCGGCGACGATGTCTACGACACGGTGACCGGACGCGGCGAAACCGAGCCGGCCGGCGTGCGGCCGGGTGCCGAGGCAGGCCCCGGACGCGATGACGCCGCGCCCTGGTGGCAGCGCGGAGGCCGGCAGCTCGGCCGCTACGCGCGCCGCTGGATCGGATACGACGCCGCGCGTCGCCGCGTCGCCGAGCGCCACGGTGTCGACCCCTACACCGCGAACCCGGTACTCGCCGAGCGCCTCGACCAGCTGGCCTGGGCCGCGACTACCGGCGAGCGCGCGGTCGGCTTCGGCATCGGCGAGGCCGGACGCGCGGCGAAGGCGATCATCGGCGGCACCCGGCGGATCAACGACGTCGTCTGGGAGAAGTCCCCCGCCGACGTGGCGCGCTGGAACCGCGACCGGCTCGATGGATTCGGCTGTGATCCGTCGGAGACGCGCCGCTTCGTCCGCAACGGCGCCTTCTCTCCGACGACCCAGACCGCCCTGGTCGACGCGCTGCTCGAGCTCGATCCGGCCGGAGGCTGCGATGCCCTGCTCGCGGCCGCGGAAGCCGTCCACGACGACGTCGATGCGCGCTTCCTCGCCGGCACGCTGGCGATGGCCGCCGACGAGATCGTGCGTCGGCGCGGCGCCGGTTTCGCCGCCACCGACGGCCCCGCGCGCCCGCGGATCGAGACCTTCGGCCACACGCCGGTGTTCCGGCTCGACGACGGCACGCTGCTGCTCGCGCTCCCGGTCGACCGCCTCGAGTGGACGCCGGCGACGCGCGAGTTCTTCGACCACCCCGGCTTTCGCATCCGGGGCAAGGTCCTGCTGCTGCGCGGCCAGGCCAGTCCGCGCGCGCTCTCGGAGTTGACCCGACGCGGCTGGGAGATCGCCGAGATCCGCTGACCGCCACGCGGCCATCGCTGCCCGGCGAGGCGCGCTTCCCTACAATCTCGCGTCCCCTTCCACCGGCGCATCCCATGGACTCCAGCACCGCGGCCCGCTACCGGACCGAACTCGAAGCGATCGAGACCCAGGGCCTGTTCAAGCGCGAGCGCATCATCACCTCGCCGCAGGCGGCGGAGATCCGGCTGGCCGACGGCCGCACGGTGCTGAACTTCTGCGCGAACAACTACCTTGGGCTCGCCGACCACCCGGACATCATCGCCGCGGCGAAGGCGGCCCTCGACACGCACGGCTTCGGCATGGCCAGCGTGCGCTTCATCTGCGGAACGCAGGACCTGCACAAGGATCTCGAGGCGACGATCGCACGCTTCTTCGGCAAGGAGGACACGATCCTCTACGCCGCCTGCTTCGACGCCAACGGCGGGCTCTACGAGCCGCTGCTCGGCCCCGAGGACGCGATCATCTCGGATGCGCTGAACCACGCCTCGATCATCGACGGCATCCGCCTGTGCAAGGCGAAGCGCTACCGCTACGCGAACTGCGACATGGCCGACCTCGAGCGCCAGCTCGCGCAGGCCCGGGCCGACGGCGCACGCTCGATCCTCGTCACCACCGACGGCGTGTTCTCGATGGACGGCTTCATCGCGCCGCTGCGCCAGATCACCGAACTGGCCGCGCGTTTCGATGCGATGGTCCACATCGACGAGTGCCACGCCACTGGCCTTCTTGGCGCGACCGGCCGCGGCTCGGCCGAGGTCGAGGGCGTGCTCGACCGCATCGACATCGTCACCGGCACGCTCGGCAAGGCGATGGGCGGCGCGCTCGGCGGCTTCACCACCGGCCGACGCGAGGTCATCGAGCTGCTGCGCCAGCGCTCCCGCCCGTACCTGTTCTCGAACTCGCTGCCGCCGCACGTGGTCGCAGCCGGCATCGAGGCCTTCGAGATGCTCGATGCAGCCGGCGAGCTGCGCGAGCGGCTGGCCGACAACACCACCTACTTCCGGGCCCGGATGGGCGCGGCCGGGTTCACGATCAAGCCCGGCGTCCACCCGATCACGCCGGTGATGGTCGGCGACGCCAAGCTTGCGCAGGCGATGGCCGCGCGTTTGCTCGACGAAGGCATCTACGTGATCGGCTTCTTCTACCCGGTCGTGCCGCAGGGCCAGGCGCGGATCCGGGTGCAGGTCAGCGCCGTGCACACGCGCGAGCACCTCGACCGCGCGATCGAGGCCTTCACTCGGGTCGGCCGCGAGCTCGGCATCCTCGCCTGAGCGGCCGCGTCACTGCATGCGCGCAAGCCTGAGGCGCCTCATGCGGCTCGCCGCCGCGAGCGATGCCCAGGCCCGCTTCGACGGCGAGCGCTGGCGCACGCGGTGCCTGCACTGCCGCGCGCATCTCGAACTGCGGGCCGATGGCGAGCCGCTCGGCGCGACCTCGCTCGAGCACGTCGTCCCGCAGGCCTGGTTCGGCCGGCGCGAGGCCGACGCGATGGCCGCGCGCGTCGGCTACGACCCCGACGATCCGCGCAACCTCGCGCTCGCGTGTCGCGGCTGCAACCAGGCCAAGGGCACCACCCATGACGCCCGCGGCCCGGGGGATGCGCGCGCGCTCGACGTGGTGACCGCCCTGCTCGATCGTCGGCTGGCCCGCTGGCGCGAGCCGGACGCCTGATCGTCATGCGATCGCGTAACCTCCCCCGTGACCTCCCCCGTCAAGCGGACATTTCAAAAGTAGAACGTCTGGCGGCTTGGGTGCGGTATTCGATGGGAGTCATGCCACCGAGGGCGTCATGTTCTCGGTGCTCGTTGTAGTCGATGGAGAAGCGCCACGTGGCCTCGCGAAGTTCGTCCAGTCGGGCGAACAGGTGGCGGTCGAGCACGGCCTCGCGGTAGGTGCGGTTGAAGCGCTCGGTGTAGGCGTTCTGGTTCGGCTTGCCGGGCTGGATGTACTGGATGGCCATACGGTGCGCCTTCGCCCACTGCACGAACGCCTCGCCGAGGAACTCCGGCCCGCTGTCGGTCCGCAGCACCTGCGGCAGGGGCCGTTCCTGACGGATCTGCTCGAAGATGCGTACCAGGCGCTGCGAGGTGATCGAGGTATCGATCTCGATATGCACGATCTCGCGGTTGAAGTCGTCGGTGACGTTGAAGGTGCGAAAGCTACGGCCACAGGACTGCGCATCGAGCATGAAGTCGGCAGACCAGACGGTATCGGGGTGCTCGGGGACGTACAGCGGCACGCACTCGCGCTTGGGCAGGCGCCGGCTGGCGGCGCGGCGGAGATTGAGCTTCATGGCGCAATACACCCGGTAGATGCGCTTGGCGTTCCAGTGCGGATGACTCTTCTCCAGGCGCTGGCAGCACTTGCCGAACCCACGGCTGGGGCGTTCCTCCACCAGCTTCGCCAACGCGGCAGTCAGCTCGGCATCGCGCACCTTCCAGTCCAGCGGCGGGGCATACCAGGCCGAGCGCGACAGGCCGACACAGTCGCAGGACCGGCGAAGTGGGCGGCCCGGTGTCTCCACCGGGAACCGCACCGCCTCGCGCTTCTGCGCCGGCCCTACCGTTTTTTTTTTGCGATCAGCTCCTTCATGGCCGCGTTGTCCAATGCCAGCTCGGCGTACATCCGCTTGAGCTTGGCGTCCTCGGCGTCGAGCTCCCTGACCCGCTTCAGATCCGACGCCTCCATGCCGCCGTACTTCGATTTCCACTGGTAGTAGGTGGCGGTGCTGATCCCGGCCTGACGGCACAGGTCCTTGACCGGAACCCGGCGTCGCCCTGCTTGAGAATGGCAACGATCTGGGTCTCGCTGAACTTCGACTCCTTCATGGAACCTCCTGGCGGAAAGATGCCAGAAAGCTCTACTTCTCAGGTGTCCACGATCAAGGGGAGGTTACGGGGGAGGTTACGGCGGGGCTATGAACCGGCACCATCGGAGACCCGCCGTCCACCGACCCCACATGCCGCAGCCCACCGCGACGGCAAGACTCGCAAGCCCCGCTCGCCCGCTGACTGATCCGATACCGGAGGGCATCCGGGCCGGTTGACCTAAACTCGGCCGCCGACCACGAACGGGCATGCCATGACCCCCTGGGACTTCCTCAACCGGCGCCTGTCGGTACCCTCGCGCCTGCTCGGCGAACCCGCACCCGACGACGCCACGGTCGAGGCGCTGGTGCGGCTCGCCGCGCGTGTACCCGATCACGGCCGCCTCGCGCCGTGGCGCTTCATCCGCGTCGCCGGCGACGCGCGCCATTCGCTCGGCGAACGGCTCGCCGAGCTGACGAAAGCCCGCGACGCCGAAGCCCCGGCGGCCACGCTCGACAAGGACCGCGGACGCTTCAACCGCGCGCCGCTGGTGATCATCGTGGTCGCGCGCCTGACGCCCGGCCACAAGGTGCCGGAGCAGGAGCAGTTGCTGTCGGCGGGGCTCGCGGCCTACAACCTGCTGCTCGGCGCCGAGGCGCTCGGCTTCGGCGCGCAGTGGCTGACCGGCTGGCCCGCCTACGACGCCGAGGTCGAGGCAATGCTCGGACTCGCCGCGAACGAGCGCATCGTCGCCTTCATCCACATCGGCACGCCGACCGGCCCGGGCATCGAGCGCCCGCGCCCCAGCGCCTCGGAGCTGCTCACGGACTGGCAAGCGTGAGCACCGCACCGACGATCCACCTCGTCGACGCCAGCATGTACGTGTTCCGCGCGTACTTCGCCTCGCCGGCCGAGTTCACCGACGTCGACGGCGCCCCGGTCCACGCAGTGCACGGCTTCCTCGGCTTCCTGCTGGGCCTGCTGGAGCAGGCCCAGCCGAGCCATGTGCTGGTCGCGTTTGACGAGTCGCTGACCACCTCGTTCCGCAACCGCCTCTATCCCGCCTACAAGGCCAACCGCGAGCCGCCGCCGCTCGACCTCGAACGCCAGTTCGCGTATTGCCGCGAGGCCGTGGCCGCGCTGGGCCTCGCCGGCCTCGCCGACTCGGAGTACGAGGCTGACGACCTGATCGGCAGCGCGCTGCACCACGCGCGCGCCGCGGGGGCGAGCGGCGTGATCGTGAGCGGCGACAAGGATTTCGGCCAACTGGTCGGACCCCACGACCGGATCTGGGACGCCGCCAAGCGCGAGCGCTACGGGCCCGAGGGCGTGGTCGAGCGGCTCGGTGTCGAGCCGCGCCAGGTCGCCGACCTGCTGGGGCTCACTGGCGATTCGGTCGACAACATTCCCGGCGTCCCCGGCATTGGGCCCAAGACCGCAGTCGCCCTGCTGCAGCACTTCGACACGCTCGACGCTGCGCTCGATCGCGTCGAGGAGATTCCCTACCTGCGCCTGCGCGGCGCTGCCTCCGTCGCCGCGAAGCTGCGGACGCACCGCGAATCCGCGCTGCTCTCGCGCCAGCTCGCGCGCATCGCGACCGACGCCCCGGTTCCCGCCGACCTCGACGCCTACGCCGTCAAGCCACCGGATCTCGCCGCGAGCGAGGCCCTGCTCGACCGCCTGCGCTTCGGGCCGATGCTGCGGCGGCGGATCCGGGAGCGGGTGGCCTGAATGGATCGAGCTTCGAGCCGGTACCGATTCGAATCGGCGGCGCTGCCTGTGCGACGCAGACTCGGTGCGCCGATCCGCTCTCGATTCTGCCAGGTGGCGCCCGGCTCAGATGCCCTGGGATCGCCACCGGCACCGCGCCCGCCGGAAGTTGGCCGGATCCCCGTAGCCCAGCGCGGCCGCGATCTCGGACACGGTCCATCCGGGCTCGGCGAGGTACTCGCGCGCCAGCGCGCCGCGAACCTCGTCGACCAGCGCCCGATAGCTCGTTCCCTCGGCGACCAGCCGCCGGTGCAGGCTGCGCGGATGGAGGTGCAGCAGTCGCGCGGCGGCCGGAAGGCTCGGCAGGCCACCGCGGCGACCGAGCAACAGGCGGCGCAGGGCCGCCGAGACCGGTCGGTCGCGCGCCGACGCATCGAGTTCGATGTCGGCGCGACGCCGGAGCGCGGCGAAGGCCACCGGATCGCCGCCGCGCAGTGGCACGTCGATCGCAGCGGTCGACAGCACGATTCCCGTGTAGCCCTGTCGCCAGCGCACCGGGACGTGCAGCAGGTCCCTCGCGAAATCGGCGTGCGCCGGCTCGCGATCGTCGAAGGCGATCCGGACGATCGGCGCCGCGCCCTGGGCGACCGTCCCGATCAGGCGCGCCAGCGCAACAACCACCGCTTCGAGCAACGCGCGCCGGACCACGCCGCGCGGGAGCGCCTCGCGCACGACCAGCCGGAACTCGTCGCCACCCGCCACGAAGTCGAGCGCGACCAGCGGCGCGCGCGCGTCGAGCCGCGCCGCGAGCAGACTCGCGACCTCGCGCAGCGTCGTCCCGCGCAGGATGGCCGCGCCGAGCGCGCCGTGCGACTCGACGCCGAGGCGGTCGCCGACGAGCAGCCCGAGC
>CALDVP010000002.1 GCA_937924195.1 uncultured Lysobacterales bacterium
GCGCGCGCCGACAACATGCGCTGGCGCGCGCGCTCGGGCGCGATCCTGACCGGCATCGGCACGGTGCTTGCCGATGATCCGCATCTCACCGTGCGCTTCGACGACGCGACGCCGTTCGTGCCGCCGCTGCGGGTCGTGCTCGACACCCGGCTGCGCATCCCGGCGACCGCGCGCGTGCTCGATGACGCGGCACCGACGCTGGTCATCGGCGAGCCCGAGTCGATCGCCTCGCGCCGCGATCTCGCCGGGCCGCGGTTGCTGAGCTGCCCGCACCACGCGACTGGCCTCGGTCTTGCCGTGGTGTTGGCCGAACTCGCCGCGCGCGGTATCGACGAAGTCCACGTCGAGGCCGGACCGCGGCTGGCCGGCGCGTTCGTTGCCGCGGGCCTCGTCGACGAGCTGCTGCTCTACGCCAACCCGAGCCTGATCGGCGACACCGGCAAACCCCTGGTCGAGTTGCCGCCGCTCGCGAGCCTCGCCGAACGCCCGCGCTTCGGGCTGCACGATGCGACGCCGGTGGGCGACGATCTGCGGCTGCGGCTGCGCCCCGCTGGCTGACTCCCGTGGGTTCACGGCGACCGGCCCTTCACGCTGCGCTCCGCACCGCCGATCACAATCCGGCATACTGCATTGCAACATGACCGACCGCCGGGGCTCGCCGTGCTCTACCACCTGCATGAACTGAACCGCGCGCTGTGGAGCCCGTGGGTGCTGTACGCCGAGGCCAGCGCCAAGCTCTACGGGCGCGACCCGTTCCGGCGTCTGCCGTTCGCGCCGCGCGTGGCCGCCGGCTTCGACCTGATGCACCGGATCGGCAAGGACTACGAGAAGCCTGAGTTCGGGATTCGCGAGGTCAGCGCCCACGGCCATCGTCTGCCGGTGATCGAGATCGAGGCCGACGCGACGCCGTTCTGCCGCCTCGTCCGCTTCAAGCGTTACAGCGACGACCCGAAGACCGTCGAGGACCTGAAAGACGACCCGAAGGTCCTGGTCGTGGCCCCGCTGTCGGGCCACCACGCGACGCTGCTGCGCGACACGGTGCGGAAGCTGCTCGAGGACCACAAGGTCTGGATCACCGACTGGACCGACGCGCGCATGGTTCCGGCCCAGGCGGGCGCCTTCCACCTCGACGACTACGTCGACATCATCCGCCGCTTCATCGGCGCGCTCGGGGCCGACGACCTGCACGTGATCTGCGTTTGCCAGCCCTCGGTGCCGGTACTGGCGGCGGTGTCGCTGATGGCCGCGGCCGGCGAGACGGTTCCGCGCAGCCTGACGCTGATGGGCGGACCGATCGACACGCGGCGCTCGCCGACTCGGGTCAACGACCTCGCCACCACCAAACCGATCGAGTGGTTCGAGCAGCATGTCATCCACGTGGTGCCGCAGAACTACCCCGGCGCCGGGCGTCTGGTCTACCCGGGCTTCCTGCAGCATGCCGGCTTCGTCGCGATGAACCCGCGCCGGCACTTCCGCTCGCACTGGGATTACTACATGGACCTGGTGCAGGGCGATCTCGACGACGTCGAGGCCCACCGCAACTTCTACGACGAGTACAACGCGGTCGCCGATCTGCCGGCCGAGTACTACCTCGACACGATCCGGATCGTGTTCCAGCAGCACCAGCTGCCGCGCGGCGAGTGGCGAGTGCGCGGCGAGCGGGTCGATCCCGGCGCGATCCGCAACATGGGCCTGCTGACCATCGAGGGCGAGTTGGACGATATCTCGGGCCTCGGGCAGACCGAAGCCGCGCAGGGCTTGTGCCACGGCCTCGACGCGGCGCGCAAGCGCCACCTGACGATCAAGGGCGCGGGCCACTACGGCATCTTCAGCGGTCGGCGCTGGCGCGAGGTGGTCTATCCGGACGTGCGCGCCTTCATCGTCGCGAACGCGGCCGGTAGCCGCCGCACCGACCGCTGATCGGGACGCGTCGTGTTCACCGGCATCGTCACCGACGTCGGCCGCATCGCTGCACTCGAGCCGCGCGCCGGCGACGTCCGGCTCGCGGTCGCGGTCGATCGGCTCGACCTTTCGCGAGTCGCGATCGGCGACAGCATCGCCGTCGGCGGCGTGTGCCTGACCGCGGTCGAGGTGGCTCCGGATCGCTTCGCCGCCGACGTCTCGCCCGAGACGCTGGCGCGGACCACGATCGGCTCGCTCGCCGTCGGCGACCCGGTCAACCTGGAACCGGCGCTGCGCGTGGGCGACCCGCTCGGTGGGCATCTGGTGAGCGGCCACGTCGATGCCGTCGGCCGGGTGCGCGCGATCACCGACGAGGGCCGCGGCCAGCGCTGGTGGTTCGATGCGCCGCCCGCGCTGCTGCGCTACGTCGCGTGGAAGGGCTCGATCGCGGTGGATGGTGTCAGCCTGACGATCGCGGCTCTCGACGACGCCGGCTTTGCGGTGGCGCTGATCCCGCACACGATCGCGGCTACCACCTTTCACGTCCGCCGCGCCGGCGACCCCGTCAACCTCGAGATCGATACCGTCGCGCGCTACGTCGAACGGCTGCTTGCGACCGGCGGCGCGGTGGCGGCGCGCTAGCCTCGTCGGCCCGGCGGGGTCCGCGGCGGCGCCGGGCCGTCGACCCACCGGCGCGCGATCCCATGCAGGAGTGATTCGTGCCCTTCGATTCGATTCCCGACCTCCTCGACGACATCCGCGCCGGCCGGATGGTCGTGATCCTCGATGACGAGGACCGCGAGAACGAGGGCGACCTGATCATGGCCGCGAGCCACGTCCGGCCCGAGGACGTCAACTTCATGGCGCGTCACGCGCGCGGACTGATCTGTCTTGCGATCACGCCCGAGCGCGCCGAGCGACTTGCGCTGAAGCCGATGGTGGCCGACAACCGCACGCCGTACCGCACCGCGTTCACGGTCTCGATCGAGGCCGCGCGCGGCGTCGGCACCGGGATCAGCGCGGCCGACCGCGCGCACACGATTCGCACCGCGGTCGCCGTCGACGCGAAGGCCGAGGATCTGGTGCAGCCAGGCCATGTGTTCCCGCTGGTCGCGCAGCGCGGCGGGGTGCTGACCCGCGCCGGCCACACCGAGGCCGCCGTCGACCTCGCGCGAATCGCGGGGCTGGAGCCGGCCGGCGTGCTGGTCGAGATCCTCAACGACGATGGCACGATGGCGCGGCGCCCGGAGCTCGAGGTTTTCGCGCGCGCGCACGGGCTGCGCATCGGTACGATCGCAGATCTGATCCGGCATCGCCTCGCGACCGAGAAGACCGTCGCGCGGGCGATCGAGCGCGACGTCGAGACCGCTTTTGGTCCGTTTCGCCTGATCGGCTATCGCCACGCGCTCGATCACGAACTGCACCTTGCGCTGGTCCGCGGCCGACCGGAGTTGGCCGCGGCGCCGCTGGTTCGGGTCCAGCTGAAGGACCTCCTCGGTGACACGCTCGGGATCGCCGGCTTCGGCAGCGCCCACGCCTCGCAGCGCGCGCTGGCGGCGATCGCCGAGGCCGACTGCGGCGTGCTGGTGCTGATCAATGAGCCGGCCGGCGCCGATGCGCTGGTGGCGCGGCTCAACCGGCCGGACGGCGATATGCCGGCTGGGGAAGATCCGGCCGGGTGGCGCCGCACCGGGCTCGGCGCCCAGATCCTGCGCGACCTCGGCCTGCAGCGGATCCGCGTGCTCGGCACGCGGCGCCGCTTCGTCGGCCTCTCGGGCTTCGGGATCGAGGCGATAGACTACGCGCCGCTCCCCTGATCGACTCCTCGCGCGGCCCCCCGCGCCCGCCGATGCGCCACGCCGACGACCTTCCCGATCCGAACCTCGCCACGGTGGTGCGCCGCGTCGGCGTCGCGATGCTCGAGGCCGCGCCTCGGCCCGATCTGTCGGTCGCGATCGTTGCCGCGACGTGGAACCGTGGCATCGTCGACCGGCTGGTGGCCGGCGCGATCAACGAGCTCGCCGAATCCGGGATCGCGGGCGGGCACATCCGTGTCGTCCGCGTGCCCGGCGCGTGGGAGCTGCCGCTTGCGGCGCGCGCCGCGCTCGACGCCGGCGCCGATGCGGTGATCGCGCTCGGCTGCGTGATCCGTGGCGAGACCGATCACTACGAGGTGATCGTGCGCGAGACCGGCCGAGCGCTGATGGATGTGATGCTGGCCACCGGCAAGCCGGTCGCGAACGGCGTGCTGGCCTGCCGCGAGCATGCGCAGGCGCTCGCTCGCGCCGGCTTCGGCGAGGGTGCCGACAACAAGGGCGTCGAGGCCGCTGCCGCGGCGTTGGCGACCGCGCGGCTCGTGCACGCGCTGGTGCTGGGCGGCGAGGTCGCGGCATGAGCGCGCC
>CALDVP010000003.1 GCA_937924195.1 uncultured Lysobacterales bacterium
ACCGCTTCCTGCTGCCAGCCTCCGCCGAGGCGGCGGAAGACGAAGGCACGTTCGTCCTCCGGATTGCCGACGACCAGGCGATCGCCGCGCAGGACCACCGACTGCCCGAAACGAGAACTCTAGACGTTGCCACCGTCCGGCGGGACGGTCGCCAAGTGCGTCCAAGTGTTGCCGATGCGGGCGAACTCGAAAACCCGACCGAAGCCGTAGAGATGTCTCTTCGGCGCGCCGACGACGAGCCGGTCGCCGTCGATCGCGATCGCCGCCCCGAAGCCGCCGACCGATTGATCCGCCCCGCCCGCCGGTGCTGGTGGGTCGATGCGCTGCTGGAAGGTCCAGGCATTGCCGACGCGCCGGTAGATCCGGATGGATCCGACGTTGTTGAGGCCGACCACCGTGTCGCCGGGCGAGCCGATGACCACCATGTCGCCGGCCAGCGCCGGCAGCGCGGCAAGGCCCGGCAGGACGGCCGCGACGACGCGCCGGCCGCGCAGGACGATGTTCCGGAGGATCGGGATCACGCGGCGCATGGCGGGGCTCCGGATGTGGCCGTGATCGTCCATGCGCAGGACGCAGGCCGCAGGGATCACCGCGGTCCAGCCGAAAGGCCCCGCCGCGCGGGACTGGGGAAGCGCCGATCGAATCAGGGCTTCCGCCGGCCCGAGATGGCTGGCCCGCGGGATGCTTCGCGCAAGCGATTGCGCCCGCGAAGACGAGTCCGGACCTGCGCGGCACGCGACCTGGTCTGGCGAGCCCAGGACGGACTCGTCCAGACCTTCTCGTCCAGACCTTCTCTAGACTTCCCGAATGCAGATCGGCCCCTACCGCATCGAGCCGCCGCTGGTGCTCGCGCCGATGGCCGGCGTCACCGACAAGCCCTTCCGGCGGCTCGCGAAGCGGCTCGGCGCCGGACTCACGGTCTCCGAGATGACCACGGCCGACCCGCGCCTGTGGCATACGCCGAAGTCGCGCCGGCGCATGGACCACGTCGGCGAACCCGAGCCGGTCAGCGTTCAGATTGCCGGCTCCGATCCCGCGATGCTGGCCGCGGCCGCGCGCCACAACGTCGCCCACGGCGCCGAGATCATCGACATCAACATGGGCTGTCCGGCGAAGAAGGTCTGCGGCGCCTGGGCCGGCTCGGCGCTACTGCGCGACGAGGAACTGGTCGGGCGGATCTGCCGCGCGGTGGTCGGCGCGGTCGAGGTGCCAGTGACGCTCAAGATCCGCACCGGCTGGTCGCGCGAGCATCGCAACGGCGTCGCGGTCGCGCGGATCGCCGAGGACGCCGGCATCGCGGCGCTCGCGGTCCACGGCCGCACCCGCGAGGATCTCTACCACGGCGAAGCCGAGTACGAGACGATCGCCTCGATCAAGCGTGCGGTGTCTATCCCGGTCGCCGCGAACGGGGACATCGACTCGCCGGAGAAAGCGCGCGCGGTGCTCGAGGCCACTGGGGCAGACGGCCTGCTGATCGGCCGCGCTGCGCAGGGCAACCCGTGGATCTTCGGCGAGATCGCGCATTTCCTCGCCACCGGCGAGCGGCTGCCGCCGCCGTCGGCAGCCGAGGTCGAGGCGGTGCTGCTCGAGCACCTCGACGCGCTGTATGCCTTCTACGGCGAGGCCCAGGGCGCGCGGATCGCGCGCAAGCACATCGCGTGGTACGCGAAAGCCCATCCGGGCGCCGAGCACCTGCGGGTCGCCGTCAACACGACCGAATCGGCGGAGATCCAGCGCGAGGCGGTGCGCGGGCACTTCCGCGCGCTGGCCGACGCCGCCTGAGCGGCGGCCGCACGCGCGCGACGCGACGGCGCGCGCTCACTCGAAGCCGTTGCGGAAGATCCGACCGCCCGCGTCGAAGCCGCTCAGCGCCGAGCCGCCGCGCACGAGACGCACGCTGGATACCGTGGCCTTGCCCAGCGACGAGGTCTGGCCATCGTTCAGCCAGATGCGCCAGGCCTGCCCCGGCACGGTCGCGCGCGTCGTCGAGGACCACGGCCCCAGGCCGCCCGCGGCGATGTTCGGGAACACGACGGTGTTGATCGCCGGCGTGTGGCACCCGGTCTCGACCAGGCTGACCAGCTCCTCGATGTTGGGCACGCGCCAGTCGTCGAAGCCGGCGTGCGTCGATTCCCGGGCAACCGTCAGGGCCTGGCCCCACGTGAGCTGGTCGTTCCCTGAGCCTGTGCAGGCCGCGCCGGTCTGCCCGACCGCGCAGCGCGCCCACATGAGGCCGGTTTCGAGGTCGGTCACGACGGCCTGCCCGGGCACCGGCTCGGTGACCACGTAGCGGCTGTCGGGCGCCACCCGCGGATTGCCCGGGTTGCAGGTCTGGGCGAAGCCCGCCATCGGAACGGCGGTCAGTGCGAGCAGGATCAGCGGACGCAGCAGGGTCATCGGAGCAGTCCTCGAGCAATCGATACGGTGTGCGGGGACGGCAGCGCGATCGCGGACGGCGCTCGACGCGGCGGTCGTCGGCCGGACGTCGCGGCGCGGGCTCATGGGCCACCCCGCACCAGGCGGACGTGGTACGTCCAGGATTTCTGGATGATCATCTGGTTGGCCTCGTCGAAGCGGATCGTCCAGGCGAAGACGGCGTTGGACGCATGGTTGGTCGTGCTCCAGAACGGGGCACTCGGCGTGTTTGGAAACCAGTCCGGATCGATGGTCGGCCCGGCGGACGCGCCGTAGTCCAGCAGGCTGCGCAGCTCGAACATGGTCGGCACGCGCCAGTCGGTCGCACCACAGAGCCGGTTCGGGCCGGTCAGCGCGTTGACGGCATTGCGGTAGGCCGAGGTGTTGCAGTTGGTCAGCGTACTCGCGCAGGTGGTGGCGCTGCCGAGCGTGCCGGGAACCGTGCCGTTGATCGCGCCGTTGGTGTCGTACCAGGTGTAGGTGTGGCTCTGGCTGCGCAGCCCGCCCGTGGTCTTGATCTCCCAGACGAGGCCGGTCACGTTGTCGCGAGTGCAGCCCCAGTCGCCCGGGTTCGGACCGAGCGTCGCCGAGGCCGGCAGCACGCTGCCGTCGTTCGCGATCTTGGTGTAGTCGCGTCCAGGCAGGCTCGAGGCGCCGACCTTGACCATCCGGCCGAGGGCGTCCGCCGCGGCCGCGCCGAGGGTGCAGTCCTGGCCGTCGAAGCCGGCCGCCTCGGGATCGGGCGTCGCGTTCGACACCGTGCCGGTCGCGGCGTTGACGTCGTAGCAGGTGATCACCGCGGTGTCGTTCAGCGGCCGGACCTGGGCGCCGGCATTCGCCGCGACGAGAGTGGCCAGAATGAACGGCAGCGTTCGTGGATCGAGGACCATAGAGGGTCTCCGGAGAAGATTCGGACTAGCGAATGCAGCGGACGGCCGAAACCGAACGCGGCCCGTCGACGGAACCGCAGCGGCGCCGTTTCGCAATCCGAGGGACTCGCTATCCTCCGCTCCAGACGCTCCATCCGAGGGGAACGATGGACTCGACCGCCCACCAGCACACCACCGCCTGGCTGCTCGACCGCGCGCGCGGCGGCGACCGCGCGGCCCGTCAGCAGCTGGTCGCCCGCGTCGAGCCGCTCCTTCGCCGCTTCGCCCACGGCCGCATCCCGCAGCTCCTCCGCCACAAGGAAGACACCGCCGATCTCGTCCAGCTGACCTGGCTCAGGGTGCTGGACAAGCTCGACGCGATCGACGCCCGCGAGCCTGGCGCCTTCTTCGCCTACCTGCGCGCCGTGCTGATCAACGCACTGCGCGAATCGCTGCGCCGCGAGGCCGCGACGCCGGTCGCGGCCGGCGGCGAGCTCGCCGAGAAACTCGAAGCGGTCGTTCCGGCCGCGCACGTCGAGCTGACCGACTGGCTGGCCTACGAGCAGGCGCTCGCGCGGCTCGCCCCGGAACACCGCGGCCTCGTGCTGATGCGCTTCGAGTTCGGGATGAGCTTCGGCGAGATCGCGTCCGAGATCGGCGAGACCCCGGATGGCGTGCGGATGAAGCTCAACCGCGCGATCGCGCGGATGGCTCAGGCCGAAGTCTGACCGGCGCGCGTTCGCTATCGCAGCCGTCGCGCGTATGGTCCTGCAAACCCGAAAGCCGCGATGACCGACGCCGACCCGACCCTCTCCGCGCTCATCGAACGCCTGTCGGCCGGCGAGCCGATCGAACCCGCTTCGATCCCCGAACCTCTGCGCGACCATCCCGACGTCGTGCGCCTGGTCGCGCTCGCGCGCGTCATGGGCCAGCTCGACGCCAATCTCGCCAGTCTCGACGACGCCGACGCCGCTCCCCCGCACACGCTGGCCGCGCCCGACCGCCTTGGGCCC
>CALDVP010000004.1 GCA_937924195.1 uncultured Lysobacterales bacterium
CGCGTGCGTAGCCGCGATGGCATCCCCTTCGGCCACTATGAGAGCTGGACGCGCACCGCGCATCCGGCGTTCGACGCTGCGGCTCTGGCGACGACCTCGCGCATCCGGCTGTTCGAGCGCTGTGGCATCCGGCTCGCCCAGGTCGAGCAGGTGCTGTCGGCCGCGCCGGCCGACGCCGCGATCGCATCGGCCCTCGAGATCGCTGAAGGCACCGCGCTCCTGCGGCTCGAGCGGCGTTCGTACGACCCCGAAGGCGCACTGGTGGACTGGCTGCTGATCCACTACCACCCCGAGCGCTTCCAGTACCGGATGACGCTGTCGCCGGACGATGCGGCGCACGCGCCCGGCCACGCCTGAGCTGTCCGGACACCGCGAAGGAGCCTTCGAATGCCCGCGATGACGCTGCCGGAGAAGATCCTCGCCCGCGCGGCCGGGCTCGACACGGTGCGGCCGGGGCAGATCGTGACCTGCGCGATCGACCTTCTGATGATGCACGACTCGGGCGGCCCGCGGCGCGTCGCGGCGCGGCTCGAGCGGCTCGGCGCGAGGGTCTGGGATCCGTCGAAGGTCGTCGTCGTCAGCGACCATTTCGTGCCAGCCACCGACCTCGACGGGGCCGAGATCCTCGCCCTGACCCGCCGCTGGGCCGCCGCACACGGGCTGACCCACTACGACGGCATCGGCATCTGCCACGTCGTGCTGCAGGAGCACGGCCACGTGCGGCCCGGGATGTTCTGCGTCGGCGGCGACTCGCATTCGCCGAGCGGCGGCGCGGTCGGCGCCTACATGGTCGGCGTCGGCGCGACCGAGATCACCGGGGCGCTCGTCACCGGCACGCTGTGGATCAAGGTGCCAGAAACGCTCCGCGTGCGAATCGACGGCGCCCTCGCCCCGGGCGTCGCGGCGAAGGACGTGATGCTGCACCTGTGCGCGACCCTCGGTATGAACAACGACCGCTACGTGGTCGAGTACGGCGGATCGGCGGTCGCCGCACTGTCGATGTCCGAGCGCTTGGTCCTGTGCAACATGACCGCCGAGCTCGGCGGTGAGACCGGGATCGTCGAGCCCGATACGGCCACCGAAGCCGCGCTGCGCGCGGCCGGCGTCCCGGACGCGATCGACTATGCGCGCTGGCGTAGCGACCCGGATGCGCCGGTGGCGCGCACGATCGCGATCGACGGCAGCCGCCTGCCGCCGCAGGTGGCAGCGCCGCACAGCCCGGCGAACAGCCGCGACGTCGGCGAGGCCGAGCGCGTTCGCGTCGACCAGGCCTACATCGGCGCCTGCACCGGCGCCAAACTCTCCGATCTGCGCATGGCGGCCCAGGTCCTGAGGGGCCGCAAGGTCGCGAAGGGCACGCGCCTCCTGATCGCCCCGGCCTCTACCGCGATGACCGCCGAAGCAGCCCGCGAGGGTACCCTCGCGACGCTGACCGAAGCCGGCGCGATCCTGCTGCCGACCGGCTGCGGCGCCTGCGCCGGCATGGGCGCCGGGATGCTCGCGGCTGGCGAGACCTGCATCGCCTCGACCGCGCGCAACTTCAAGGGCCGCATGGGCTCGCCGGACGCCCGGGTCTGGCTCGGGTCGCCCTACACGGTCGCGGCCTCGGCCATCGCCGGCCACATCGCCGATCCGCGGTCGTTCCTCGCATGAGCGCACCGATCGTCCGCCGCGGCCGCGCCTTCGTGTTCGGCGACCAGATCGACACCGACGTGCTGGCGCCGGGCCCGTATATGAAGAAGCCGCTGTCCGAGCTTGCGCGGCACTGCATGGAGGCGGTGGATCCGGGCTTCGCCAGTCGCGTGCGCCCGGGCGACATCGTCGTCGGCGGGGTCGGCTTCGGCATCGGCTCCTCGCGCGAGCAGGCGGTGCAGGCGCTGCTCGAGCTCGGCGTCGGCGCGGTGGTCGCCAAGGGCTTCGCGCGGATCTTCTACCGCAACGCGCTGAACCTCGGGCTGCCGGCGCTGGTCTGCGAGGACCTCGAGGCAAGCGCGGGCGACGAGATCGAGGTGTTCCCGGTCGAGGGCCGCGTCATCAACCATACCCGCCGCCGGGAATACGCCTGCGAGCCGATCCCGGCCGCGCTGATGGAGGTGGTCGCGGCCGGCGGCCTCGTGCCCTGGCTCGAGCACCGGCTCGGCCCGCGCTCCGGATGAGCGCCCCGACCCTGGGCCCGATCCGCTGGGCCACGCTGCTCGCTCCGACGCTCGACACCAGCGTCGACGCCTACCGCGCGGCATTCGACGTCGTCGCCGATCCCGCGATCCCCCTCGATCGCGCGGAATCCATCCGGCTCGGTCTCGACGATCTCGCCGCCGCCCCGACCGTCTGGCTGCGGCGACCCGACGGCGCACCGTTCCTGCGCTTGATCGAGGATTCGAAGGCGATCGATGCCGGCCCGCCGATGCATCGCGACGGCTGGATGGCGCTCGAGTGCCTGGTCGGCGACGTCGATACGCGCGTTGCGCGGCTGCCGTCCGGATTCACGATGCTCGGGCCGCCGGCCGATCTCGACGTGAGCCCGCTGATCCGCGCAGCCCAAGTGCTCGGTCCCTGCGGCGAGCTGTGGTATCTGACGCAGGTCCGTGCCGAGGTGCCGCCCTTCGATCTGCCGATCTCAGGTCGCGATCCGCCCGGGATCTTCATCGGCGTGATCCGCTGCCGCGACCGCGACGCCGAGCGTGCGTTCTGGCTCGAGGCCGGCGGCGGCGCGAGCTGGGCTTTCGACACCAGGATCACGGTGATCAACCGCGCGCTGCGACGAGCCCTCGATGGACGCTATCCGGTGGCCGTGGTGCAGCTCGCCGGCCGATCGTTGGTCGAGATCGACGAGGTCATCGACGACGCGCCGGCCGTGATCCACGCACGCGCCAGCGGCGTCTGGTCGCTGGCGATCGCAAGATCCAGCGATGCCACGTCCGACAGGGTTTCGCCCGGAAGCGCGCGGATCGAGTGGCTGCCAACGGGAGACAGCGCAGAGTGCGGATCGAATCGGTCGTGGACTGAAGCTGCCACCGTCGGGCCAGACGCGTGAATCAACTGATTCCAACGGATATCGTGCGCGCGATCCTGACCGGATCGCTGCCGATCCTCGCAGCCCTCGCCTTGCTCGCCACGCCAACGGCGCGAAGCAGTGAGCCAGTCGTCGTCGAGCGTCTGGCGACGAACGAGGCCCCGCCCGACGCGGACGCGCCGCTCGAATGGCTCGGTGCCCCGGAGCGCCGATGGGTGGCGGCTGCCGAGCCGGCGCTGATCCGCGTGCGCGATGGCATTTGGTGGCGGGTTCGCCTGCCGCAGAGCACGGCCGATGCGGACACGCACGCGGCGCTCGTACTGCGCGACGTGTTCGACGCGCAGCTGACCGTCTGGGTTGGCGACGATCCGCGGCCGCGCCATCTCGACCGCTTCGATCGCGCGCTGAGCCAGCCCGGTTCGCGCGAACACCTGATGATCGCCTTCGAGCCCGATCGACGTCCCGATGTCATCCATCTGCGCGTGGATTTCGCGCGGCGAGTGCCGATCAGAGTCGTCCTAGAGCCGCTCGACCAGTTCCTCGAACGCGATCTCGCACGCGTGCGCTTCCACACCTTCGCGCATACAGCGCTGTTGCTGTGCGGTCTGGTCGCTGCGATCTACGCGCTCGCGCTGCGCCAGTATTACATGCTGCTGCTCTCGGGCTGGTGCCTCGGCGCCATGGTGTATCTGATGGTGATGAGCGGTGAGCTCTATGCCGTTCCGGGCGCGGAACCCTTGCTCCCGCAGGCCATGCGGATTGCCTCCCTGGCGGTCAACGGAGGGACGATCCTCGCCTACGCCTTCATGCTTCGCTTCCTGTCGCTGGACCGCAATCATCCGACGATCGCACGCACGATCCGGTCGCTGCTGGTCCTGATCGTGCCACTGCTGCTGTGGCGCCTGGTGGCGATCGACAGCTTCGCGGCCGGCCAGTCGATCAACGCCGTGCTGCTCCTCCTGATGATCGCGACCACGATCGGCGCACTCCAGCGCATCCGCGCCGGCGACGAAACCGGCTGGTTCTACCTCGCAACCTGGGCACCGGTACAGCTGGTGATGGGCGCGCTACTGGTCCGGTTGCTCGGCCAGCAGCCAACGCCGGCTTGGCTCGACTGGGGCTTGCCGATGGCGCTGGCCAGCGCCAGCCTGGGCCTGGTCCTTGCCACCGCGCGGGCAGCGCGGATCGCCGAGATCGATCTCCGCGTGGCGCGTGAACGCGCACGCACCGACGCGCTGACCGGACTTCCGAACCGGACGATGCTCGATGCGAACCTCGCGCGCCCGGCCGTTGGCGCGGCGGATCGCCTGTCCGTGCTGTTCGTCGACCTCGACCACTTCAAGTCGATCAATGATCGCTGTGGCCATGACGCCGGCGATCGGTGCCTGGTCACCGTGGCCGAGATCCTGCGACGGCATGCCGGGGGCGATGCTCTCGTCGCGCGCTATGGAGGCGAGGAGTTCGTGGTCGTATTCCGCGGCAAGGCCTGCGAGGAGGCCGCAGATCGCGCCGAGGCGATCCGTGCAGCGATCGCCGCGACATCGCTCCGCCTCGGTCCCGCGACGCTGTCTCTGTCGACCTCGATCGGCGTCGCCAGCGCGCGTCCCGGCGAGCCGCCAACCGAAGTCATACGCCGCGCCGACATGGCGCTGTACCGCGCCAAGCATGAAGGTCGCAACCGGGTGGTCGTCGATGCCAGCGATGAGGGACCACCGATGACTGCCGCCGAGGCCCCTGCTCCACCATGACCCCGACCCTCGACCCCGCAACGCTGCGCCCCAGCAAAGTGCTGCTGATGAAAGGCATCGGCGCGGCATCCGACCTGATCGCCGGGTCAGGCCATGCGACATGGGGCCACGCCGCGATCGGCGTCGCTGGCGGCGCGCTGATCAGCGCATGCAGCTTCTTCTCGGCCACGCGCCCGATGGTCCACAGCTTCCCGACCGGCAGCGGATCGAGGCGCGCCCGGGCGGAGTCAGGGTCGAGCTCGACCAGCCCATCGGGCTTCTCGAGCTCACTCGCGAGCTTGGCCAGCAACTTGTTCGACGCGACTCCGACCGAGCACGAGAGGCCCGTCGCCTCGCGCACGCCAACCTTGATCGCCTGGCCGATAGCCCGTGTCGAGCCGAACAGCGAAAGGCTGTTGCTCACGTCGAGGAAGGCCTCGTCGAGCGACAGCGACTCGATGATCGGCGTGAAGCGCGCGAACACCGCGAAAACCTGACGCGAGACCGCGGCATAGTGCGCCATCCGCGGAGCAACGTAGACCGCGTCGGGACACAGGCGCCGCGCGACCGAACCCGGCATCGCCGAGTGCAGACCGAAGTGTCGCGCCTCGTAGCTCGCGGTCGACACCACGCTGCGCTTGCCGATACCGCCAATGACCACGGGCCGACCGCGCCATTCCGGGTGGTCGCGCTGCTCGAGGGCCGCGTAGAACGCGTGCATGTCGACGTGCAGGATCGCGCGGTTACCGGACATGGTCTTGCTGGTACGTCCCCGCCGGCCAAGGCCGGCGCCACAGATCTGCGCAGCCCGGTAGCGCGCGGCTTGCCGTGCGCAGAGACGCCGCGCGTCCGTTCTTGCCTCGGGCGATATCGTGCGAGCGAAGACGGCTTGCGCCACGCCGTAACAAGCTCTTGCGCCGGCCAAGGCCGGCGCTACAGGCTATGGTCAGTCGGGCGCGGCAATGCCCACGCCGTGCGCAAGTTGCGCACGCCGCTAGACGGATTCGGGCCGCATGTACGGAAACAGCAGCACGTCGCGGATCGAGGCCTGGTCGGTCAGCAGCATCACCAGCCGGTCGATGCCGACGCCGAGTCCACCGGTCGGCGGCAGACCATACTCCAGTGCGCGGATGTAGTCGGCGTCGTAGTGCATCGCCTCGAGGTCGCCGGAGTCCTTGGCCTCGACCTGGGCGCGGAAGCGCGCGGCCTGGTCCTCGGGATCGTTGAGCTCTGAGAAGCCGTTCGCAATCTCGCGCCCGCCGATGAATAACTCGAAGCGGTCGGTGACCTCGGGATCGACGTCGTTGGCGCGCGCCAGCGGCGAGACCTCGGTCGGATGCGCGGTGATGAAGGTCGGCTGCACCAGCGTGCTCTCGACCGTCTTCTCGAAGATCTCGAACAGGAGCTTGCCCCAGCCATACTCCGGCTTGACTGCGATTCCGAGCGACGCGGCGTGACGCGCCAGCGCCGCGCGGTCGCGCAGCGAACCGGGATCCAGCGCCGGGTTCATCGCCAGCACCGCCTCATCCATGCGCCAGCGGCGGAAGGGCTTGCCGAGGTCGATCGCATTGCCCTCCCAATGGAGGTCGGTCTTGCCGATGACGTGGATCGCGGCGTCTCGGATCATCGCCTCGGTCAGGTCCATCACCTCGAGGTAGGTCGCGTAGGCCTGGTACAGCTCGAGCATCGTGAACTCGGGGTTGTGCCGGGTACTGACGCCCTCGTTGCGGAAGTTGCGATTGATCTCGTAGACGCGTTCGAAGCCGCCGACGACCAGCCGCTTCAGGTACAACTCGGGTGCGACACGCAGGTACATCGTGAGGTCCAGCGCGTTGTGGTGGGTCACGAAGGGCCGCGCCGTGGCGCCACCCGGAATCGGATGCATCATCGGTGTCTCGACTTCGACGAAGCCGCGCGCCGGATCCTCGAGGAAGGCGCGGATCCGGGCCACGATCGCCGCGCGCTGTCGGAACACGCGCCGCGCCTCCGGGTTGATGATGAGGTCCACGTAGCGCTGCCGGTAGCGCTGCTCGACGTCGGACAGTCCGTGCCACTTGTCCGGCAGCGGCCGCAGCGCCTTGACCAGCAGGCGCAGCGCGCTTGCCTTGACCGACAATTCGCCGGTCCGGGTGCGCATCAGCACGCCCTCGGCGCCAACGATGTCGCCGATGTCGAAGCCCTTGAACGCGTCGTAGGCCTCGCCGAGCGCGTCGCGCGACAGGTAGAGCTGGATGCGGCCACTGCCATCCTGGATGGTCGCGAATGCGGCCTTGCCCATCACCCGCTTCAGCAGGATGCGACCCGCGATCCGCACCGGACGCGCCAAGGCATCGAGCGCCCCGGCACCCCAGCGCTCGCGATCGGCGAACTCATCCTGCAGGTTGCCGGCCAAGGCATCCGGGTGGAAATCGTTCGGGAACGCGATGCCGTGCTCGCGCAGCGTCGCCAACTTGTGGCGACGCTCGGCGATCAGCTTGTTCTCATCTGCAGGGACGGCGGTCACCGCGGCGACGGTGTCTCGGGACTCGGACATGGCGAGGCTCACGCAGGCTGACGGGAAGAGCGAGGCGATCAGGCGGCGTCGGCGCGTTTGGAACCTGCCTCGAGACCAGCCTTCAGGCTTGCTTCGACGAACTCGTCGAGATCGCCGTCGAGCACCTTCTGCGTATCGCTGCGCTCGACGCCGGTCCGCAGGTCTTTGATCCGACTCTGGTCGAGCACGTAGCTGCGAATCTGGCTGCCCCAACCGATGTCGGATTTGCCCGCCTCGAGCGCATTTTTCTCGGCGTTTCGTTTCTGCAACTCGATCTCGTAGAGCTTCGCCTTGAGCATCCGCATCGCCCGCTCACGGTTCCCGTGCTGACTGCGCTCGGTCTGGCAGGCCACGACCACGCCCGAGGGCAGGTGGCGGATGCGCACCGCCGATTCGGTTTTGTTGACGTGCTGGCCGCCAGCGCCCGAAGAGCGGTAGACGTCGGTCTCGAGGTCGGCGGGATTGATCTCGATGTCGATGTCGTCGTCGACCTCGGGCGAGACGAATACCGCGGTGAAAGAGGTGTGGCGGCGATTGTCGCTGTCGAAAGGGGACTTGCGCACGAGCCGGTGGACGCCGGTCTCGGTCTTGAGCCAGCCGTAGGCGTAGTCGCCGTCGATGCGCACGGTCGCCGACTTGAGACCCGCGACTTCGCCGGCACTCGCCTCGAGCAACTCGGTCTTCCAGCCGCGCTTCTCGGCAAAGCGCAGATACATGCGCAGCAGCATCTCGGCCCAGTCCTGGGCCTCCGTGCCGCCGGCACCGGCCTGGATGTCGAGAAAACAGGAATGCGCGTCCATCGGCCCCGAAAACATCCGCCGGAACTCGAGCTTGCCAGTCTCGGACTCGAGCCGGTCGAGATCGGCTGTGACCGCGTCGGCCGTCCCGGCATCGCCCTCGGCGACGGCCAGCTCGAACAGCTCGCGCGCCTCACCGACGCCGGCCGACAGCCGATCGAGCGTGGATACGACCTGTTCGAGCTGCGCCCGCTCGCGGCCCAGATCTTGGGCGCGTTTGGGGTCGTCCCAGATCGACGGGTTCTCCAGTTCGCGGCTGACTTCCTCCAGCCGCTCGCGCTTCAACGCGTAGTCAAAGATACCCCCTGAGCGACTGGACTCGCTCTGAGAGGTCATCGATCCGTGCGAGGACCTGGCCCTGCTCGATCATGGATGTGGTGTCCGAGAATTACGGGATGACTGCACAGTATATCCACTCGACCGAGGACGCCTGGAGGCGATTTCCGGCACCGCAGCCGCGGTCAGACGTCCTCGCGATGCCGCACCAGCAGCCGCGCGCGCGAAGCGCCGCGCCACTCGTCGAGCGCGACCTGGTAGACGAGCCGCACGCGCGCGCCTGGCTCACCGTCGGCCAGACCTCCAAAGTGCATCGCCTCGATCCGGGTGCCGCAGCCGGCGAAGCGCACGCCGAGCTTCAGGTGTCCGGCGCCGACCTCGCGCCAGTCTTCCACCACGAACTCGCCGTCGAAGGCCGGTTCCTCGAAGCCAGTGCCCCACGGGCCGCCGTCACGCAGAGCAAGCGCCAGCGCCACGTCGACCTCGCGACCGGCAAGTTCGCCGTCGCTCGCGATCACCGGCTCGCCGGGATCACCACAGGTCCACTCGCGGACCACGTCGTTGAACAACCGCACGAACTCCGGCAGCGCGGTAGTCGGAAGACTCAAGCCGGCGGCCATCGCGTGCCCGCCGTAGCGTGGGATCAGACCCGGGCGCCGCGCATCGATCGCGACCAGCACGTCACGGACGTGAACCCCGGCGACCGAACGCGCCGAACCCCGCAACTCGTCGCTGCCCTCGGCCGCCGGTGCAAAGGCCACTACCGGCCGATGCAGGCGGTCCTTCAGACGGGAGGCCACGAGTCCGACCACGCCCGCGTGCCAGGCCGGGTCGAAGACGGTGAGTCCTGCGGGGATTCGCGCGCCAGCCGCCAGCGCGCGCGCAAGTGCGGTTTCGGCCTCGGCCTGCATCCCGGCCTGGACCTCGCGTCGAACGCGATTGATCGCGTCGAGTTGCGCCGCGAGCGCGGCCGCGCGCGCCGGATCATCGGTGCGCAGGCACTCGATGCCGATCGTGATGTCCTCGAGCCGGCCGGCCGCGTTGATCCGTGGTGCGATTGTGAAGGCGAGGTCCTGCGCGGTCACCACCTTGGGCTGTCGGTTCGCGATCGCGAGCAAGGCCGCGACGCCCGCGCTCGCGCGCCCGGCGCGGATGCGCTCGAGCCCGGCGCGCACCAGCAGCCGGTTATTGGCGTCGAGCGGCACCATGTCAGCAACGGTGCCGAGCGCGACCAGATCCACGAGGCTCCCGAGATCGGGCTCGGCGGCGCGATCAGGAAAGCGTCCACGCGCGCGCAGCTCGGCACGGACCGCGAGCAGCAGATAGAACAGCACGCCGACGCCGGCCAGCGCCTTGCTCGGAAATGGATCCCCCTGCAAGTTCGGATTGACGATCGCGTCGGCGCCCGGCAGGCAATCGCCGGCGAGGTGGTGGTCGGTGACGACGACCTGCATGCCGCGACGCTTGGCCGCGGCAATTCCCTCGTGCGCCGCGATGCCGTTGTCGACCGTGATCACGAGATCGGCGCCGCGCGCCGCGATCAGCTCCACCAGACCCGGGCCGAGCCCGTAGCCGTGGATCGCGCGATTCGGCACCACGTAGCGCGGCTCCCGCGCGCCAAGCAGCGCAAGACCGCGCATGCCGACCGCGCAGCCGGTCGCCCCGTCAGCGTCGTAGTCGCCGGCGAGCACGATCCGCCGACCCTCGTCGATTGCATCGGCCACCAGGCGCGCAGCCGCTGCCAATCCACCCATGCGATCGGGTGGCACGAGTTCAGCCAGCCGCCGCGGCAGTTCCTGCGGGCCTGAGACGCCTCGAGCCGCATACACGCGTCGCAGCACCGGATGCACGTCGGCCGGCCAGCCGCTCGGCGCGACCAGCGGCTCGCGCCGGCGGATCACCGGCCGACTCAGTCCGGGCGTCGCCGCCATACACACCAGGCCTGCCAGCGATCGACCTGCGCACCGGATCCGTCCGCGAAGCGGACACTGATGAGATTCAACCGCCCGGCCTTCAGCGCCGACAGGTCGGCCGCCAGCCAGTCTCGATCGAGCACGGCCGCATCGTCGAGCCGACGCAGATCGACCACGCTGTCGCCCGGTCCTGCCGGTGCCGCGGCGGCATAGTCGACCTCGGACCGGCCGGCAAGGCGCAAGGCCCCGAGCAGCACCGGATCATCGGTCGCGATACGCGTGCCGCGCACGACGATCCGGCTCGGTGTCACGCCCGCGCCCCAGAACCACAAGCTATTGATCGGCACCAGCCCGAGCGCCGCACGGCCGCGATTGAATTCGGCATGATGCAACAGTACCTGCGCCTCGTTGAGCAGCCGCATCCAGCGCCGCTCGTCGGCGCCTCGCGGGAGGTGCCGCGACAGGTCGTCACCGAGGACCGTCTGCGGATGCGGGAATCGCGGCAGTTCGGTGCCGGGCGGTAAGCGCAGATACCAGCGCTGTGGCTGAGGTGCATCGAGTGCGAGCCCTTCGTCGCGAAAAAGCGGCGCGAGCAGAGCCAGTGCGGCCTCGGCGTCGGACTTGCCGACCCCGAAGTCGCCGACCGCGAGTAGACGGGCACAGGCGGCGTCCGCGCGAACGAAGGCTGGGTCGGCCCGCAGCCAGGACGCGCCTTCCGCATCCCCGACATCGAAAGCACGCGTCAGCGCGGCCGCTGGAAATCCATCGGTCATGCCCGGGATGTCGACGACGGCAGCTAGCGCCGGCTCGTCGGAGATCGCCGCCGCGACATGCGTGCCCCGCGCGAGCAGCGCGGCGAGTGCCGGCGCGCGCGACGACCAGTCGCCCGACAACAGGCGATCGCGCCGACCGAGCAGCAGTGTTCGGGTCGGCACGGCCAAAAGATCAGTCCGCCTCGTAGCGGACCGAGACGACCTCGTAACGGCGCACGCCGCCCGGCGCCTGGATCTCGACCAAGTCCCCTTCGTTCTTTCCGATCAGTGCCCGCGCGACCGGCGACGACACCGAGATCCGTCCTGCCTTGATGTCGGCCTCGAGGTCGCCGACGATTTGATAGGTCACTGCATCGCCGGTGTGAGGGTCCTCGAGTTCGACGATCGCACCGAACACGATCCGCGAGCCGGCGTTGAGCTTCGCGACGTCGATGACCTCGGCATAGGACAGCGCGGCCTCGAGCTCGTTGATGCGCCCCTCGATGAAGCCCTGCTGCTCGCGTGCGGCGTGGTACTCCGCGTTCTCCTTGAGGTCGCCGTGCGCGCGCGCTTCGGCGATCGCCTCGATCACGCGCGGCCGCGCCACCAACTTCAGGTTCTCGAGTTCGGCGCGCAGACGCGCCGCGCCTTGCGCAGTCAGCGGGATGCGCTTCATCGGGCCACTCCGGCGTGCAGTTCCTGTAACGAGGTCACGCGCGGCGAGCCGCGGAAGTCGAGCGAGTGCACGAGCGCGCGCGCGCCGGAGACCGTGGTCGTGTAGGTGATGCGGTTCTGCAGCGCCTCGCGACGGATCGAGAACGAATCCGCAGTGGCAGCCTTGCCTTCGGTGGTGTTGACGATGAACACGATCTCGCCGTTCTTGATCAGGTCGACGATGTGCGGACGGCCTTCGAGTACCTTGTTGATGCGATCGCAAGGGACGCCGTGACGATTCAGGAAGGCAGCCGTGCCAGTGGTCGCCACCAGCGAGTAGCCACGACGGATCAGGTCCGCGGCGACCGGCAGCACGCGTTCCTTGTCGGCGTCGCGCACGCTGATGAAGGCCTTGCCGATCTTCGGGGCACGAATGTTCGCGGCCTCGTGGGCCTTCGCAAAGGCTTCGCCGAAACTCGCTCCGACGCCCATCACCTCGCCGGTCGAGCGCATCTCGGGCCCAAGGATCGGATCGACGTTCTGGAACTTGAGGAACGGGAAGATCGCTTCCTTGACCGACCAGTGCGACGGCACCACCTCGCGCGTCATGCCCTGGTCGGAAAGCGTGCGGCCAACCATGCAGCGCGCCGCGATCTTCGCGAGCGGAACGCCGGTCGCCTTGGCGACGAAAGGCACGGTGCGCGAGGCGCGCGGGTTGACCTCGAGCACGTAGACGGTATCGCCCTGGATCGCGAACTGGGTGTTCATCAGTCCCACGACGCCGAGCTCGCGCGCCATCACCGCCGCCTGTTGCCGCAGCACGTCCTGCAGCTCCGGCGTCAGCGAGTAAGGCGGCAGCGAACACGACGAGTCGCCCGAGTGCACGCCGGCCTCTTCGATGTGCTCCATGATCCCGCCGACCAGCACCGCGCCGGTCGCGTCGACGACGATGTCGACGTCGACCTCGACCGCATTGTCGAGGAAGCGGTCGAGCAGCACTGGCGACTCGTTCGAGACCTGCACCGCCTCACGGATGTAGCGCGCGAGATCGGCGTCGCTGTAGACCACTTCCATCGCGCGCCCTCCGAGCACGTAGCTCGGTCGCACCACCAGCGGATAGCCGATCTCCCGCGCCAGCGCGAGCGCCTCGTCGGGCGTGCGCGCGGTGCGGTTCGGCGGCTGCCGAAGACCCAACTTGTCGATCAGCTGCTGGAAGCGTTCGCGGTCCTCCGCGCGGTCGATCGCATCGGGCGTGGTGCCGATGATCGGCGCGCCGTTGGCGGCCAGCGCGCGCGCTAGCTTGAGCGGCGTCTGACCGCCGTACTGGACGATCACGCCGCGCGGCTTCTCCTTGTCGACGATCTCGAGCACGTCCTCGAGCGTCAGCGGCTCGAAGTAGAGACGGTCCGACGTGTCGTAATCGGTCGAGACGGTCTCTGGATTGCAGTTGACCATGATCGTCTCGAAGCCGTCCTCGCGCAGCGCGAGGGCGGCGTGGACGCAGCAGTAGTCGAACTCGATCCCCTGCCCGATCCGGTTCGGCCCGCCGCCGAGCACGATCACTTTCTCGCGCGTGGTCGGCTCGCTCTCGCACTCGTCCTCGTAAGTCGAATACAGGTACGCGGTGCTGGTCGCGAACTCGGCTGCGCACGAGTCGACGCGCTTGTAGACCGGACGCACACCAAGGGTCTGGCGCAGCTTGCGTACCGCGGCCTCATCGGTACCAAGCAGCGCCGACAGACGCGCGTCCGAGAAACCCAGCCGCTTCAGACGGCGCATACGCTCGACATCGATCGCAGCAAGTCCGCCGGCCGCGACCTCGGCTTCGACCTCGACGAGTTCCTTGATCTGGTCGAGAAACCACGGATCGATCCAGGTCAACTCGTGCACGCGCTGCGCCGACAGCCCGGCGCGGAAGGCATCGGCGACGTAGAACAGGCGATCGGCGCCGGGCTCGCGCAGATTGCGCACGAGCAGGTTCGCAGCATCCTCGTCGGCGCGGCCGTCGATCTTCGGGTCGAGGCCGGTGACGCCGGTCTCGAGACCGCGCAGCGCTTTCTGCAACGATTCCTGGAAGGTGCGGCCGATCGCCATGACCTCGCCGACCGACTTCATCTGCGTGGTCAGGCGCGCGTCGGCCTGCGGGAACTTCTCGAAGGCGAAGCGCGGGATCTTGGTGACGACGTAGTCGATCGTCGGCTCGAACGACGCCGGCGTGACCCGCGTGATGTCGTTGTCGATCTCGTCGAGCGTGTAGCCCACCGACAGGAGCGCGGCGATCTTCGCGATCGGGAACCCGGTCGCCTTGGAGGCCAGCGCCGAGGACCGCGAAACGCGCGGGTTCATCTCGATCACCATGACT
>CALDVP010000005.1 GCA_937924195.1 uncultured Lysobacterales bacterium
ACACGACTGGGACGCCCTGCGCCGTATGGCGACAGACCCGTCGTGGGCCAGCGCCGCCGAAGCATCGCTCGACCGCTGGCGCGAGATCTGGCACCAGCTCGGCATCGGCGCCGCGATCCGGACCCTGATCGTCGAGATCGCGCCGCGCGTGCTCGCCGAGGCCGACGGCGAGCGCGTCCTCACCGACCTGCGGCACCTCGGCGAACTGCTCGAGGTCGCGGCTGCCGACCATCACGGCCCCCACGCGCTGCTCGCCTGGCTCCAGCGCCAGCGCAGGATCACCGCTGGCAGCGAGACCGAGGTCGATGCCCGCCGGCTGCGGCTCGAGTCCGACGCGCGCCGGGTCCAGGTGATGACCGTGCACGCCGCGAAGGGGCTCGAGTTCGGAATCGTGTTCCTGCCGCTGGCCTTCCGGCATGGCCTCAACGACGAGTGGACCAGGCGACCGCTGGTCCGCGTTTCGCGCCCGGATCTCGCGTCGGGTCTGCTCGACCTCCCGGAAGCGGTGCGCGGAGAGGCCGCGCGACTCGAGTCCGACGAGCGCTTCCGCCTGTTCTACGTCGCCGTGACCCGCGCGATCCACGCCTGCGTGATCTACGACGCGCCGGCGCCGCAGAAGATGACAGACGTGCCGCTGGCGACGCTGATTGCGCGGCATCGCCGGCCGACGACGACGGCGGACGGGCCCTCGGAGCCTGATGCGACGCAGCCCACCCGACGCGGTCGTGCAGCGGCGGACCGACGATTCGTCGTGACGAGTCCCGACCCGGCGGGAGCGGCCCCGGATTCGAAGCCCGCGCCGGCGGATGCGCCGGTGTCGAGCACGCGTGACGCCGCTGCCGGCGGACGCCCCCGGATCGACGGTGTCGCGTGGTGCGAGGGCATGCCCGATGCGGCGTCGCTCGATGCGACTTGCGAGGAAGCGAGGCCGCGCCGGGCGCGGCCGCTGCCACCGCCGCCGCCAGGGCCACGGCCCGGCCGACACAGCTTCACGTCGCTGGCGAGGCCCGTGCCGACCGACGCGCGGGTCGCCGTCGCCGACGAGACCGCGTCAGAGGACGAGGACGAGGAGGGTAGCGACACGGATGCCGGGGAACTCGCGGTCGCGGTCGAGCCGGACTTCGCTGTCGGTCCGGACACGGGCCTCGCAGCGCTCGACGACGCGGATCCGCTCCTGCGCGAACTCGAATCCGTGCGCGGGCTCGGCTTCGGCGACGCGGTGCATGCGATCCTCGAGCGCCGGGTCCATGGTCGCCCGGTCGCCGAGCAACTCGATCTCGTCCGGCGGGCGCTCGACGAGCGCGGGATCTCGGGCGGCCGCGAGACCCTGGTCGCGACGATGCTCGACCGCGCGTTGGCCGCGCCCTTGTGGCGCGATGGACCGGCCGTCGCAGACCTGCCGCCGCGCGACCAGTCGATCGAGTTCGAGTTTCTGCTGCCCCTGCCACGCTTGCGGATGGCCGCGCTGCGGCGGATCGCGGGCGGTTTCGGCGAGCCGGATGTGGTGCCGGCATCCGACCTCGATGTAGCCGGCCTGCTGCGTGGGAAGATCGACCTCGTGTTCCGGCACGAAGCCCGCTACCGCGCACTCGACTGGAAGGCCAGCCACCTCGGCGTCCGTGCCGCGGACTACCTCGGCGACCGCCTCGACCGCGCGATGGACAGCCACCACTATCGATTTCAGGCGCTGCTCTACACCCTCGCGCTCGACCGCCACCTACGCGCGCGCCTGCGCGGCTACGAGCGCGCCAAGCATCTCGGCGCGCCGGTCTACGTGTTTCTGCGCGGCGCGGGCCTCGCGACGGGCGCCGGGATCTGGTCGAAGCCTTTCGACCCGGCGCTGCTCGATGCGGTCGATGCGCTGCTCGACGGGTGTGACCCGCGGGAGGCGGCGGCATGAGTCTGCGCTTCGACGGCACCGCGCTCGATTCCCGGCTCGCCGAGTTCGCGCCGCTGCCGCGCGCGGTCGCCCGCTTCGTGCTGGCGCATGGCGGCGGATGGCCACTCGCGAAGCTGGCCGCGTTCGCCACCGAGCGCGACCTCGATGGCCACAGCGATCTCCCGCTCGACGCCGATGCGTTCCGCGTGCTGGCAGAAGATCCGCTGGTCGGCACGCCGGAATCCTTCGATCCGACGCGCCACGCCTTCGTCGTCGACGGCGACGGCTTTCAGCTGGCGCGCAATTTCCGCCAAGAGCGCGACATCGCGGACGCACTCGGCCGGCGTCTCGCCGCGTCGCCCGTGGTCGCGCCGATCACCGACGCCGATCTCGCCGCCTTGTTCGGCGGCGAGCCCAGCCCCGAGGCGGCGCGGCAGGCCGAGGCCGTACGCCGCGTCGTCGGTCGCCGTCTGTTCGTGCTGACCGGCGGCCCCGGCACCGGCAAGACCACGACCGTGGTCCGGATGCTCGCCGCGCTCGCGCGGGAGCATGCCGCGCGCCACGCCGGCGCGTGGCCGCGCGTCCGGCTGGCAGCTCCGACGGGCAAGGCCGCGCAGCGGCTCGAGGCCGCGTTCGCGGCCGAGCGCGTGACCATCGCATCCAATCGCGATCTGCCGGCGCCATGGGCGGCGGTGCTGGCTGCGCTCGACGGCATCGGCGCGACCACGATCCATCGCCTGCTCGGGGCGCGTGGCGCGGGCGGTGGCTTCGCGCACGGTCCGGACGAACCGTTGCCTGCGGACGTGGTCGTGGTCGACGAGGCCTCGATGGTCGACCTCCCGCTGATGCGCGCGCTGGTCGACGCGTTGGCCCCGGAGGCGTCGCTGGTGCTGGTCGGCGATGCCGACCAGTTGACCTCGATCGGCACCGGCTCGGTGCTGCGCGATGTCGTGGACGCGCTGGTAGCGATGTCACCCGATGCGGTGGTGCGGCTCGAGCACTCCTTCCGCGCCGAGCGTCAGCTCGCCGCGCTCTACGCCGCGGTCCGCGCCGGCGACGCATCGGCCTTCGAGACCGCGCGGGCCGCGGCCGGTGCGGCGGTCGTGGTCGCGGAGGCCACGTCGACCGGCGATCTCCGCAGGCGCCTCGAAGCCTGGGCCGAGAGCCTCAAGAACGAACTGATCGCCGCCGGTGCCCTCGATCCCTGGGATCCGGCCGACGACGCGACCGCGCGCCGCGTGCTCGACGCGTTCGCCGGACGCCAGCTGCTCGGCGTGGTCCGCGAAGGCCGCCACGGGGTGATCGCAGCCAATCGCATGATCGAGTCGGCCATGCGCGCCCGCGCCGGCGTGGCGAACGGGTCGTGGTATCCGGGCCGGGCCGTGATCGTGACCCGCAACGATGCGGCCAGCGGTCTTGCGAACGGCGATGTCGGCATCGTCCTGCGTGATCGTGCTGGCCGATGCCAGGTCGTGTTTCCCGGCGTCGAGGGACCGCGGGTCTTCGCACCTGCCGCGCTGCCCGAGCACGAGAGTGCGTTCGCCATCACGGTGCACAAGAGCCAGGGCTCCGAGTATCGGCGCGTCGCGCTGCTGCTGCCCCCGAATCCGGGTCACGAGCTGTTGTCGCGCGAGCTGCTCTACACGGCGCTGACCCGTGCGCGCCACGCGGTCGAGATCTGGGGCGCACCGGGCGTCATCGACGCGGCCCTCGCGTGCCCGGTCGAGCGCGCGACGGGCCTTGCGCGGCGACTGCGCGGTTGAGCGGCGCGGGCGCACCGATCAACCGAGGGCGCGCGCCCGAAATCGCGTGCGGCTGGCGGCCGGCGACGGCGATTGCAGGATCGTCGCCGGAATCGCGTGGAGGATGGGGAAGCCCAGGAGCCGCCCCACGGACATCGTCCGCCACCGCCTCGTCCGCATCCTCGTCGCCGCCGCGGTCGTCGCCAGTTCCAATTCGGCGTCGGCCCAGTTCCTGTTCGGACGGCTGGTGCCGCCGCCGCCCGAGACGCAGGCGAACAACGACTCCACCGGCGCCACGGTCTCGAACGACGGCCGGGTCTTCGCGTTCTCGAGCAGCGCGACCAACTGGGTCCCCGGCAGCATCACCGGCGAGAAGATCATCGTCGTCGACTTCGGCCAGAACCTGATCCAGAACCTGTCGACGAATTCCGCCGGCATTGCCTTGAACGGCAATTCCTTCGCCCCCTCGATCGCCGGGGGCGGGTGCTACGTGGTCTACGAGACCTTCGCGAGCAACCTCGGCATCAGCAGCTCCGGCTTTCAGATCGTGCGCCAGGACCGGCAGACCGCGCAGCTCGTGGTGGCCAGCACGAATGCGAGTGGGCAGCCCGCAACCGGCGCCTCCTCGGGCCAGGCCCGCAACGCCACGGTCTCGGCCGATGGTCGTCTCATCGCCTTCCGCTCCGATGCCAGCAACCTGATCGCTGGCAACGGCGGCAACGCGCACATCTACCTGAAGGATCTCCAGACCGGTTCGGTCGAGCTGGTGTCGTAGACCACCGCCGGCGGCTTTCCGACCGGGAGCGTCGTCGCCTCGACCGTCCATTCGATGTCCGCCGACGGGCGCTTCGTCGTGTTCCAGACCAATGCTGCGAACATCGCGAGCGGCGTGGCGGGCGGCACGATCCAGGTCTACGTGCGCGATCGACAGACCGCGACCGCCGAACTGGTCAGTCGAAGCCACGGTGGCGTGGTCGACAACTCGCAGTCGGACTTTGCGGCGATCTCGCCGAACGGCCGCTTCGTCTCCTTCCGGTCCTTCGCCAACAACTTCGGTTCGCCCTCCAACCAGAGCCGCGTGTTCGTGCGCGACCGGCAGAGCGGCACCACGACGCTGGTGCCGGTGCCGGTCGTCAACGCATCCACCGCGAACGGCTGCCGTGAATCGGACGTCTCGGATACCGGCGCGGTCGTCTACTCGTGCTTCTTCCCCGGGTCGATTTCGGATCAGGTGGTCCTGCAGGTGCCTGGGGCCACCGGAACGCCCTTCCTGATCAGCAGCAATAGCGGTGGCACCCCGGGCAATGCGATTTCCGGCCAGACCGTCGGCATCGACAGTTCCGGCCGCTCGCTCACCCTCCAGTCCCTCGCCTCGAACCTCGTGCCCGGCGACACGAACGACCTCAACGACATCTTCATCCTCGCCGACGCCGCGCTGCTCGACGGCATGTTCTCTGACGGGTTCGAGTGAGGGCGCAGTCCTGGGGCGCCGGGCTTGCCCGGCGTCGATCCCGCGCGGGCCTGTAGCGCCGGGCTTGCCCGGCGTCGACCCCGCGCGGGCCTGTAGCGCCGGGCTTGCCCGGCGCCCTGCCCGCAGTGCGATCGGTCGTCGTCATGCGGCGAAGCCTCGTTGTCGTGCGGTAAACCCGAGCGAGGCAAGCCTCGCTCTACAGTCCAGCGCCGGCCTTTGGCGCCGGGCCTGCCTGGTGCGCTTTCGCTGAACACCGTCGATGCGCCGCCGCACGGCCCACGCCAACGCGCGCACTCCACTTCCGACACCAACCGCGTGGACCGTTAGACTCGGCGGTCCGTCCCACCACCGGAGCCCCCGGATGCTGCGTACCGCCCTCACCGTCGCGCTCGGCCTCGCCGTCGCGCCCTTGCCCGCCCTCGCGGCCACCGCGCCGCCCGCCGCCTCCGCTGCGCCGCCGCCGGCCACCGCCGACGCTCCGCGCGGCTTCGAGGTCCGGGACCTGGTCTCGCTCGACCGCGTCTCCGATCCGCAGGTCTCGCCGGACGGCAAGCGCATCGCCTTCCAGTTGCGCGAAACCGACCTCGACGGCAACCGCGGTATCAATTCGATCTGGCTGGTGCCGGCCGATGGCAGCGCGCCGGCGCGCCGACTCACGGCCAAGGGCGTCTCGTCCTCTGCCCCGCGCTGGTCGCACGATGGCCGCGCGCTGTATTTCATCTCCGCCCGTGGTGGCGGCGGCCCACAGCTCTGGCGCATGCCGATCGATGGCGGCGAGCCGGTGCAGGCCACGCGCTTCGCGCTGCCGATCGGCGCCTACGCGCTGTCGCCGGATGGTCGCCATCTCGCGGTCGCCTTCGACGTCTTCATCGACTGCGCCGCGGACCTCGCCTGCACGAAGCAGAAGCTCGACGAGCGGAGCGCCTCGAAGCAGACTGGCCAGCACTACGACCAGCTCTTCGTGCGCCACTGGGACACGTGGAAGAACGGCACGCGCTCGCAGCTCTTCATCGCTCGGCTCGACGCCGAGGGCGTCGCCGGCGACCAGCTCACGTGGATCAGCCGCGGTATCACCGGCGACGTGCCCTCGAAGCCCTTCGGCGGCGACGGCGAGTGGGCGTTCTCTCCAAACGGCGACCGCATCGTGTTCGCGGCGCGGACCGCGGATCGCAGCGAGGCCTGGTCGACGAACCTCGACCTCTTCATCGCGCCAATCGACGGCTCGCGCGCGCCCGAGAACCTGACCGCCGCCAACGAGGCCACCGACACCGCGCCGGTGTTCTCGCCGGACGGCCGCACGCTCTACCACCTCGCGATGAAGCGGCCCAAGTTCGAGGCCGATCGCGAGTGGATCATCGCCCGTGACCTTTCGACCGGCGCGGCGCGCGAGATCGCACCGGAGTGGGACCGCTCGCCGAGTGCACTGATGGTCTCGCGCGACGGGCGCACGCTATACGCGATCGCCCAGAGCATGGGGCAGCGACCGCTGTTCGCGATCGAGGTCGCCAGCGGCAAGGTCCGCGATCTCACTGGCCAGGGCAATGTGATCGGCGCCAGTATCGCCGCCGACACCATCGCCTTCGTCGCAGACAGCCTCGCGGGCCCCGCGCAGCTGTTCGCGCTCGGGGCGCGCGGCGGCAACGAGCGCCGGCTGACCGACTTCAATCGAGAGCGCCTCGCGCACGTGCGCCTCGGCGACTTCGAGCAGTTCTCGTTCGCTGGCGCGAACGGCGAGACCGTCCATGGCTACATCGTCAAGCCGTGGAACCTCGCGCCCGGACAGCGCTACCCGGTGGCCTTCCTCGTCCACGGCGGTCCGCAGGGCAGCATGGCCAACGCCTGGCATTACCGCTGGAACGCGCAGACCTACGCCGGCGCCGGCTTCGCCGCGATCATGATCGACTTCCACGGATCGACCGGCTACGGCCAGGCCTTCACCGACTCGATCAGCGGCGACTGGGGCGGCAAGCCGCTCGACGACCTGAAGCTCGGTCTGGCCGCGGCGGCCGCGAAGTACCCGTTCATCGACGCGAACCGGGCCTGCGCGCTCGGCGGCTCGTACGGCGGATACATGATCAGCTGGATCGCCGGCAACTGGCCCGACGGCTTTCGTTGCCTCGTCAACCACGCCGGGGTCTTCGACACCCGCGCGATGGGCTACATGACCGAGGAGCTGTGGTTCACCGAGTGGGAGTTCCGCTCCCCCGTCCACGACGATCCGACGTTGTACGAGAAGTGGAACCCGGCCAACCACGTCTCCAAGTGGCGCACACCGATGCTCGTCATCCACGGCGCGCTCGACTTTCGAGTGCCGTACACGCAGGGCATCGCCGCCTTTACCGCGGCCCAGCGCCGCGGTATCCCGAGCGAGTACCTGCACTTCGCCGACGAGAACCACTGGATCCTGAAGCCCCACAACTCGATCCAGTGGCACGACGCGGTCAAGACGTGGCTGAAGCGCTGGACCGCACCCGGCGCTCCTTCCGCACCCTGATCGGAGGCGAGGGACGCGATCCACGGACCGCGCGCGGCAAGCCGCGCGCTACAGAGTTTCGCGGCTTTGTAGCGCCGGGCTTGCCCGGCGCCAATCTCGATCCGCGCGCGGCAAGCCGCGCGCTACAGAGTT
>CALDVP010000006.1 GCA_937924195.1 uncultured Lysobacterales bacterium
ACGAAACCGCCGTTGATCTGCACTTGCCAATGGGAGAAGAGCCCAGCAGGGCCGCGATTGTCGAGACACTGGGCGCGGCGTCCGCCAAGCGGCTCGCCATTCACCGCGGCCGGTCCGCCTCCGGAAACCACCGCGGCAGCAGCGCGAGGTAGGCCACCATCCCGAACAGTTCGGCCAGCGACTGGACGACGATCACGATCGCGGCGAGCTCCCAGCCGGCCGGCAGGGCGAGGGCGAGCGGCAGCACGACGAAGGAGTTGCGCGTACCGAGGCCGTAGGCGAGGGTGCGGCCGCCGCGGGCGTCGAGCCGGAACGCGCGCATGAGTGCGAGCGCCAGCACCGCGGCGAGGACGAGGAAGGCGACGAACGCAGCGACGGCGGGCAGCACTGCGGCCGGCGCGTCGAGCACGGCGCGCGCCTGGGCGGTCGCGATCAGGCCGACCACGAGCGCGAGCAGCGGTACCGGCGCCCATCCGAGAGCTTCGCGCCAGGTTGCGCGTTCTGCACGCGCCTCGGCCCAGCGCTCGAACGCCATCGCGAGCAGGAGCGGTAGCGCGACGATCAGCACCGCGGCGCGAAGGTCAGCCGCCCCGAGCACCGCGAGCGCTTCCCGATCGGCCAGCAGCGCGAGATAGACCGGCAGCAGCGCGAGTTGCAGCAGCAGATTGACCGGGGTCACCGCGATCGCGCGCGCGGGATCGCCCCCGCCGAGCTGCGCAAAGGTGATGAACCAGTCGGTGCACGGCACCAGCAGCACCAGGAGCATGCCGAGACGCAACGCCGGATCCGCTGGTAGCAGCGGAAGCATCGCGGCGACCAGTACTGGGACGACGACGAACTGTCCGAGCAGCGTCGCGCCAAGGAAACGGCGGTCGCCGAAGGCGTCGCGCAGGTGCCAGAGCGGCACCTGGCAAAAGGTTGCGAAGAGCAGGGCGCCTAGGACTGGCCATAGCGCCGCCTCGGCGATCCGGCCGATGGCTGGTGCGACGAGCCCGAGGCCAAGCCCGATCGATATCGAGACGAGATAGATCAGGACCTGCTGGCGCTCGAGATCGAGACGGGTCATCGGCTTCGCGCCAGGGCGAGCGTGCCGGCGGTCATCAGTGCGGCGGCCAGGATGAACGCCACGGCCGGTGACACGGCGGTCCAGATCAGGCCCACGCCGGTGCTCGATGCGAACTTCGCGACGCCGTTGATCGTACCGAGCGCGCCGAGGCCCGTGGTCAGCACTTCGGACGGGATCGCGTCGGCTGCGACCGTCGATTCGAGCGCCTCCTGCGCCGCGGTATAGAGGCCGGCCAGCACGAACAAGGCGGCCAGCATGGCGAGTCCGCCGGAGGTTAGGAATGCGAGCGCGGCCAAGAGGGCGGTTCCAGCGCCGAGCGCATAGCCTGCGATCAGCACCGGGCGATGGCCGATCCGGTCGGCAAGCCAGCCGACCGGCCACGATGCGATCACCTGGACGACATTGCGCAGGACGTAGAGCAGACCCGCGACCTGAGCGGCTGCGACCACCCCGAGTTCGGGTTCCAACAGCGTCGTTGCCGCGAGGATCAGGAGCGCATGCGAATAGTCGCCGATGCCGAATAATCCGACCGCGCCGAGGTAACGACGGACGTGAATCGGCAAGCCACGCAGCGAACGCAGCAGCCTGAGTTCGGGATTTGGCGCATGGCCCGGGTCGCGGACCAGCACGAGGAAGGCGATCACTGCGAGCATCCCGGGGATCAGCGATAGCCACAGCACCAGCCGGAACGGTCCGGCCGGATCGTCGCCGAGCGTGCCGGGCAGCCCGCCGTCGAGCCCGCCCGCCCAGCCGAGCAGCCAGACGCCGAGGAGCGGCCCCGCGACCGCTCCGAGCGTGTCGAGCGCCCGATGGAAGCCGAACGCGCGGCCACGCGTCGCCGGCGTGACCGACTGGATCACGATCGCGTCGCGCAGCGGTCCACGAAGTCCCTTACCGATCCACGCCAGGGCGCGACCGGCAAGGATGAGCGGCCACGCCGCTGCGAGTGCGATCAACGACTGGCCGATCGGAGTCAGCGCATAGCCGGTGAGCACGAGGGTCTTGCGATGGCCGAGTCGGTCGGCGATGTGTCCGGCGAAGGTCTTGGCCACGCTCTTCGCCGCATCGGCGAAGCCCTCGATCGCGCCGAGGGCGGCCGCCGGGATGCCGAGCACGGCCAGGAATCCGGGCAGCACCACGGTCACCGTCTCGTAGGAGAGATCGCCGAGCGCGCTGGTGAGCCCCGCACCGAGCACGGTGCGATTGAGCCAGCGCGGGCGGGTCGGTCCGGTGGCCTCCGCTGCGGGTTCGGATGTTGGATCGCCGGTCATGCCGATCGCGGGTCGATGGGGCAGACGCAACGGTAGCGCGGCGGCTGCGCGAGGGGGGCGCGCGCTCCGCCGCGGAAGGCCGCGCGGCGCTATCGTCGGCCCGGCGGAATCCGGCCGGGAACCTCGGGTGCGCGCGATGGCCTCGCCATACGTGCTGGTCGACCACGAGAACGTGCAGCCGGCCTCGCTTGGCGGATTCGATGGGGGTGACGTGCCGGTGATCGTCTTCGTCGGCCCGAGTCAGACGAAGATCCCGATCGAACTCGCGGCGGCGATGCAGCGGCTCGGCGCGCGCGGCGAGCACGTGCGGATCAGCGGCAACGGGCCGATCGCGCTCGCCTTCCACATCGCCTGTCATCTCGGCGAGCGGATCGCACGCGATCCCATGGCCGACTTCCGGATCGTCTCGAAGGACACCGGCTTCGATCCACTGGTGCGCCATCTCCGGGCGCGCGGCTTCGAGGTGCGGCGGGTCGGCTCGATCGCCGCCAGCGCGGCCACGTCGAAGCTAGCCGTGAAGGCGGTGGCGCCGTCCGCGTGTGGTCGCGCGGCACGTCAGGCCGCGCGGGCCAGGATCAGGCCGCTGAAGTTGCGCGCGATGGCGGCGCGAACACGCGCGGCCAGGCTCTCGGCGCTCGACGGCGGCGAGAGGGGGATGGCCACCGAGGCAATGCCGGCAGCCGCCTCGCGCACATAGCGCTGTGCTTGGGCGATTCGCGCGGTGCGCAGCGCCTCGACTGCGAGCCGGTCCCACCGGCTCGCGTAGATGCTCGGGACCAGCACCCAGCCAGGCGCTATCCGGTCTGGATCGAGCGGATGCCAGGGCCGCACGCCGGGCAGGGTCAACGCCTGCGACAGCGTACGGCCGCGCAGCCGGAAACCGAGGCCGGTCGAGTGCACGGCCATGAACGTGGCCTTGTCGATGCCAAGACAGAGTCTGCCCCGCACCCGTGTGGTCCGCGCACCGTGGACGCGGCCGAGATAGGCGCAGATGGCATCGAAACGCGAGCGTACGTTCGCCATGCGCTGCCTCCCATGACGTTCGCAAGACGGCGCAAAGTCTGCCCGGTCTGCGCGTGCGCGGCAGCGTGATGGGTCACACGCCGAATGTGTCCCAGTTCACGCCGCACTGCAGTGGCCTCGGACGGTGCCCGCCCAAGCCCGCGCGTCGTCGACGACCCCCCGATTGCGACCGCAACGCTTGGCCGCGTCGAGCGCGCGGCATCGGCGTACGTGGGGCGGATCGGCAAGCGCGGCCAAGCGCAGTCGCGTCGCGGGGGAAATCACCAGCGCGAGGAAGGCACGGGCAGACGGCGCGACGGAACGACCGGGTCGTGGCAGGTCGCCGTGGCCTGCGGTTACGGGTCACCCAGAGTGAACGTCGCGTCGTCGATCGGCACGTCGACCTCGGCGACGTGCCAGCGGATGTCGTTGACCAGCGCGCCGCGGTAATAAAGCCGCACCCGTCCAGGTTGCACGAAGCCCGGCGGATCGACACGGTAGAAGTCCGAGTAGACGCGCTCGTGCCAGCCGCGCGGTGTGTCGAAACCGACCTTGCGAATGGCGCGGTCGCGCTGATCGATCCAGAAGGTCGTCTCGCCGCCGCTCGGATCGGTCACGCGAACGACGTGACACGGATGGCCATCGGCCTGGTCGTCGGCGAGCCGGGTGAGCGTGAATCCCGGCTCGAGTGCGAAGCGGATGATCCCGAAGCCGAAATTTTCACTCCATTCCCGCGAGGCGACCGCTTCGGCCACGCGACCCTCGGCATTCCATGTATCGGTGCCATCGAAGCTCTGTCGGATCAACACACGATCCCCGCTGCGCGCCTCGAGCCGGAACTTTCCGCTCGCACCGTGGGCAGCCTCGTTCCAGTCGGGGAAGACGCGCCACATCTCGTAGTGATCGGCATGGGTGACGGCCGAGGCGAGCCCATCCCGGTAGAGCGTCGCCTCGCCCACGAGATGGAGCGTCTGCGGTCGGACCCACGTCCGGCCACCGGCCGCGGCATGGGCATCGGCGATGATCTCGCGCGCGGTCGGCGCATCGCCAACCGCCGTGCCGGCCGATCCGAGCCCGGCGGCGAGGATCAGGGTCGAGATCCACCGCATGCTGAACCTCCGCGATCGCCACGCACGCGCGTCACCCGGGAGTACGAGGCACCCGCCCCGCTGGCGTCGCCTGCCGACCACTCCACGCCGAAAACCCCCGCTGCTAGATTCTCGAGTCGCTCGAACGCGGAACCGACCGATGCCTCAGCCGATGCGCGCGACGAGTCTGATCGCGATTTTCTGTCTGGCCGCCTGCGCCACGCAAGGCCCGCGTATCCCACCGGCCGATCCGGCGGTCGCGGCGCCCGGTCGATCGGAGACCGGGTCCGTGACGCCAGCAGACGATCGACGCCATGCGATCGGCTGGGTGCGGCACTCGAGCGAGTACCAGGCGCTGTGCACGATGGTGTTCACGGCCGCGCGTGCGCGCCTCGAGCCGATCATTGCTGCGGCCCGCGCCGACCACTTGCGCGACTGGAGCGCGATGCCGGCCGACGAGTTCCTGGGCAACGACGGGGGACAGCCGCCGGCAGTGATCTTCGACCTCGATGAGACCCTGCTCGACAACTCGGCCTACGAGCTGCGCCAGATGCTCGCCGGCGCCAGCTACGACGACTCGACCTGGCTCGCGTGGAGCGGCGAGGCGCGCGCCCGCGCGATCCCGGGCGCGGTCGAGTTCACCCGCTGGCTGGACCTGCGCGGCGTGCGCGTCTACTACATCAGCAACCGCAGCCAGATCGAGCGCGACGCGACGCTCGCCAACCTGCGCGCGCTCGGATTTCCGGTGGACGGCGACGGTGGCAACCTGCTGCTGCGCGACGATGCCGCCGGCTTCGGTCGGGACAAAGTCTCGCGGCGGCAGCTGGTCGACCGCGAGCACCGCGTGATCGCGCAGTTCGGAGACAACCTCGGCGACTTCCTCGGTGGCGTGCTCGCCGACGACGCGACGCGCCGGGCGCGAGTCTCGCCCTACCAGTCGTGGTGGGGCGAGCGCTGGTTCGTGTTGCCGAATCCGATGTACGGCTCCTGGCTCGAGGCGATCAGGGCGGACTGCGGCGGCGGCACGTCGCCCGGTGAACTGCGCGCCTGCATGGACCGCTCCGGTCGCCCGGACTGAAGGATCGCGCGATGGAGAACCCTTTTGCCGCGCGCCTGCGCGACCGTCTCGCCCGCTTCGGCGCGCTGTGCATCGGCATCGACCCGTCGAGCGCGATGCTGCAAGCCGCGGGCCTTCCCGATCGCGCCGACGGGGCACTCGCGCTCGGCGAGCGCATCCTGGCGGCGGCCAACTTC
>CALDVP010000007.1 GCA_937924195.1 uncultured Lysobacterales bacterium
GCGCGGTCTTCCTCGTCGCGGCTGGCCAACGCTTCGGGCCGCGACACGGCCAGCGTCCATGCGGTTCTTCCGTTCGGCATCCATGCCTCACCCTCGCTCGTCGTCGCATGCGACGACGAGCTGCGACCTCGTGCTCGAACATGCGCGCTTTGGACCCCGCCTGCTCAGCGCCGCAACTCGGCGGCGGTGATGGGACCTTGTCACACGACCCGCCATCCGTGGCCGGTTGCCTGCGCGGTAGCTAGGTCTGGCTGGCACCACAAGTAGCACCCACGGAAGTCAAGAACGGTGGCTGGGGCTTGTTTGTTCCTTCAATCGGGGTCTATTTTTCGCCTGCAAGGCATTTCCGGTTGTAGATCTGGGTCAAATGATTGATTCTCCTGTCGATTGATTCTTGGTTCTTGTTGGCGCGCACTTCGTTGACGATGATCCCCGGCCAGAAGACGATTGCCAGACCGACGTTCTTTCCGGTGATTCCCGAGTCATTCTTGGCGTCCTCGAACTTCACGCCGAGATCCGACAACTCCGCCTTCAGTTGCGCGCAGGACTTCTCTTCGTCACCGACTTGAACGGTTTGCACGGCTCTATTGGTTACACAACCCGATGCCATCAGCGCTGCAAGCACTGCGATTGCGAGTTTTTCATCTGGCTCCCCTTCGTGATTGATCTCAATGGCCGGCCCTCAAACGTGTGTTCGCCCACTCTCCGGCGCATGAAGATTATGTCGATGCGCTGTGGTAGTCCACTCCGAGATAACTCGTGCTTGGCACCAGGGAGATCCGTTGACCAGTACCGTCATGTAACTCGGTGGACGGTGCGAAGACCGCACTCCGCTCAACATCTCCGCCCGCACGCCACGTGCTCGAGCTGCACCGTGGTGTGGCGAATGCCGAAGCGGTGGGCGAGCAGGTCGTGGATCGCGGCCAGCAGGACGTCGCTGTCGCGGCTGCCGTCGTGTTCGAGATGAACGGTGAGCGCGGTGACGGTGGTCGACAGCGGCCAGACGTGGAGGTCGTGGACGCCCTCGACGCCGTCCTCGGCCAGCAGCGCCGCGCGGATCGCGCCGAGGTCGATGCCGCGCGGCACCGCGTCGAGGGCCAGCGCCAGCGACTCGCGCAGCAGCTGGTAGCCGCTCCACGCGATGACGAGCGCGATCGCGAGCCCCGCGGCGGGATCGAGCCAGGCCCAGCCGGTGAGCCACAGGCCGAGGCCGGCGAAGACGACGCCGAGCGAGACCGCGGCGTCGCCGGCGAGGTGGATGAAGGCCCCGCGCTCGTTGAGATCGGTGCGGCTGCCGCGCCAGAACATCGCCGCCGAGACGACGTTGACCAGCAGCGCGACCGCGGCGACGGCCATCACCCAAAGGCCGGGCGGAGTCGGGTGCGGCTCGAGCAGTCGGCCAAGGCTCTCCCAGGCCAGCGCGCCGCAGGCAGCGAGGACGAGGCCCGCGTTCGCCATCGCCGCGAGGATCGTCGATCGCGCCAGGCCGTAGGTGTGGCGAGCGTCGGGGCGGCGCAGGGCGAGGCGCGCGGCGAACCACGCCAGCACCAGTCCCAGCACGTCCATCGCGTTGTGCACGGCGTCGGCGACCAGCGCGACCGAGCCCAGCCATAGTCCGGCGGTGACCTGGGCTGCGACCAGCGCGGCGTTGAGGCCGATGCTGACCCGGAAGGCCAGCATCTTGCGGCCGCTACCGACCGCGTGCAGGTCGTGCGGGTCGGTCGCGAAGCCAGGGTTCTGGTCATGCGCACGGCCGTGGCCGGCGTGATGGTGGTGGGCGCCCATGGCGGCATTCTGGCGCGGGCGGTGGCCGCCCGCACCGATCCGGCCGTGGCCCGCGCAAATTGCCGCTCGCCGCGAGCGACCGCTACACTCCGGCGGCTTTCCGGCCGGCCCCGGTCCGGAGCGCGTCTTCGCCACCCAGGACGGGCGGCACGTCGCGCGAGCAGGCTTCGCGTCCGACGGGGCAGGGGACCACGACGGCCGGGGACGGGCCGTCGGGTCGAGTTTCCAGGCACGTGCCCGCCGGGGCCGAGCCATCCGCTGACTTCCTGATGGGGGTTTCACATGCTTGAGTCTCAAGGTCTCTGGCTCGCGCTCGCGTGCGCGGTGCTGGCAGTCGTCTACGGGGCGTGGTCGATCCGCTGGATCCTCGCCAAGCCCGCCGGCAACGAGCGCATGCAGGCGATCGCCGCGGCGATCCAGGAGGGTGCCGGCGCCTACATGAACCGCCAGTACCGGACGATCGCGATCGTCGGCGTGCTGCTGTTCGTCGTGATCGGCCTCGTCCCGGGCCTCGGCTGGATGACCGCGGTCGGCTTTGCGATCGGCGCGGTGCTGTCGGGACTTGCCGGCTATACCGGCATGTTCATCTCGGTTCGCGCCAACGTGCGCACCACCGAGGCGGCCCGCCAGGGCATCGGCCCGGCGCTCGACGTCGCCTTCCGCGGCGGTTCGATCACCGGCATGCTGGTCGTGGGGCTGGGCCTGCTCGGCATGGTCGGCTTCTTCATGCTGGTGATCGGCCAGACCTCGCTCGGCGGCATGACCGAGGCCGACATCAAGAAGTCGCTGACGCCGCTGATCGGCCTCGCCTTCGGGTCGTCGCTGATCTCGATCTTCGCGCGCCTCGGCGGCGGCATCTTCACCAAGGGCGCCGACGTCGGCGCCGACCTCGTCGGCAAGGTCGAGGCCGGCATCCCCGAGGACGACCCGCGCAATCCGGCCGTGATCGCCGACAACGTCGGCGACAACGTCGGCGACTGCGCCGGCATGGCGGCCGACCTGTTCGAAACCTACGCGGTCACGATCATCGCGGCGATGCTGGTCGGCTCGATCTTCTTCGCCACCTACGGCGGCGCCGGCATCGTCTATCCGCTGGTGCTGGGCGCGGCCTCGATCGTGGCCTCGATCATCGGCTGCCTGGTCGTCAAGACCCGCGACGGCGGCAAGATCATGAACGCGCTCTACCGCGGCCTGATCGTGGCTGGCGCGATCGCGGCGGTGTTCTTCTGGTTCATCACCGCCGCGATGTTCGGCGACAAGGCCACGGCCCTGTTCCTGTGCGCGCTGATCGGCCTCGCGCTGACCGCGGCGATGGTCTGGATCACCGAGTACTACACCGGCACCGACTTCAAGCCGGTGCGCCACGTCGCCGCGGCCTCGACCACCGGGCATGCGACCAACATCATCGCCGGCCTCGGCGTGTCGATGAAGTCGACCGCATTGCCGGTGCTCGCGGTCTGCGCCGCGATCCTGGCCGCATACTCGCTGGCGGGCCTCTACGGCATCGCGATCTCGGCGACCGCGATGCTGTCGATGGCCGGCGTGGTCGTCGCGCTCGACGCCTACGGACCGATCACCGACAACGCCGGCGGCATCGCCGAGATGGCCGAGCTGCCGAAGGACGTCCGCAACGTCACCGATCCGCTCGACGCGGTCGGCAACACGACCAAGGCCGTCACCAAGGGCTACGCGATCGGCTCGGCCGGCCTCGCCGCGCTGGTGCTGTTCGCCGACTACACCCACAAGCTCGGCGAGTACTACCCGGGCCAGTCCTTCGTCTTCGACCTCGCCGATCCGATGGTGCTGGTGGGCCTTTTCATCGGCGGCCTGATCCCGTACCTGTTCGGCGCGATGGCGATGGAAGCGGTCGGCCGCGCCGCCGCCGCGGTGGTCGAGGAAGTCCGCCGCCAGTTCCGCTCGATCGCCGGGATCATGGAAGGCAAGGCCAAGCCGGAGTACGACAAAGCCGTCGACATGCTGACCCGCGCCGCGATCAAGGAGATGATCGTGCCCTCGCTGTTGCCGCTGCTGGTGCCGGTCCTGGTCGGTTTCCTGCTGGGACCGAAGGCGCTCGGTGGCGTGCTGATCGGCACGATCGTCACCGGCCTGTTCGTCGCGATCTCGATGACCACTGGTGGTGGCGCCTGGGACAACGCGAAGAAGTACATCGAGGACGGCCACCACGGCGGCAAGGGCTCGGACGCCCACAAGGCCTCGGTGACCGGCGATACGGTCGGCGACCCGTACAAGGACACTGCGGGCCCGGCGGTGAACCCGCTGATCAAGATCATCAACCTCGTGGCCCTGCTGCTGGTGCCGGCGCTCGCCGCCCTCGGCCAGTGAGCGCCATTTTCGACCGGCAAAGCCGCGACCAAGCCCCGCTCCGGCGGGGCTTGGTCGTTCTGGGGGCGAATCGCTCGGCGTGGACCATCGTCGCGCCTCGATCGTGCCGCTTCGCCCAAGCCCGTGGCCGTTAGCACGTCGCTAGACTGCCGGTCTTCGTCCTCTGAGGAGAGACACGATGGGCCTCGAACTGGTCCCCGCCGGGCGCGCAGTGCCCGACGATGTCAACGTCGTGATCGAGATTCCGATGAACTCGGAGCCGGTCAAGTACGAGGTCGACAAGGACTCGGGCGCGATCTTCGTCGACCGCGTGCTGACGACGCCGATGCGCTACCCGTGCAACTACGGCTACATCCCGCACACGCTCTGCGGCGACGGCGATCCGGTCGACGTGCTGGTGGTGATGCCGCTGCCGCTGGTGCCGGGTTCGGTGATCCGGGTGCGGCCGGTCGGGATGCTGAGGATGGTCGACGACGCCGGCGAGGACACCAAGCTGGTCGCGGTGCCGGTCTCGAAGATCTACCCGGCCTACGACCACTTGCGCTCGATCGAGGACGTGCCCGAGGGCACCCGCGACCGCATCCGCCACTTCTTCGAGCACTATAAGGACCTCGAGAAGGGCAAGTGGGTCCGCGTGGAGGGTTGGGGCGATGTCGATGAGGCGCGCCGCGAGATCCTCGCGTGCATCGCGCGTTTCGAGTCAGTGCCGGACAAGCCGAAGTTCTGAGCCCGGGTCAGGGAGGGTTGGCCACGGGCGCGGTGAGACGGACCTCGGCGAGCGCTGCCTCGGGCAGGGCGTAGGTCGAGTCGAGCAGCGCCGGGTCGTCGGCGACCAGCGCCGGCCAGCGTGCGCCGACGAGCGCCTCGACCGCGAACAGCTCCTGCACGCGGCCCGAAAAGCGCAGGAAGGCGACTGTCCGCCCGGCGACCACGTCGACCGCATGGACGCCGCAGACCCGCGTGCGGCCGTCCTCGGTGACCGGGATGTCGGTGAAGGCGTTGGCCTCGCGCAGCATCGAGAGCCCGACGAAGGCGTAGCGTCCGACCATCGCGAGCCCGCGCGCGAAGCCGGGCAGGCGCGCGATCTCGGTCACGCGGCCGTCGTCTGGATCGACGATCGACAGCGCGCCCTTGCCGGACTCCAGCACCCACAGCCGCCCGTCGTGCCAGCGCGGCGAATGCGGCATCGAGAGGCCGGTCGCGACGATCTCGTCGGCGACGCAATCGATCACGACGCCGCCATTGCGCTTGCGCTCGCGCCAGCCCTGCGGCGTATCGGTGGCGCCGAGCGCGGTCAGATATCGCGGCCGGCCCTCGACCAGCGCCAGCCCATTGAGGTGGCAGCGGTCCTCGGGCGCGAGTGCCGAGACGAAGCGTGGCCGCCAGATCGGCTCGAAGCTGTGGCTCGGCGAACTTCGGCACAGGCACGAGAACAGCGTGTTGACGAAGAACGTCTCCTCGCCGGCGAGCGCGATCTCGTGCACATCGATGTCGCCGGTCACTTCGATCCGGCGCAGCGCGTAGACCGCGTCGGCGCGCGGCGGGCCGGGCAACCGGTCGGCGAGCGCCGGCACGTTGCGCAGCTCGCGCAGTTCGCGGCGGGTGCCGACGACCAGCCGCGATGCATCGACCGCAAGCCCCATCGGGCGCTCGAAGCGCGCAAAGTGGGTGTCGATCGACTCGCCGTGCGCGCGCACCAGGATCACGTGGCCCGACTGGTAGGTCGAGAGCGCGAGCGAGGTGCCGAGCCGGGCGAGCAGCTCGGGCAGGTTCGCCGTGTACTCGCTGCCGAAATTCGCGCAGTCCGCGCTCGGATTCGCCTTGCCCCCGGTCGCACCCGCGTCGGTGCTCACCACGGCAGCGGTGTGCCGTCCGCGTGTAGGAACTGCCCGCTGGTGGCCGGCGTGGCCTCG
>CALDVP010000008.1 GCA_937924195.1 uncultured Lysobacterales bacterium
GCGCCGCGCTGATCGACCCGGGCTTCCCGTCGGCGCCCCGTCCGGCGATGCCGGATGGGGCGTCGGTCGTTCTGTCGGGGGACCTGCCGGCATGATCGCGCCGCCAGGCGCACGCGGCTTGCGTACACTGCCCGAATGCATGTCGAGCACTTGACGCCCGCCGCGTATCGGGTGATGCCGTGGCAGAACGGACGCGGCGCGACCGCCGAGATCCGCCGATCTCCACGCCACGGCGAGGCCAGCCTGACCTTCGACTGGCGCCTGTCGCTGGCCGCGATCGACGCCGACGGCGAGTTCTCGCTGTTTCCCGGCTACGATCGCAGCATCCTGACCGTCGACGGCGACGGCATCGCGCTCGTCGTCGGCGAGCGCGCGCCGATCGAGCTCGGACCCCGCGCGGCGCCGTATGCTTTCCCCGGAGACGAGCCTGCGCATTGCCGTCTGCTTGGCGGACCCACGCGCGACTTCAACGTGATGACCCGTCGGGGCCGCGCCAGCCACACCCTGCTGCGCCGGCCGCTCGTTGGCCCGATGGTGCTGCTGCCCGAACCCGGCGTGGTCTGGGCCGTCCACGTGCTCGCCGGCTGGACGCGACCTCAGAACGATCCCGGCGCAGCCACGGTGCAGGCGGGCGATACCTTGATCGTCGAATTGGAGCCCGGCGACCGGCCACTGGTGCTGGGCGGCTCGGGCGAGCTCGCGCTGGCACGCATTCACCAACGGACGGCCCCTGCCAACGCGGGGACCTGATTGCTGTCGGCGACCGGATCGCCGAACTGGCGTTCATCGCACCGGCGCCGACCGGCTTGGCCGGCTGTCGAAAAAAAGCCTGCTGGCGATCCAGGAATGGCTCGTGACGCCGATCGATCGCTGTCAGCGATGGATCGGTCGGGAGCGAGTCCGGACATGCGCCGGGCGCACGACTCGCTAAACGCACAGGACCTGCGTTTTTCAACAACCTGTTGGCGACCTGCCGATCGCCTGCGCCGGATCGATCGTCGTTCGCAGCCGTCCACCGCCACCGAGGAGCGCGCGCGCCGAGCTGTCCGAAAGACGGTGTGCGGTCGCCGCGGCCAGCGCGTCCCCCGAAGAAACGTGCCGCGGATTCCCGGGCCCGTGCGCGTTCGCGATCACGAACGCGCGGTCGGCTTCAGAACCAGTCTCCGTTCGCGGTCGCGAACGAGCGGACGCCGGTCCAGTGGCAGTTGGCGCCGCGACAGCGCGCCGCGACGCCAGTTTCGGGGACGCGGGCACGGTTGGCACGGTGGTTGCTCCAAGGGCGGGCATCTCCCCCAATGAGGCCCACCGCCATGATCCGACGAACCGCCCGCCGCGCCACCGTGCCGGTCCTTCTGGCCACGCTCGCCTTCGCGTCGATCGCCTCGCCCGCAGCGTTCGGCCAGAGCCCGACCACGCTCGATACCAGCTTCGGCACCAACGGCACCGTCGATCCGGACGCCAGCGACCCCGAGCGGACCGATCTGGTTTCGCTGGCCCTGCTGCGGACCGACCAGTTCGTCGGTGCCACCGGTCGCTTCGGCCAGGGCCGCCTGCGGCGGATCACGGCCAGTGGCCTCGTGGAATCCGGGGTCGCGCACAGTTTCGAGCTGAGCCAGGACTACAGCAGCACCAATGTCACAGCCGTGCCGGATGGTCAGGTCATCGCCTGCGGAGCCAAACAGAACAATTGGGGTGATATCAGCGTTAGCGTGCGCCGCAGCAACCTGCTGGGCGGCGAGGTGCGCGGTCCCGTCGCTCAAGGGTTCGGGTCGCCCTTCCACATCCCCCAACAGCTCTCGACCTACTTCTGTCGCGCACTCGACCAGCAGTCCGGTGGACGCCTCGTCATCGGCGGGATGTATACGGGGCCCTCGCCCAGCCAGGGACCCGTCAGTGGCCCGTGGCTCCGCTGGCTGCGTCCGGACGGAAGCGCCGACGGATCGCTGCTGGGCGCGGGGCCTATCACATGTCCCCGACCGAGCTCGGACACGCACGGGTCATCGAGGCTGTGGGCGAAGCCTTCAACGGCTCGACGCTGGTCGCGGCCCGACACGGCGACAGCGACGTGTTTCCCTACTACTACGCGACCGGCAGCACCCGGATCCGGCGCATCGGCGCACAGGGCGTCTCCACGGACCTTGTCCGCGACTTCCCGTCCTTGAACACGAGCAATTTTTCGTCTGGTTCATCGGTGCACCTGCGCGTGCTGCCGAACGAGGACTTCCAGGTCTTTTTCACGATCTCGCAGCAGGAGATCCGGGTGGAGCGCTGGTCAGCGAACGGCCAGACCCAGCGCTTTGCGCGCAGCTTTCTGACGCCGTCGACCCATGGCATTCCAACGATCCGGGACGTCGCCATGCGACCGGACGGCAGCGCGCTGATGCTGGTCAGTGCGAGGCAGAACAGCAGCACGGCCAGCGATTTCTGGATTGCCAAGGTGCTCGACGTCGGTCTGCTCGATTTCAACTACTCGAGCGTCGGCACGCCCGGCTTCGCCCGGATAGACCTTCCGGCGGCGATCGGCCCGATCACCGCCCACCAGGGCTCCATGGCGATCGACCGCCAGGGACGGATCCTCACCGCCGTGACCGGTGAGCCCGCCAGCGGCGTCGGCACCCGACGTCCCTTCGTCCAGCGACGCCTCGGCGAGGCGATGACCGACACCGTGAACTGGCCGTTCGATCTGCTGCCGGACTCGATCACGATTCCTTCTGCGTCGGCCCAGCCAGGCGAACTGGTGACCTCGGACTGGATCGAGGTCAGCGGTCTCAGCCCGGGCGTGCGCGTCCCGCTGTATGTGCTCGATGGCGAGTACACCAATCCCGCCGGCAACTTCACCGTGGAGCCGCGGATGGTCGGCAACGGCTATCGGTTCCGGCTGCGCGGACGCGCCCCGACGACAATCGGACAGACCCACCTGGCCAAGGTCCATGTCGGCGGCATCCGGGCGCAGCGCTCGTGGGAATCGCTGGGTCCTCGCGTCGAAGCGACCTTCGCGATCACCGCCAGTCTGCCATCGCTCCCCGGTGTGGCCTGCGTTGGTGGAAACCTCAACACCAACTGCACCGCCCACGTACCGGCCAGCGGAACCTTGACCAGCACGATCAACCGCCTCGGCCACTGCCCGTGGATCCGCCGCATTCGCGTCGGCGTCGACGTCGAAGCCCAGCGCCTCGGCGACCTGCGAATCATCGTCCAGGATCCGAACGCCCCGATCCTCGGCTCTGCCGGCAAGGTCATGCTGCTCGACCAGCCGGCGCAGGGGCTTGGCGCGGCCGGCTCCTGCATCGGGCAGGACATCAAGGCCACCTTCGCCGACTATGCAAGCGAGAGCGCGGGGACATGCCGGTCCGGGTCGACTCCGGCGATCACCGGGATCGTGCAGCCGGTCGAAGCGCTCGGCGCGCTGGTCGGACGCGCGGGCACGGGCTCGAACGGCACCGCCTCCAATGGAATCTGGACATTGATCGTGCGCGACATCGGTGGCAATGCCGGTGCTCGGCTGCGCGACTGGTCGGTGGACATCGAGTGCTCCACCGATCCGATCCCCACGGCCGACCTCGCCGTCACCGTCAGCGGTCCGGCCAGCGTTTCGCAGGTCGCACCCGCCAGCGTGGTCTTCACCGTCACCAACAACGGGCCGAATCGCGCGCTGAACGCGCTGTTCTCGAGTCGACTCGCGCAGGATGTTGGCACCGGCTGGAACTCGCCCAGCTGGACCTGCTCGGCCAGTGCGGGCTCGTCGTGCGGACCGGTTGCCGGGTGTCTTGCGCCGCCGTGCCTCGGCCATACGGTGATCCAGCCGCTCGATCTGGCGGTCGGCGGCAGCGCAACCGTCACGATCAACGCCACCAACGCCCAGTCGAGCGGAACGCTGTCGATGACGGGACAGGCATCGCTGCAGAACTTCATACCCCAACCTGGCGTCGCCTGGGGCGACCCGAACCGCGGTAACAACGAGGCCACGTGGTCGGCGCCGGTGCAGACCGCGGGGGATCTTCGCGCGCTGGCGTTGGTTCCCGGCTCCATCGGCAACGGGTCCCTGGTGGTCGGTGGCATCTTCGAGAACGCCGCCAGCTTCATCGCCCAGCCCGTCCGCCTGCGCATGCAGTTCCCGCCGGGTTTCACGCCGCTCATCGGACGTTGCCTGCGACTCGGCACGATGGGCTCCTGCGATACCGGCAACCTCCAGGTCTCGGGTCAGACCGTCAGCATGCTGTCGGCCATCGTGCTGCCCGGGGAGGACTATGGCTTCGAAGTCTCGGCCACCTACGACGCCGCCAATCCGCCGCCGCCCGGCACGGTGACCTTTACCGTCGACTTCGACCCCGGCAGCGGTGTCACCGATCCGAACCCGTCCAACAACGTGGCGACGTTGACGATCGTGCCCCCGCCTGCGACGGACCTCATCTTCCGCAACGATTTCGAGAACTGAACCCGCCGCTGGCGCTTCGGAGGGTTTGATCAAGCCCGAACTTCTTCCGGCCATGGACGGCCGGCCTGGGAACGATCGCGCAAGCGCCTGATGTCGCGACGTCGAGTCCGGACATGCGCCGGACTCGACGTGGGCTGGCAAGCCCAGGATGGACTGGTCCAGACCCTCCCTTCCGGGTCGATGGATCGGCCGCGAACCGGATGCATGGAGGCGCCGAAGCGGAGATTCAATTTCCCCGGAATCGACTGAACCGGAACGGAGGCGACGATGCCGAGGAACGGCGATCTCATCCGAGCCCTTGCGGGCTGGCCTCATTCGCCGGAATCCGTCCAGCCGGCCGCGCGTGTCCCGCCTGCTGCACCCGGTCCCGGTCACGCGCGCGGTGCGCTACCGTCGTCGCCCATGCGCATCCGCTACAGCCTCGAACGCATCGATTCGCCGGGCGCCCGGCGCGACCTGACGCCCGGCCGATACGTGCTCGGCCGGGATCCATCGTGCAACGTCGTGATCGAGGCCGATGGCATCTCGCGACGCCACGCCGAGATCGAGGTGCTGGAGGATCGCGGCATCGCCATTCGCGATCTCGGTTCGCGCAATGGCACACGCGTGAACGACCAGCCGATCAGGGCCGGGGCCTGGTCCGGTGATGTGGTCGTAAGGCTCGCCGCCGCCCGGCTGGTGCTGCGGGAGCGGAGTCCGGGCCTCGACGAGATCGCGGCGTCGCACGGCAGCGCCGTGCTGTCCGGCGCCTCGGAGCCCGCGGACCGGCCGGTGCAGCCGACCAATCTCGTGACCCTGGGCCGACAACTGGAGGCGATCGCGCGGGACACGCTCGGCGCCGGGGCCTCGTTGCCGCGCGCGCCGGCGGTGGACCAGTTGCTCGCGCGCTGGCGAGAGGTGCTCGGCTGCGGCGCGATCCGCATCGTGCGTCGCGACGGCGGCGCCGTCGTCGCTGCCGCCGGCGACGTCGAGGAACACGGCGTCGTGGTCGCCGAAGACCAGCAGGCGCTCGTCGAGGTGGTCGGCGCCGAGCCGCTCGCCCGAGCGGCGTTGGCCGACCTTGCGCGTGCCCTGCTGGTCTTCGGCGTCCCGATGCTGACGGCGGAGCCAGCCTCGGCGGGGCCTGCGAGGAACGCAGTCCGTGCCGGACCGGTCGCCAGCGCCAACCCGGCGATGCGCGAAACGACCGAGCGCCTGGCGCGCGTAGCCGTCGCGCCGATCAGCATCCTGCTGCTCGGCGAGACCGGCGTCGGCAAGGATGTGCTCGCGCGGTTCATCCACTTGAATTCACCGCGTCGCGAGGGCCCTTATCTCGCGATCAACTGCGCCGCGCTCCCGCGAGACCTTCTGGAAGCCGAGTTGTTCGGGGTCGAGCGCGGTGCCGCGACCGGCGTCGATGCCCGCTCCGGCCTGTTCGAACGCGCCAGCGGCGGCACGCTGTTCCTCGACGAGATCGGCGACACCGGTGCCGACCTCCAGGTCCGACTGCTGCGGGCCCTCGAGGACGGATCGGTCCATCGGATCGGCGGCCAGCGCGCCGTGCCGATCGACGTGCGCGTGATTGCGGCGACCAATCGTGACCTCCGGAAGGAAATCGAGGCCGGACGCTTTCGGCTCGACCTCTTCCACCGGCTTGCCGGCTTCGTCGCCGCGGTCCCTCCGCTGCGCGCCCGACGCGAGGACATCGTGCCGCTGGTCCTGCATTTCTACCGGTCGATGCTCCAGGCCGTCGGACGCTCCAGTCCCGGCATCACCTCGGCCGCGCTGGCGGCGCTGGCGCGCTGGCCCTGGCCCGGCAACATCCGCGAGCTGCGGCAGGTCGTTGAAGGCGCGGTCGCCCTGCTGGACGACGGCGAGGCGCTCGATCTGATGCACCTGCCACCGGAGTTCGCGGACGACGCGCCGAGCCGCGACGACCTGAGACTCGAGCGGCGCGTGCTCGCGGCCGAGCGTGACGCGCTGGTCACCGCACTGGCGGCGGCCGGCGGCCAGCACGAACGCGCCTGGCAGTTGCTCGGCATCGGCAAGACCAGCTTCTACAAGAAGCTCCGCGAGCACGACCTGATGCGCGCGGACGACCGCGACTGCTGAGCGAGCGCCGGGCGCGCTCCCCCGCCTGCCGATCGGGAATGGCCTGCAGGCCGCCTCAGTCCCAGCGGTCGTCGCGAGTCCACACCGCGCCGTCGGCGACCCGCACCGGGAACTTCGCGGTCGGCGCGTAGGCCGGCGCGCACAGCACCTCGCCGGTGCGAATGTCGAAACGCGCGCCGTGGCGCGGGCACTCGATCGCGTGGCCTTCGACGACGCCGCCGGTGAGTTCGCCGCCGTCGTGCGTGCAGACGTCTTCGATCGCGTGGTAATCGCCGTCGAGGTTGAAGACCGCGATCGCGGTCCCGTCGGCATCGACCACGCGGTACTCCCCGGGCAACAGTTCGTCGGTCGTGCAGACCCGGGTCCAACCGTCCATCATCGGAGGTCCTTCGCGAGCACGATGAAGTGGAGATCGTCGCGCTTCGGCCGCCCGAAGCGCGGCTGCCCGTACGGGAAAGGCCGGGTCTCGCCGGTCGGCGCGTAGCCGCGTCGCCGGTACCAGTCGATCAGTTCGGCGCGGGTCCAGATCACGGTCATCCCGAGGCGCGGCAGCCGCCATTCCTCGCGCACGATCCGCTCGCATTCGGCGAGCAGCGCGTGGCCGACGCCGCCGCGCTGGCGCGTCGGCCGCACCGCGAACATGCCGAACCACGCGCGGTCGCCCTCGCGCGCAAGGTGCGCGGTGCCGACGATCGCATCGCCCTCGCTCGCGAGCACGATGCGACCGGAAGGGTCGGCGACCAGCGCCGCGACCGACTTGGCGTCGGTGCGCTGGCCGTCGAGCAGGTCGGCCTCGGTGGTCCATCCGGCGCGGCTGGACTCGCCGCGATAGGCCGACTCGACCAGCGCGACGATCGCCAGCACGTCCGCGGGCGTTGCATCGCGGAACGCCAGCATCATCCGAGCATCCGGATCGCGCGGCGCAGCGCGGCGCCGAAACGCTCGACCTCGTCGTGCGTGTTGTAGAACGCGAGCGAGGCGCGCACCGTCGCCGGCACGCCGTAGAAGCGCATCAGCGGGTGCGCGCAGTGGTGTCCCGAGCGCACCGCGACGCCGTCGGCGTCGATGATCGTCGCGAGGTCGTGTCCGTGCGCGCCATCGACGACGAACGAGGCCACCGGCACCCGCGCGCGGGCCTCGCCGAGGATCCTGAGGCCCGGGATCGACGCCAGCGTCTCGCGCAGGTGCTCGCCGAGCGCGCGCTCGTGCGCGGCGACCGCGCCGGCGTCGAGACCCTCGACGTAGTCGATCGCGGCCGCGAGCCCGGCGAAGCCGGCGACGTTCGGCGTGCCGGCCTCGAAGCGGTAGGGCGGATCGTTGTAGGTCGTGCCCTCGAAGCGGACCTCGCGGATCATCTCGCCGCCGCCCATGAACGGCGGCATCGCCTCGAGCCACTCGCGTCGCGCCCACAGGCAGCCGGTACCGGTCGGGCCGAAGAGCTTGTGGCCGGTGATCGCGTAGAAGTCGCAGCCGAGGTCCTGCACGTCGACGCGGAAGTGCGGCGCCGCCTGGCTGCCGTCGATGAGCACCGGAATGCCGCGGCGGCGCGCCTCGCGCGCGATTTCGCGAACCGGGTTGATCGTGCCGAGCGCGTTCGAGACGTGGGTCAGCGCGAGCAGCCTGACCTCGGGCGTCAGCAGCGCGAGGAGCTCGTCGACCAGCAGCTCGCCGGCCGGCGAGATCGGCGCGACCTTTATCGTCGCCCCGGTCTCGGCGGCGACGAGCTGCCACGGGACGATGTTGGCATGGTGCTCCATCATCGTCAGCACGATCGCATCGCCGGGCCGGAGCCGCGGCCGCGCCCACGACCACGCCGCGAGGTTGATCGCCTGCGTGGTCCCGGAGGTCAGCACGATCTCGTCGCGTGAGCGCGCGTTGACGAGGCGCGCGAGCTTCGTCCGTGCGCCCTCGTAGAGCGCGGTCGCCTCGGCGCCGAGCGTGTGCACCGCGCGTGCGACGTTGGCGCAATGCGATCTGTAGTAGTCGGCGACCGCGTCGATCACGACCGCGGGCTTCTGCGCGGTGTTGGCGTTGTCGAGGTAGACGAGGGGCTTGCCGTGGATCTCGCGCGCGAGACCCGGGAAGTCGGCGCGCACGCGCGCCACGTCGAGCGCCGACGCGCTGACCGGGGTCGAGGGCTGGCGCGCGGGTCCGGCGCTCATCCGGCGCCTCCGCTGCCGAGCGCCGGCAGGTGCGCGTCGAGCCGCCCGGTGAGGTGCTCGGCCAGCGCGGAATCGGCGATGCCGCCGAGCGCGACCTGGCAGAAGGCGCGCGTCAGCATCGCGCGGGCCTCGGCCTCGGGCACGCCGCGGGCGCGCAGGTAGAACAGCGCCGCCTCGTCGAGCCGGCCGACCGTGGCGCCATGGCTGGCCTGGACCTCGTCGGCCTCGATCTCGAGCTCGGGCTTCGCGTCGATCTCGGCATGCGGGGATAGCAGCAGGTTCTTGTTGGACAGGGCCGCGCGGCTGCCGTCGGCGCCGGCCGCGATCACGATCCGGCCGCGAAACACCGCCCGCGAGCGACCGGCCGCGGCGGCGCGCCAGAGCACGTCCGAGGTCGTGTCGCCGACCGCGTGCCGCACCTCGACCTGGGTCTCGCCGTGCTGGCGGCCGCCGAGCGCGGTGGCGCCGCGCAGGATCGTGGCCGCG
>CALDVP010000009.1 GCA_937924195.1 uncultured Lysobacterales bacterium
AGATGGTGATGCCGGGCGACAACACGAAGATGGTGGTGACGCTGATCGCGCCGATTGCGATGGAGGAGGGTCTCCGGTTCGCGATTCGCGAGGGCGGCCGTACCGTCGGCGCCGGCGTCGTCGCCAAGATCATCGAATGACTGAAAGTCGTTGCGCGCGGCCGCGGGTGTGCGCGCCTGCGGCCCCGAACCTGAGGTGAGTTGACATGGCAGACCAGAGAATCCGCATCCGACTCAAGGCTTTCGATCATCGCTTGATCGACCGCTCGGCGAGCGAGATCGTCGAGACTGCGAAGCGGACCGGCGCGCAGGTGCGCGGCCCGATCCCGCTGCCGACGAAGATCGAGCGCGTGACCATCCTGGTCTCGCCGCACGCCGACAAGGACGCGCGCGACCAGTATGAGACTCGAACTCACAAGCGCGTGCTGGACATCGTTGACCCGAACGACAAGACCGTCGATGCGCTAATGCGTCTCGACCTTGCGGCGGGCGTCGATGTCCAGATCAAGCTGAACTGAGCGCGCATCGGGGAATACTGAGATGAGTATTGGACTGATTGGCCGCAAGTGCGGCATGACCCGGGTCTTCACCGACGCCGGCGTCTCGGTGCCGGTGACGCTGATCGAGGCGACGCCGAATCGGGTCACGCAGGTCAAGACCGAAGGCACGGACGGCTACAGCGCCGTGCAGGTCACGGCAGGCACGCGTCGCGCGTCGTTGCTGACCAAGCCCGAGGCCGGCCACTATGCGAGGGCGAAGGTCGAGGCGGGCCGTGGGCTGTGGGAGTTCCGCGCGACCGCCGAAGAGGTCGGCGCGCTGCCGGTCGGCAGCGTGCTCACCGTCGAGCGTTTCAAGGTGGGTCAGAGAGTCGACGTCGCCGGGGTCACCAAGGGCAAAGGCTTTCAGGGCACGATCAAGCGCCACAACTTCACGATGGGCGATGCGACGCACGGGAACTCGCTGTCGCACCGCGCGCCGGGATCGATTGGCCAGCGCCAGACTCCGGGTCGCGTGTTTCCGGGCAAGAAGATGTCCGGCCACATGGGTGCCACGCGGCAGTCGATCCAGAACCTCGAAGTGGTGAAGATCGATGCCGAGCGCAACTTGATCGCGATCAAGGGCTCGGTTCCAGGCGCGGCCGGTGGTGACGTCATCATCCGCCCGGCGGCGAAGGCCTGAGGAGGGCACCGTGGAACTCGCAATTTCCGGATCCAGCAACACGGTTAGCGTGGCAGACTGCGTGTTCGGCCAGACTTTCCGCGAGGACCTGGTCCACCAGGTCGTCAATGCGTACCGCGCCGCCGGCCGGGCCGGCACCAAAGCGCAGAAGACGCGTTCCGAGGTCACCGGCACGACCAAGAAGTTCAAGAAACAGAAGGGTGGCGGCGCCCGCCACGGCGACTACCGCGCCCCGATCTTCGTCGGTGGCGGCGTCACCTTCGCGGCGCGCCCGCGCGACTTCTCGCAGAAGGTCAACCGCAAGATGTACCGGGGCGCGATCGCGTCGATCCTCTCGGAACTGGTCCGCCAGGACCGGCTCTCGGTGGTCGAGTCCTTCGACGCGGACAGCGGGAAGACGCGCGACCTCGCCTCCAAACTGAAGGCGATGGGTGAGGGCCGCACGTTGCTCGTGACCGAGAGCGCGAGCGAGAACCTCATGCGCGCCGGTCGCAACATCCCGGGCTTCGCCGTGGTCAGCGTCTCATCGATGGACCCGGTGTCGCTGATCGCCGCCGATCGCGTGCTGGTCACGGTCGATTCCGTCAAGAAGATCGAGGAGTGGCTGGCATGAGCACCGAACGCATCTACTCGCTGATCCGCAGCCCGCACGTCTCCGAGAAGACCGCGCGCACGCAGGAAGTCTCGAACCAGTACGTCTTCGAGGTCGCTTCCGACGCGACCAAACCGGAGATCAAGGAAGCGGTCGAGAAGTTGTTCAGCGTCAAGGTCGAGGCCGTGCAGGTGCTCAACGTGCATGGCAAGAACAAGACCTTCAAGAACCGGCCGGGCAAGCGAACCGGCTGGCGCAAGGCCTACGTCCGGCTGGGCGAAGGCCAGTCGATTGATTTGATGGCCAAGGCCTAAAGGCGGTCAACGATGGCATTGATCACGTACAAGCCGACCTCCGCCGGACGCCGCTCGATGGTGCGCGTCTCGACCGCGGGTCTGCACAAGGGCGCCCCGCACGGGCCGCTCACCGAGGCGAAGCCGAAGACGGGTGGTCGCAACCACCACGGACGCATCACAACGCGTCACATCGGTGGCGGCCACAAGCATCACTACCGGATCATCGACTTCAAGCGCGACAAGGAAGGCGTGCCTGCGCGCGTCGAGCGTATCGAGTACGACCCGAATCGAACGGCCCACATCGCACTGCTGTGCTATGTCGACGGAGAGCGGCGCTACATCATTGCGCCAAGGGGTCTCGCCGTCGGTGACCAGGTGATAGCGGGACGCGATGTGCCGATCAAGGCCGGTAATTCGCTGCCGCTGCTCAACGTGCCGATCGGTGCGACCGTGCATTGTGTCGAGATGCGCCCAGGCAAGGGCGCTCAGATTGCTCGTAGTGCCGGTGCCGGCGCCCAGTTGATCGCGCGCGAACAGGGCTACGCCACGCTGCGTCTGCGCTCCGGCGAGATGCGCAAGGTTCCGGCCGAATGCCGTTGCACGATTGGCGAGGTCGGCAATGTCGAACACAACCTGCGAAAGGTCGGCAAGGCCGGCGCCAAGCGCTGGCTCGGCATCCGCCCAACCGTTCGGGGCGCCGCCATGAACCCGGTCGACCATCCGCACGGTGGTGGCGAGGGTCGTGCCGGCCAGGGCAATCCGCATCCGGTGTCCCCGTGGGGTATGCCGACCAAGGGTTACAAGACCCGCAACAACAAGCGCACGCAGCGATTCATCGTGCGTGACCGTCGCGGCTGACAGGTAACAGCACCATGCCACGTTCACTGAAGAAGGGCCCGTTCGTCGATCCGCACCTCCAGAAGAAGGTCGACGTCGCCGTGTCCAGCAACAACAAGCGCCCGATCAAGACCTGGTCGCGCCGGTCGATGATCCTGCCGGAGATGGTGGGCCTCACCATCGCCGTCCACAACGGCCGGCTACACGTGCCGGTGCTCGTCAACGAGAACATGGTCGGGCATAAGCTCGGCGAGTTCGCGGTGACCCGGACCTTCAAGTCGCATGCCGGCGACAAGAAGGCCGAATCAGGCCGCAAGTGAAGGAGTCGACGATGGAAGCCAAGGCCGTACTCCGCACCGCGCGGATCTCGACCCAGAAGGCCCGCCTGGTCGCCGACCAGGTGCGCGGACTGCCGGTCAGCCGTGCGCTGGACCTGCTCAAGTTCAGCAAGAAGCGTGCTGCCGGGATCATCTACAAAGTGGTCTTTTCGGCCACGTCGAACGCCGAGAACAACCTCGGCGCCGATGTCGACGAGCTCCGCGTCGCCCGCATCCTGGTCGACGAGGGCCCGCACCTGAAGCGTTTCGCCGCGCGCGCCAAGGGTCGCGGCACCCGCATCCTGAAGCGCACGAGCCACATCACCGTGGTCGTTGGCGACGGCCGCTGAGCGAGAGGAAGACACACGATGGGTCACAAAGTCCACCCCACCGGCATCCGCCTCGGCATCGCCAAGGACTGGAATTCGAAGTGGTACGCCAACAAGCGTGACTACGCGCAGTACTTGGCCGCCGACCTCAGGGTGCGCGAGATGCTGAAGGAGCGCCTCTCGGCGGCCGGCATCAGCAAGATCCTGATCGAGCGTCCGGCCAAAACCGCGCGGGTCACGATCCATACGGCCCGCCCGGGCGTCGTCATCGGTAAGAAGGGCGAGGACATCGAGAAGCTGCGCAAGGACGTATCGAACTTGATGGGCGTCCCGACGAACATCAACGTCAGCGAGGTCCGCAAGCCGGAGCTCGACGCCCAGCTGGTCGCCGAATCGATCACCCAGCAGCTCGAGCGCCGCATCATGTTCCGCCGCGCCATGAAGCGCGCCGTCGGCAACGCGATGCGCCTTGGCGCCCTGGGGATCAAGGTCAACGTGGCTGGCCGACTGAATGGCGCCGAGATCGCCCGCAGCGAATGGTACCGAGAGGGTCGGGTTCCGTTGCACACGCTGCGCGCCGACGTCGACTATGGTTTTGCCGAAGCGCGCACGACCTACGGCGTGATCGGCTGCAAGGTGTGGATCTACAAGGGCGAGGTCTTCGACCTGCACACTGCCAACCAGGAACAGGCCCAGGAGCCGGCGCCGGCCCGCAAGGGCGGCGATCGCGGCGACCGCGAGCGCGCGTCGGCCTGATCGAAGGAGTCGAGAGATGCTGCAACCCAGCCGACTGAAGTTCCGCAAGCAGCACAAGGGCCGCAACCGCGGCCTCAGCTACGTTGCGAACAAGGTGAGCTTTGGTGAGTACGGCCTCAAGGCCACGACGCACGGCCACCTGACTTCGCGCCAGATCGAATCGGCGCGCCGAGCGATTTCGCGTTTCGTCAAGCGCGGCGGCAAGCTTTGGATCCGGGTCTTTCCGGACAAGCCGATCACACGCAAGCCGATCGAAGTGCGCATGGGCAACGGCAAGGGCAACGTCGAGTTCTACGTCGCCGTGGTCCAGCCGGGCCGCATGCTCTACGAAATGGAGGGCGTCGACGAGGCGACCGCTCGCGAGGCTTTCCGCCTCGCCGCGGCCAAGCTTTCGGTGCAGACCGCCTTCGTGACCCGGACGGTGATGTAATGGACATGCAGGATCTGAAGAAGCTCGGTCGGGCCGAGCTCGATGAGCATCTCCTCGCGCTCAAGCGTGAGCAGTTCAACCTGCGCATGCAGCAGGGTTCGGGGCAATTGACCCAGACGCATCAGCTAAGGCGCGTCCGCCGCGACATCGCGCGGACCAAAATGCTGATCGGCGCGGCGGGCAAGGAGCAGCGATGAGCGAACAGGCAGCCACCAAGCGCACCCTCGAGGGGCGCGTCGTCAGCAACAAGATGCAGAAGACGGTGACCGTCCTGCTCGAGCGCCAGGTCAAGCATCCTCTTTACGGGAAGTTCCTGAAGCGCTCGACCAAGGTCCACGCCCACGACGAGGCGAACGAGTGCCGGGAAGGCGATCGCGTGCGGATCGTCGAATGCGCCCCGATCTCGAAGTCGAAGAATTGGCGCGTCGTCGAGATCGTCGAGCGCGCCCGCTAAACGCAGCCAGTACAGGTTCAAGGAGCGAGTGCCATGATTCAGATGCAGAGCCACCTCGCCGCCGCGGACAACAGCGGCGCGCGCGAGCTGATGTGCATCAAGGTGCTGGGTGGCTCGAAGCGCCGCTATGCAGGGATCGGGGACGTCATCAAGGTCTCCGTCAAGGATGCGATCCCGCGCGGCAAAGTGAAGAAGGGCGAGGTCTACGACGCGGTCGTCGTCCGCACCCGCAAGGGCGTGCGCCGGCCGGACGGGTCGCTGATCCGCTTCGACGGCAACGCCGCCGTGCTGCTCAACAACAAGATGGAGCCGATCGGCACGCGCATCTTTGGGCCCGTGACCCGCGAACTGCGGACCGAGCGCTTCATGAAGATCGTGTCGCTGGCACCCGAAGTGCTGTGACGGGGTGAAGAGATGAAACGGATCAAGAAGGGCGATCAGGTGGTCGTGATCGCCGGCAAGAACAAGGGGCAGCGCGGCGAGGTATTGAGCGTGCATGACGACCGCGTGGTGGTCAGCAACGTAAATCTGGTCAAGCGCCACACCAAGGCGAATCCGCAGGCCAATCAGCCGGGCGGGATCGTCGAACGTGAGGCGCCGATCCACCTGTCGAACGTGATGCTCTTCAACCCGGCGACCAACCGTGGTGAACGCGTTGGTTTCAAGTCGCTAGAGGATGGCCGCAAGGTGCGTGTCTTCCGCTCGAGCGGCGAAGTGGTCGACATCTGAGGAACGCGGCGATGAACGCGCGCTTGCAGCAGCACTACAAGGAAAAAATCGTCCCGAAGCTCGTCGAGCGCTTCGGGTACAAGAGCCCGATGCAGGTTCCGAAGCTGACCAAGATCACGCTCAACATGGGCGTCGGTGAGGCGGTCGGTAACAAGAAGGTGCTCGAGAACGCAATTGCGGACATGGCAGCGATCGCCGGCCAGAAGCCGATCGCGACGCTTTCGAAGAAGTCGATTGCGACGTTCAAGATCCGCGACGGCTGGCCGATCGGCTGCAAGGTGACGCTCCGCGGCGCCCGCATGTATGAGTTCCTCGACCGGCTGATCAACATCGCGCTGCCGCGCGTTCGCGACTTTCGTGGCGTGTCGGGACGTGCCTTCGACGGCCGGGGCAACTTCAACTTCGGCATCAAGGAGCAGATCATCTTCCCCGAGATCAACTTCGATCAGGTCGATGCGCTCCGTGGCATGGACATCGCGATCACGACTACCGCGAGCAGCGACGCCGAGGCGAAGGCGCTGCTCGAGGGCTTCAATTTCCCGTTCCGCAACTGATCCGGACACGAACAGACATGGCCAAGACAAGCATGGTCGAGCGCGAGAAAAAGCGCGCGAAGCTGGTCAAGAAGTACGCCGCAAAGCGCGCAGAGCTGAAGCGCCGCTGCTCGGATGGGAGCCTCCCGCTCGAGGAGCGGATGGCCGCGGCGGCCGCGCTCGCCAAGCTGCCCCGCGACAGCAGCCCCGCTCGCCAGCGCAACCGCTGCGAACTGTCTGGTCGTCCGCGCGGCGTCTACAGCCGCTTCGGACTGGCGCGCAACAAGCTGCGCGAGGCGACGATGCGCGGAGACGTGCCGGGCCTGCGCAAGGCGAGCTGGTAAGAAACGTCCGCGCGGCCTTGCGTCGCGCGCCCTCTGGATATCGATGCTGAGTACCCACAATGAGCATGACTGATCCGATCGCGGACATGTTCGTCCGCATCAAGAACGGCCAGGCGACCGGCAAGGCGAGTGTTCGCATGCCATCGTCGAAGATCAAGGCCGCCATCGCGAGGCTGCTGAAGGACGAGGGCTATCTCGCCGACGTGGTCGAGCGCGAGGCCGGTCCCGGCAAGAAGGAACTCGAACTGTCGCTCAAGTACTACATGGGCAAGCCGGCGATCGACCGCCTCGAGCGCGTCAGCCGCCCGGGCCTTCGCCGCTACTGCGGCAAAGCCGAGGTGCCGAAGGTGCTCGGTGGGCTCGGCATCTCCGTCGTGTCGACTTCCTCCGGAATCATGACCGATGCCCAGGCCCGCGCGCGCGGCCTCGGTGGCGAAGTCATCTGCCTGGTCGCCTGAGGAGGATCGTCATGTCGAGAGTCGCAAAGAAGCCGATCGCGCTTCCGAAGGGCGTCGAGTGCAAGATCGACGGCGCCAGCGTCAGCGTCAAGGGTCCCAAAGGCGAGCTCAAGCTGCCGCCGATCCCGGACGTCCAGATCGCGATCGAGGGCAGCGAAATCCGGTTGTCGGCCCCCTCGGGTGACTTCCGCTTCGCCGGCACCGCCCGCGCGCTGCTGGCGTCGATGGTCAAGGGCGTGTCCGAGGGCTACACGAAGAAGCTCGAGCTGGTCGGCGTCGGTTACCGCGCCGCGATGCAGGGCAAGGATCTGAGCCTGTCGCTCGGCTTTTCGCATCCGGTCGTCTTTTCGGCGCCCGAGGGCGTGACGCTCGCGACGCCGACCCAGACCGAGATCACGATCTCGGGCGCAGACCTGCAGCGCGTCGGCGAGGCCGCCGCGAAGATCCGCGCCCTACGGCCGCCGGAACCCTACAAGGGCAAGGGCGTCCGCTACGCGGGCGAGAAGATCACCCTCAAGGAAGCCAAGAAGGCCTGATGGCCGTTCCGGCCGCCGGAGACGAGCGATGACGAAGAAGGAAACCCGCCTGCGCCGGGCCAAGCGCACCCGCATGCACATCCGCGAGCTTGGCGTGCACCGCCTGACGGTGCACCGCACTGGCCAGCACCTCTACGCGCAGGTCATCGCGCCGAGCGGGGACCGCGTGGTCGCCGCCGCGGCGACGACCCAGAAGGAGGTCCGCGAGGGCCTGAGCGGGACCAAGAACCTCGCGGCCGCGGCCGCGGTCGGCAAGGCGGTGGCCGAGCGCGCCCTGAAGGCGGGCGTCGAGAGGGTCGCCTTCGATCGCTCCGGCTTCCTCTACCACGGGCGCATCAAGGCCCTGGCGGAAGCGGCGCGAGAGGCCGGCCTCAAGTTCTGACGGCCGCGCCATCCACACCCAGTACACCGAGGCGGCCATCGGCCGCGGAAGCGAAGAGACATGAGCAATCCAGAACGCGAGCGGGATCGGGACAACGGCGACGGCATGCTCGAGAAGCTGATCGCCGTCAACCGCGTGGCCAAGACGGTCAAGGGCGGCCGACAGATGAGCTTCACCGCGCTGACCGTGGTGGGCGACGGCGATGGCCGCGTCGGCCTCGGCTACGGCAAGGCCCGCGAGGTGCCGGCCGCGATCGCGAAGGCGATGGAGCGGGCACGTAAGGGCATGGTCAAGGTCTCGCTGAACAACGGGACGCTGCACTATGCGGTCAAGGCCAACCACGGCGCGGCCAAGGTCTTCATGCAGCCGGCCGCCGAAGGCACGGGCGTGATCGCCGGCGGCGCGATGCGCGCGGTGTTCGAGGTGGTCGGCGTCAAGAACGTGCTGGCCAAGGCGAACGGCTCGCGCAACCCGATCAACCTGGTGCGCGCCACGATCAAGGGTCTGCAGAGCGTCACCTCGCCCGGCCAGATCGCGGCGAAGCGCGGCAAGAAGCTGTCCGAACTGCTGGGTACGGAGGAAGGCCATGGCTGAGTCGAGGGTCCAGAAGGTCAAGGTTCGGCTGGTCAAGAGCCCGAACAGCTGCCAGCAGCGCCACCGCCTGAGCGTGCGCGCCCTAGGCCTCACGCGCGTCAACCAGGTGCGCGAGCTGGTCGACAGCCCGAGCGTCCGTGGCCTGATCAACCAGGTTTCGTATCTCGTCCGCGTCGAGGCCTGAGGCCCGCGCGACACCGAAGGAGTCACCCATGCGCCTCAACACCCTGAAGCCCGCGCCGGGCGCCCGCCGTGAGCGGACGCGCGTCGGCCGCGGCATCGGTTCCGGCCTCGGCAAGACTGCGGGCCGTGGCCACAAGGGCCAGTACGCCCGCACCGGCAAGGGCAAGGTCAAGCCCGGCTTCGAAGGCGGCCAGATGCCGCTGCAGCGCCGCCTGCCGAAGGTCGGCTTCCGCTCGAAGCTCGCGCGCGACGTCGCCGAGGTGTTGCTATATGCGCTCGAGCGCCTGCCGGCGACCGACGTCGACTTCGCCGCTCTCCGTGCCGCCGGCCTCGTGCCGGCCGACGCCAAGCGCGCGAAGCTGGTCAAGAAGGGCGAGGTCAAGCGCGCCTACGTGGTCAAGGGCGTCGCCGTGACCGCCGGTGCCAGGGCGGCGATCGAGGCCGCGGGCGGCCGCGTGGAGTAACCGGTGGCCGCATCCACCCAATCGATGTTCTCCGGGATCGGCAAGCTCTCCGAGTTGCGTCAGCGCCTGCTGTTCGTGCTCGGCGCACTGCTCGTATTCCGCCTTGGCACCTTCATCCCGGTGCCGGGCGTGAATCCGGAGGCGATGGCACGGCTGGTCGACCAGCAGCGCGGCACCATCATGGACATGTTCAACATGTTCACCGGCGGCGCGCTCGAGCGGATGTCGATCTTCGCGTTGAACGTCATCCCGTACATTTCGGCGTCGATCATCATCCAGCTGATGTCGCACACCGTCCCGTACTACATCGCGCGCCGAAAGGAAGGGGAGGCCGGGCGCCGGGTGATGACCCAGCACACGCGGATCGGCACGATCCTGCTGGCTTCATTCCAGGCGTTCGGCGTGGCGATGGCGCTACAGGGCCAAGCGGGTGGCGGGATGGCGGTCGTGGTCAATCCCGGTCCGGCCTTCGTCTTCAGCACGGTCGTCGGCCTTACCGCAGGCACAATGTTCCTGATGTGGCTGGGCGAGCAGATTACCGAGCGCGGCGTCGGCAACGGCATCTCGCTGATCATCTTCGCGGGCATCGTGTCCAGCCTGCCGGGTGCGATCGCGGCGACACTTCAGCTAGCCCAGACCGGCGAGCTCAACCCGCTGAAGGTGATCGTGGTGTTCGCGATCGTGCTGCTGGTGACGGCTTTCGTCGTCTTCGTCGAGCGCGGCCAGCGGCGGATCACGGTCAACTATGCGAGGCGTCAGGGCGCCGGGCGGGCATACCAGAACCAGAGCTCGCACCTGCCACTCAAGCTCAACATGGCGGGCGTGATTCCGGCGATCTTCGCCTCGTCGCTGATCATGTTTCCGGCCACGGCGATGAGCTGGGCCACGCAGGGCGCGCAGGCCCCGCGCTGGCTGCAGACGCTGACCCAGGCGCTCGCCCCGGGTGAGCTGCTTCACATCGTGGTCTACGGGGGCCTGATCGCGTTCTTCGCATTTTTCTACACCGCGCTCGTGTTCAACTCGAATGAGACCGCCGAGAATCTCAAGAAGTCGGGCGCGCTGATTCCGGGCATCCGCCCGGGCAAGGCGACGGCCGACTACATCGACGGCGTGATCACCCGCCTGACCGCAGTCGGCGCGATCTATCTGGTCGCGGTCTGCCTCTTGCCCGAGGTCATGCGCGCCGGCTGGAACGTTCCGTTCTACTTCGGCGGCACCTCGCTGCTGATCGTGGTCATCGTGGTGATGGACTTCACAGCGCAGATTCAGGCGCACCTGATGTCCCACCAGTACGAGAGCCTGCTGAAGAAGGCCAATCTCAAGTCGTATGGGCGCAGTGGCGGCGTCCGCGGCGGCTGACCCTGCTCCCCGATTGCCCGATTGGCCATTCCTCTGCCCGGGGATGTGTAGAAGTCGTTTTTCAACTATACTTTTTGGTTCGCCGCGGCCGACGCGGCGCGGAGAAGATTGCAATGGCACGCATTGCTGGCGTCAACATTCCCGTCCATAAGCACGTCTGGGTGGGTCTCCAGAGCATCTACGGTATCGGCCGCACGCGCTCGCACAAGGTGTGCATCGCTGCTGGCGTCGATCCACACACCAAGGTCAAGGACCTGAGTGAGGGCGAACTCGAGCGCCTGCGCCAGGAGGTTGGGCGCTACGTCGTCGAAGGCGACCTGCGCCGAGAAGTCGGCATGAGCATCAAGCGGCTCATGGACCTCAGCTGTTATCGCGGCCTCCGCCACCGCCGTGGCCTCCCGGTCCGCGGACAGCGCACGCGGACGAACGCGCGTACGCGCAAGGGTCCGCGCAAGCAGATCAAGAAGTAAGCCCAGAGTCCCGGAACGAAGACCATGAACAAGCAAGCGAGTTCGGCGTCGAAGCCGAAGAAGAAGGTCAGGCGCATCGTCACCGACGGCATCGCGCACGTCCAGGCTTCCTTCAACAACACCGTCGTGACGATCACGGATCGCCAGGGCAATGCGCTCTCGTGGGCGACGTCGGGCGGATCGGGCTTTCGCGGCTCGCGCAAGAGCACGCCTTTCGCGGCGCAGGTCGCCGCTGACAAGGCGGGGCGCGCTGCTCTCGACTATGGCCTCAAGACGCTCGAGGTCCGCATCAAGGGCCCCGGGCCGGGCCGCGAGTCGGCCGTGCGGGGTCTCAATGCCGTTGGCTACAAGATCACCAACATCGTCGACGTCACGCCGATCCCGCACAACGGCTGCCGCCCGCCGAAGCGTCGTCGCGTCTAACAGGAACCGCATCATGGCTCGTTATATCGGTCCGACCTGCAAACTCGCCCGTCGCGAGGGCGCCGACCTGCAGTTGAAGAGTCCGGCCCGTGCGCTGGACTCCAAGTGCAAGCTCGAGCAGAAGCCTGGCCAGCATGGCGCCTCCAAGCGCGCGCGCCTGTCCGATTACGCGGTGCAGCTGCGTGAGAAACAAAAGGTCAAGCGCATCTACGGTTTGCTGGAGCGCCAGTTCCGCATCATCTACAGCCGCGCCGCCAACCAGAAGGGAAACACCGGCGAGAACCTGCTCCGCATCCTCGAGGCGCGCCTCGACAACGTCGTCTACCGTATGGGTTTCGCGGTGACCCGCGCGCAGGCGCGCCAGCTCGTCTCGCACAAGGCCATCCTGGTGAACGGCAAGTGCGTGAATCTGCCGGGCTACCAGGTCAAGCCGGGCGACGAGATCTCGGTGGCCGAGGGCTCGCGCGGTCAGCTGCGGATCCAGGAGGCTCTCCGCATCTCGGAGGAGATGGATCTCGTGCCGGCGTGGATGCTGGTCGACGGCAAGAAGATGTCGGGGACGCTGAAGGCGTTGCCGGAGCGCGGCGACTTGCCATCCGACATCAATGAGAATCTCATCGTCGAGTTGTACTCGAAGTAACCAGGACACCCCCGTCAATGGCAGTTTCCGCCACCCAGATCCTCAAGCCGCGCGGACTCGCGTCGGAAAAGGTCAGCCACAACCGCTCGAAGGTCATCCTCGAGCCGCTCGAGCGTGGCTTTGGCCACACGCTTGGCAATGCGCTGCGCCGCGTGCTGCTCTCGTCGATTCCGGGCGCCGCGATCACGGAAGTCGAGATCGACGGCGTGCTTCACGAGTACACGACCCTGGAGGGCATGCAGGAGGATGTGATCGATGTCCTGCTGAACCTCAAGGACGTTGCGATCCGCTTGCATAACGTCGATGAGACGACGCTCACGTTGTCGCGCAAGGGTGTCGGCGTGGTCAAGGCCGGTGACATCGTGACCGACCACAACGTCGAGATCCTGAACCCGGAGCACGTCGTCTGCCACCTGACGAAGGACGTCGAACTGTCGATGCGCCTGCGCGTCACGCGTGGCATCGGTTACCAGCCGGCCATCGCGCGCCGCAGGCCGGATGAGGAGGCTCGCCCGATAGGCCGCCTCCACCTCGACGCCTCGTTCTGTCCGGTCCGCCGGGTGGCCTTCGAGGTCGAGAGCGCGCGCGTCGAGCAGCGCACCGACCTCGACAAGCTGGTCCTCGACATCGAGACCAACGGCACGATCGAAGCCGAGGACGCGGTTCGTCGCGCGGCGGACATCCTGTCCGAGCAGCTCTCGGTGTTCAGCGACTTCAGCCGCCGCGAGACCACGAGCGCGGTTCAGGTGGTCCCGGGCATCGACCCGATCCTGCTGCGCCCGATCGACGACCTCGAACTCACGGTCCGTTCGGCCAACTGCCTGAAGGCCGAGAGCATCTACTACATCGGCGACCTCGTCATGAAGACCGAGAACGAGTTGCTGAAGACCCCTAACCTGGGCAAGAAGTCGCTCACCGAGATCAAGGAAGTGCTCGCGCAGCGGGCGCTCTCGCTCGGCATGAAGCTCGACAACTGGCCACCGCCGGGCCTGACCTCCGGCATGCAGATCGGCTGACCAGCCGAAGCCCCGAACACCGAGGATCCATGTCATGCGCCACATGAAGTCCGGTCGCAAGTTCAACCGTACCAGCGCCCACCGCGAGGCGATGTTCCGTAACATGGCGAGCTCGCTGTTCAAGCACGAGGTCATCAAGACCACGTTGCCGAAGGCGAAGGAGCTGCGTCGCGTCGCCGAGCCGCTGATCACGCTGGCGAAGACCGATGGCGTCGCCAACCGCCGCCTCGCCTTCGCGCGGCTGCGTGACGAGGTCGCGGTCGGCAAGCTGTTCACCGAGATCGGCCCGCGCTACGCGAGTCGTCCGGGTGGATACCTCCGCATCCTGAAGTGCGGCTTCCGCGCCGGCGACGCCGCGCCGATGGCCTACGTCGAGCTGGTCGATCGGCCGCAGGTCGACGCTTCGGCTGCCTGAGCCTTCGCGGCGGTACGGTGCTCGTAGACCCCGGCCCACGCCGGGGTTTTCGTTTTCCGACCCGGTCTGCGGACGAGCCGCAGCGCCGAACCCGCGGCCCCGGTCCGCGGTCGCTTATGCTCGACTAGCGATCGGCCGCGCGCGGTCGCCCGAACGGAGCTCCCCGATGAACCCACTCGATTGGTCCTTCCGCACCGCATTCGCGGTCGCCGCCGTGGTGGCCGCGGTGCTGCTCGGCTACGCCTACTGGTCCCAGTTCGTTGGCGGCCTGCAGCCCTGCCCGCTGTGCATCTTCCAGCGTGTGGCATTCATCGCCGTCTTTTTCGTCTGCCTCGTCGCCGCGATCCATGCCCCGCAAGGCGTTGGCCGGCGCGTCTACGGCGCGCTCGCCGTCCTCACCGCCGCGACCGGCGCTGGGATCGCGGCGCGACACGTCTGGCTACAGAACCTCCCGGCCGACCAGGTGCCGGCCTGCGGGCCCGGCCTTGACTACCTCATGGAGGCCTTCCCGTTGGCCGACGTGGTACGTCTCGCCTTCACCGGTTCCGGAGAGTGTGCCGAGATCGACTGGATCTTCCTCGGGCTGTCGATGCCGGCCTGGACCCTGATCTGGTTCGTGCTGTTCGCGCTCGGCGCCGCGTGGTTCGGCTTCAGTCGCCGACCCTGATTCCGCGCGGTGCGTCTGGCCGCTCCGGCCCGTCACCGGACCGAGTGCCGCCTCGCCTTGGTTTGCGCTAGCCTCGATCCTGCACCGCAACATCGAATTCCTCATGCGAAGCGCCCGAACCATGCCTGCCACTGGTCCCCAACCCGTCCTCGAGCCCTCCGGCTGGGCTCCCGACAGCTGGCAGGCTCGGCGCGCCGCGCAGCAACCGGTCTACGCGAATGCCAGCGCACTGGCCGGTGCGCTGGCCGAAGTGCGGCAGTTGCCGCCGCTCGTCACCTCGTGGGAGGTCCTGGCGCTGAAGCGGCAGCTCGCCGAGGCGGCTGCGGGGCGGCGCTTCCTGCTGCAGGGTGGCGACTGCGCCGAGAGCTTCTCCGACTGCGATTCGGCCACGATCTCGAACCGGCTCAAGGTGCTGCTGCAGATGAGCGTGGTGCTGATCCACGGCCTCAAGCTGCCAGTGGTCCGCGTCGGTCGCTTCGCGGGGCAGTACGCCAAGCCGCGCTCCGCCGACACCGCGACCCGCGACGGCGTGACGCTGCCGAGCTATCGCGGCGACATCGTCAACGGGCCGGGCTTCAACGCTGCCGAGCGCGAGGCCGACCCGCGTCGGCTGGTGCGCGCGCACGCCTGCTCGGCGATGACGATGAACTTCGTTCGCGCGCTGATCGATGGTGGCTTCGCCGACCTGCACCACCCGGAGTACTGGGAACTCGGTTGGCTCGAGCACTCGCCGCGCGCACGCGAGTACCGCGAGATGGTCGCCTCGATCGGCGAAGCCGTCCGCTTCATGGAGACGCTCGCCGGCGAGCCGATCGGCAGCTTCTCGCGGGTCGACTTCTACACCTCGCACGAGGCGCTGCTGCTGCATTACGAGCAGGCGCTGACCCGTCAGGTGCCGCGGCAGTGGGGCTGGTTCAATCTCTCGACTCACTACCCGTGGATCGGCATGCGTACCGCCGACCTAGATGGCGCCCACGTCGAATACTTCCGCGGCATCCGCAATCCGATCGGCATCAAGATCGGGCCGTCGGTCGTGCCCGAGCAGCTGGTCGAATTGGCGCGCGTGCTGAATCCGGCCAACGAGCCCGGGCGGCTGACCTTCATCCACCGCATGGGCGCGGCGAAGATCGCTGACCGCCTGCCACCGCTGCTGCACGCGATCCGGCGCGAGGGCGCCGAGGTGCTGTGGTGCTGCGACCCGATGCACGGCAATACCGAGTCGCTCGAGAACGGCATCAAGACGCGCCGTTTCGACAACATCGCCGCCGAACTCGAACAGGCCTTCGATCTGCACGCGGCGGCGGGCACGCGCCTGGGCGGCGTGCACCTCGAGCTGACCGGCGAGGACGTCACCGAATGCCTCGGCGGCGCCCGCGACCTCACCGCCAACGACCTCCAGCGCGCCTATCGCTCGACCGTCGATCCAAGGCTCAACTATGAGCAGTCGCTCGAGCTCGCGATGCTGATCGTGCGCAAGGCCCGTGAGCGCATCCGCGGCGACTGAGGGCGCGTCCCCGAATGCGGGGTCGGCTCCTGGTCCCGGCAGCAGCTGCTCGCCCTCGCCGCGTCGACATGGCTGCTGCTCCGCCAGCCGGGTGCGCGTCCCTTGGCCCGCGATGAACGGCCCCCGGCGTGCGCGGCGCTGGCTGCACCAGGTACCGGCAACCTCACGCTGGCGACTCCGGGCGAGTTGTTCGACGACTTCGACCTCCGCGCGGTCCGCTGCGCGGTGACGCTGGGCGGTGGCGCTCGCGTTGATGTGGCCGTGCTGAGCCAGACGGCAATCGCGGCTGGCGGGGGCGATTCGAATACCGCCGCGTTCTTCGATCGATGGCTCAAAGGCGAAGGCCTTGCCGGCGCTCGCTTCGAATCGGTGGCGGGCCACTGGCGGACTGCGCACGCCCAGGGCGACGCTCGCCCATGGCGGCGCATCGTCGTCGATGACGACGGCGTGCTGGTCACTGTCGTCCCGCAGGGACTCGATGCCGCCTCCGGTCTCGAGGTCACGCGCGAGATCGTCGCGGCGATGCGCGTCGCGCTGCCCTGACGCTCGATTGCGGAGCGCAGGTCCCGAGCGTTTTTCCGACAAGTGTCCAGCATTGATCAGGAATCGTGTCCGATCGATCGCTCGCGGCGATCGATCGGCGCCGCGAGCCACCCCTGGCCCGCCGCGAGGGCTGTTCCCGCGACGGCTCGATGGGCGCGATCAGGCGCGCGCAACGCCCGCCCGCCGTGACTGGCGCACCGGTGACACCCGCCCGCCGTTGACGACGGTCGTCGATGGTTGCCGTCGAAGTCCGATGCACGCGTGGGACTGCGCAACCGCGCTACCCTCGCACGTCTCGCCTCGGCCTTGGGACCTCGCATGCCCGTCCGCCTTCCGTCGTTCGGCACGGCGTTTGCCGTGGCCACGATCGTCCTCCTCGCCAGCGTGCCGGTCGCAGCCCAGCAGTCCACGGCACCGCCCTTCGGCATTCGTGATGTGACGCCGCGGCACCACGCGCTCGTCAACGCGCGCATCGTCACCGCGCCGGGCAAGGTCATCGAGCGCGGCTCGGTCGTGCTGAAGGATGGGCTCATCGAGTCGGTCGGACCCGGCGACACGGCGCCCGCCGGCGCGATGCGCCACGATCTCGGCGGTAAGACCATATTCGCCGGGTTCATCGACGCAGCAGCCAGCGTCGGCGTCCCTGCGGCCTTCAAGCCGTCGCCGCCGCCGACCTTCGGTCGCCCGGGCGCTGGTGCTCCGCCGCCGCAGCGGGCCGAGGCGCCGGACGCTCAAGGGCCGCGCTACTGGAATCGGCGCGTGCGCCCCGAGCGCGACGTCGCAGACGCCCTCGACGTCAAGGCCGATGACGCGAAGGCGCTGCGCGACCTGGGCTTCGCCGCGGCCTTGGCCATCCCGGAGTCCGGCATCCTGCGCGGTCAGAGCGCGCTGCTCGCGCTGCGCGGCGACGCCAGCAGCGACGCCAACGACTTCGTGCTCGAGGCCCGCGTGCTGCAGCACGTCGGGGTCGAGTATGGCAGCCCGATGAACCAGGACTATCCGGCCTCGTTCATGGGCGTGCAGGCGCTGATCCGCCAGGCCCTGCTCGACGCGCGCTGGCATCGCGACGTCGCCGCCGAGCACGCGCGCGGCCGTGGCGAGCGGCCGGAGGCGAACCTGTCGCTCGACGCGCTGGCGCCGGTGCTCGATGGCAAGCAGCGCGTGATGTTCGACGCGCGGACCGAGCTCGAGCACGGCCGCTGGCTTGCGATCGCACGCGAGTTCGGGCTCGGCGCAGTGCTCCTCGGCAACGGCACCGAGTACCGGGTGCTGCCGCAGTTGGCGGCGGCGAAGGTTCCGGTGGTCGTGCCGCTCGACTTCCCGGAGGCGCCGGCGGTCGAGGAACCGGATGTCGCGATCGGAATCGCGCTGGCCGACCTCGAGCACTGGGAGCAGGCGCCCGCGAATGCGGCGCGGCTCGTCGCCGCCGGCGTGCCGATCGCGCTGACCGCGCGCGGCCTCAAGGACCCGAAATCCTTCCTCAACACCCTGCGGCGCGCGGTCGCCGCGGGTCTGTCCGAGGACGCCGCGCTCGCCGCGCTGACCGAGGAGCCGGCGCGGCTGGTCGGCATGGAGGGCCGGCTTGGCCGCGTCGCGCCGGGCTTCGCCGCGAATCTCGTCGTCGCCGACGGCGAGCTGTTCCGAGCCGATGACACCTCGATCTACCAGGTCTGGGTGGACGGCATGCGGCACGAAGTGAAGCCGCTGCCGCGCGCCGATCTCCGCGGCGGCTGGCAGCTCACGTGGAGCGACGGGCGCGGACCCACGGTGGTCGACGTGGTCGGCACGAGCGAGGCGCCGGAGCTCAGCGCCGGCGAGCGAAAAGCGGCGGGCAGGCTCGTCGGCGGACGCGTCTCGTTCACGCTCGATGGCGGCTGGTTCGGCCTGCCGGATGCCGAGAAGCAGCGCCTGAGTCTCTCGGTCGAGGGTGACCGGCTCGATGGCGTCCGCGCGCTGCCGGACGGCGGCACCGTCGCGGTAAGCGGAACGCGGACGAAGCCGCGCCCGTCGCCCGAGGCGCCGAAGCCGGTCGACCGGAAGATCCCGCCGCCGTTCCGCGGCTATCCGGCTGGCGAGTACGGGCGCGAGGCCCTGCCGGTCGCGCCGGACGCCGTGCTGGTGCGCAACGCGACGATCTGGACGATGGGTCCCGACGCCGTCCTCGAGAATGCCGACCTGCTGGTCCGGCGCGGCAAGATCACTGCGGTCGGTCGCAACCTGTCGGCCCCGGTCGGCGCGGCCGTCATCGACGCCGCAGGCAAGCACGTTGCGCCCGGCATCATCGACGCGCACTCGCACAGCGCGCTGGTCGGCAACGTCAACGAGCCGACCCACGCGGTCACGACCGAGGTCCGCACCGCCGACATCCTCGACCCGACCGACATCAGCATCTACCGGCAATTGGCCTCCGGCGTGACCGCGGCCAACCTGCTGCACGGCTCGGCCAACCCGATGGGCGGCCAGGCCACCGTGATCAAGCTGCGCTGGGGCCGTGAGGCCGAGGGCCTGGTGATGGAAGGCGCGCCCGGCGGCATCAAGTTCGCGCTCGGCGAGAACGTCAAGCAGTCGAACTGGGGCGAAATGTTCACGACGCGCTATCCGCAGACGCGAATGGGCGTCGAGCAGATCATGCTCGACACCTTCACCGCGGCGAAGGCCTACGGCGAGGCCTGGGACGCGTGGAATCGCAGCAAGCGCGGCCCGCCGCCGCGCCGCGACCTGCGGCTCGATGCAGTCCTTGAGATCTTGCGCGGCGAGCGACGGGTCAACATCCACTCGTACCGCGCCGACGAGATCCTGATGTTCCTGCGTCTGGCCGAGCGGTTCGGCTTCAAGGTCGCGGCCTTCCAGCACGTGCTCGAGGGTTACAAGGTCGCGCCCGAACTCGCTGCCGCCGGCGCTGGCGCGTCGAGCTTCACCGACTGGTGGTCGTTCAAGTGGGAGGCCTACGACGCGATCCCGCACAACCCGGCGCTGCTGACGCGCGCGGGCGTGCTGACCAGCATCAACTCCGACTCCGACGAACTCGCACGGCGGCTCAATTCGGACGCGGCCAAGGCGGTCAAGTACGGTGGCCTCTCCGAGGTCGAGGCCTTCGCGCTGGTCACGATCAATCCGGCCCGTCAGCTCGGTGTCGCCGGCCGCATCGGCTCGCTCGAACCCGGCAAGGACGCGGACTTCGTGATCTGGACCGAGAACCCGCTGTCGACCTTCGCGCGCGTCGAACAGACGTGGATCGACGGCGCGCGCTACTTCGATCGCACCGAGGACCTCGCGCTGCGCGAGCGCGTCGCGCGCGAGCGCGAGCGGCTGGTGCAGGCGATCCTGCCCGAGCGCACGAAGGCGCTGGCGCGCGCTGGCGCAGGTGGTCCGCCGAAGGGTGCGGACCCGAAGCCGCCGGTTGGCTACGGCAACTTCTGGACCTGGAAGATCGAGGCCAACCGCCATCGGCTGTCCGACCTCGCGGTCATGTACGCGAGCCGCCGCGGGCTCTATCACGACGGCCAGGACATCGTGTCCTGCAGCGCCGCCGAGCACCTGCATTGAGGGTCCGACGATGCCGAAAGCACGCCATTTACTGCTCGGCGCCGCCTTCGCCCTGCTCGCGCAGGCCGCGTCCGCCCAGAACGTCTTTACCGTCACGCGCCCGGTCGAGGCCGGTCCGGTCGTGATCACCGGCGCGACGATCCATCCGGTCAGCCGGGCCCCGATCCCCGACGGCCGCATCCGCTTCGAGGCCGGGAAGATCACCGCGGTCGGTGGCGCCGAGGTGTCGACGGCAGGCGCTCGCGTCATCGAGGCGCGTGACCAGCACGTCTATCCGGGCCTGATCAACGCCAACACGGTGATGGGCCTCGTCGAGGTCTCGGCCGCGCGTCCGACCGTCGACATCGCCGAGGTCGGTCCAGTCAACCCTAACACGCGGGTCGCGATCGCGCTCAATCCGGACAGCGAGATGATTCCGGTCACGCGCGCCAACGGCGTACTGGTCGCGCTGTCGGTGCCGCAGCCCGGCGCGACCGGCGTCGTCACTGGCCAGTCCGCGCTGGTCGGCCTCGACGGTTGGACCTGGGAGGAAATGACGATCAAGACCCCGATCGGCCTGCACATCCACTGGCCGAGCCTGCTGGTGCCTGACTTCCTGCCCGAGCCGCTGGTGGAGCAGTCGCGCAAGGCGCAGCGCGACAAGCGCGAGGCTCTCGTGGCCGCGATGCGTGACGCCCTTGCCTGGCGCGAGGCCGACCGCGGCGGTCGCGTGCGCCAGCCGGACCTGCGCTGGCAGGCGATGCGGCCGGTGCTGGACGGGCAGATGCCCGCCTTCATCCACGCCGACGACCTCGAGTCGATCCAGTCTGCGCTCGCCTTTGCGGCCGAGCATGGGCTGCGGATGGTGCTGGTCGGTGGCCTCGAGGCGTGGCGCGTGGCTCCACTGCTCGCCGCGCGGCGCGTGCCGGTGATCGTCGGCGGCATCCATCGCCTGCCGTTACGGCGTTCGGACCCCTTTGACGCGGTGTTCGCGAATCCGGCCAGGCTTGCCGCGGTGGGCGTCCCGTTCGCGATCGCGACCCAGACGGGCGACTTCGAATGGAACGCGCGCAACCTGCCGTACCACGCCGCGACCGCGGCGGCCTACGGCCTCGACCGCGGCGCCGCGCTGCGGGCGATCACGCTGTCGGCGGCCGAGATTCTCGGTGTCGCCGACCGGCTCGGCTCGCTCGACGTCGGCAAGGATGCGACGCTCTTCGTGACCCGCGGCGATCCGCTCGACATCCGCACCGACCCGACCCTGGCCTTCATCGGCGGCCGCGAGGTGGACCTCCGCTCGCGGCATACGATGCTCAACGAGAAGTACCTGCGGCGACTCGAGCAGACCGGCAAGATCGCGCCCACCGGGCGTTGAGGGCGCGCGGGCCGCGCGCGACGTTCCGAGTCCGTCTGGCGCGGCTTTGGCCTACGCGAGACGCGCGAGATGCTCCCC
>CALDVP010000010.1 GCA_937924195.1 uncultured Lysobacterales bacterium
CGGCACGCTGAGCCTGCCCGACGGCCGCGTGTTGTCGAGCGACCTGCTCGATCACGCCACCCGCCACGCGCTCGCCGCGATCATCGCCGGCCGCCGGCTGCGCAATGGCCGCTACCTGCACGGCGCCTTCTTCCTCGGCTCCCACCAGCTTTACGACTGGCTGCGCACCCTCGAGGGCGAGGACTTCGAGGGTTTCGACATGACCCGCGTGTCGGACATCAACGAGCTCTACGGCGGCCGCGAGCTGCTCGACGTCGCACAGCGTCACCAGGCGCGCTTCTTCAACACCGCGATGATGGGGACCCTGCTCGGCGCCGCGGTCTCGGACGGGCTCGAGGACGGGCGCGTGGTCAGCGGCGTAGGCGGCCAGTACAACTTCGTTGCGATGGCGCACGCGCTGCCCGACGCGCGCTCGATCATCATGGTCCGCGCCACCCGCGAGAGCGCCGGGCGCGTCACATCGTCGATCCTGTACCGCTACGGCCACGTCACGATCCCGCGGCACCTGCGCGACCTGGTCGTGACCGAGTACGGGATCGCCGACCTGCGCGGTCAGCACGACGAGGCGGTGATCGAGCGGATGCTCGCGATCACCGATGCGCGCTTCATCGATGGCCTGGTGGCCGAGGCCAAGGCCGCCGGCAAGCTGCGCCGCGACTTCGTCGTGCCCGACGCTTGGCGGCGCAACACGCCGGAGTTTCTGGCCGAGGCCTTCGCGCCGCTCGAACGCCGTGGCCTGTTCGCGACCTGGCCCTTCGGTAGCGAGTTCGATGCGGTCGAGCAGCGGCTGGTCGGCGCGCTGACGGCGCTGAAGGCGCAGACCGCGACGCGGCGTGGCCGTCTGGCCGCGCTCGCGCGAGGCATCCTGCGCGGCGCACCGGGCGAGGACGTGGCTGCCGAACTGGCGCGCATGCGGCTCGCCACCCCGAGTAGCCTTGGCGAGCGGATCGAGGCCCGGGTGCTGACGGCGGCGCTGCGCGCCGCACGGAGCTGACCGCATCGAGGCGACAAGCGTCGCCGGAGGATGGTATGGATCGGAACGAGGGATGGATGCGATGGTTGGCGCTTGCGGCGCCCTTGCTGATGGTCGGTGCTGGATCCGCGTTGGCCCGTGACAGCGAGCCAAACGGCCAGGACGGTCCGCTCGAACAGTGCCTGGCCTGTCATCGCCCCGGCAATCCGGCGGCCGCGGTGCCTCTCATCACCGGCCAGAACGAAGGCTATCTGCGCAATCAGTTGCGCGCGTTCCGGGAGCGCCACCGCGAGGGCTTCCCGATGCCGGCCTTTACCGTCGATCTCGACGACAGGGCGGTGAGCGCCTACGCCGCGCGAATCTCGGCGCTGCCGTGGGCGCCGGGCGGCGATCCGGTCGGTTCCGAACTCGCACTCGCCGCCGGCGCCGAGGCGGCCGAGCGGCATGACTGCGCGTCGTGCCATGGGCCGGCCTTCCTCGGCGCCGACGAAATCCCGCGTCTGGCCGGGCAGAACCGCGCCTACCTGGTGCGCCAGCTGCGCGACTTCGCGCGCGAGGGCCGGCATCACCCGCCGGTTGGCACCGGCGCGCGGATGTACCACCTCGACGAGGGCGAGGTTGGTGCGATCGCGACCTGGCTGGCCTCGCTGCGTCCGGACACAGATCACGAGCTGTCGCCCTGACCCGCTCCCGCGGGTCCGTCAGAGGATCCGTGGCGCCGTGCAGGCCGTGTCGCGGGCCAGCGCCTCGCGTGCCAGGCGTTCGCCGAGTGCGATCAGCTCGCGCGCACGATGGAAGTCGAGGACGCCGCAGGCGTCGACCGGAACCTCGATCAGCAGGTCCGGCCGGTAGGCGGCACTCTGGTAGCGGGCGATCCGGTCCTGCATCGCCTCGATCGAGCGCGCGATGGTGTCGAGCGCGCCGTCTCCCGTGGCCGGCTTCGGCGGCCCCAGGACCTTGCGGGCACCGGCCTTGAGCCGTTCCAGCAGCGCGAAGGACACCGGTGCATCCGGGTCGGCGTCGTCGCTCGGCGTGGTCGGTTCGGCCGGCGCGGCCGGTGAACCGCACGGCGCGCCGTTCAGCGACACCGCAATCGTGCGATCGGTCGAGTGGCCTTGTGCCGGCGCCAGCGGCAGCGGGCTCAGCAGGCCGCCGTCGACCAGGGTGCGGCCGTCGACCTCGGCCGGCGTGAACAGGCCCGGAATCGCAATCGAGGCACGGATCGCCTCGAACAGCGAGCCGCGCGTCAGCCAGACCTCCTGGCGGCGGAAGATGTCCGAGGCCACCGCGGTGAACGGGATCGGCAGTTCCTCGATCCGCACGTCGCCGACCATGCCGATCAGGTGGCGCATGACGCGTTCGCCTTCGACCAAGCCGCGACCGGTGAACGAGAAGTCGAGCAGGCCGAGCACGTCGGCGCGGGAGAGTCCGCTCACCCAGTCGGCGTAGGCATCGAGGCAGCCGGCGGCGTGCAGGCCCCCGACGAGGGCGCCGATCGAGGTTCCGGTGACGGCGTGGATCGCGTAGCGGCCGTCGGCCTCGAGCGCGCGGATCACGCCGATGTGGGCGAGGCCCCGCGCGCCCCCGGAGCCGAGCACCAGCGAGACGGGGATTGGTGGGGCGGGCATGGCGTCGGGTGTCGCCGGCATGGCGCCGCTCGGAAGCTCGTGACGCCGGGTCGGCGTGGGGTCAGAGTCCCAGCGCTTTCAGCTCCGGGGGCGTCAGCACCATGCGCAGCAGCGAGCCAACGGTGCGATGTGCTTCGAGCTGGTGCCGCAGCGGGATGTCGAAGTGCAGGTCGTAGTGGTTGCGCCGCCCGATGCGCTCGCGCGTCAACACGCCGCCGTCTTCGAGGTCGCCGAGGATGTTCTGGACCGCGCGCTCGGTGATGCCGACCGCGGCCGCCACGTCGCGCACGCGCGCGTCCGGGTTGCGCGCCAGGCACACCAGCACGTGGCCGTGGTTCGACAGGAAGGTCCAGTGGTGGGTCGGATCGAGGAGTGGGTGCAAGGCGACCGGAGGCGGTCTGCGTGATTGACGAACAGTCTTTCTTGCTTTAGATTTCGCGGCCATGAATTTCTTCCGTAAAGCCGGGAAGGAGCTGAACGCGATGATACACAACGCAGTCCTCACATCCGCTTCCGTCGTTGAAACGCCTGCACTGGAAGGCCGGATCGCAATCGCGCGTGGTGACGGCATCGGTCCGGAGATCTCGGACGCGGTCGTTGCAGTGCTGGAGGCCGCAGGAGCCGGCCTCGCTGCGGTCGAACTGCAGATGGGTGAAGCCGAGTATCTGGCCGGCCACGCCTCCGGCATTGCGCCGGACACCTGGGAGCGTCTGCGCCGCCACCGGGTGCTCCTGAAAGCCCCGCTGACCACGCCCCAGGGCGGCGGCTACAAAAGCCTCAATGTGACCCTGCGCAAGCGCCTCGGTCTGTTCGCGAACGTCCGACCGTGCGTCAGCTACGCGCCGGTGCTGGCGGGACCCGCGCGGATGGACGTGGTCGTGATCCGCGAAAATGAGGAGGACACCTACGCCGGCATCGAGCACCGTCAGACCGACGAGGTGATGCAGTGTCTGAAGCTGATCACGCGACCGGGTTGCGAGCGGATCGCGCGCTACGCGTTCGCGTGGGCGCGTGCCAACGGTCGTCGGCGGATCACGTGCCTGACCAAGGACAACATCATGAAGATGACCGACGGTCTCTTCCACCAGGTGTTCCTCGAGGTCGCGCGCGACTATCCGGAGATCGAGACCGAGCACCTGATCGTCGACATTGGCACTGCCCGGATCGCGACGCGCCCCGAGCGCTTCGACGTGATCCTGGCGCCGAACCTCTATGGCGACATCGTTTCCGACGTCGCTGCGGAAGTCGCGGGCTCCATTGGTATGGCACCGTCGGCCAACATCGGCCCGTCGCTGGCGATGTTCGAGGCGGTGCACGGCTCGGCGCCCGACATCGCCGGAAAGGACCTTGCCAATCCGTCGGGCCTGCTGTTGTCCGCAGTGATGATGCTGGTTCACCTCGGTCGCAACGCGGTCGCCGAGCGCGTCCACAATGCCTGGCTGCGTACGCTCGAGGACGGCGTCCACACCGCCGATGTCGCCGGCGCCTCGACCCGGCAGCGCGTTGGCACCCGGGGCTTTGCCTGCGCGGTCGTGGCGCGACTCGGCGAAGCGCCGCGGCGACTGGCGAAGGCTGCGTATCCGGTGCGCGCGCCGCTCGACCTCGCCGCGATCACCGCGCGCGCTGCCGAGCCGCGGGCCTGCCGCAAAACCCTGGTCGGCGTCGACGTGTTCATGCACTGGGATCTTGGCGAACGCGATCCAGAGCTGCTCGCCCGGATGCTGAAGCAGGCCGCCGACGGCTTGCTGGACCTCCAGCTCATCACCAACCGCGGTGTCAAGGTCTGGCCCGATGGGCTGCCTGAGACCTTTCGCACCGACCACTGGCGCTGTCGTTTCGTCGCGCGTCGGGACCGTCCGGAGATCGACAACGTCGACGTCGTGCTGCTGCTCGGCCGCCTGCAGCAGCGGGGGCTCGACTTCGTCAAGTGCGAGCAGCTCTATGACTTCGACGGCGTGCCGGGTTACTCGCAGGCGCAGGGCCAGTAGCCGCGGGTGCATCCGGGGCTGGGAACCGGCGTGCAGGTCGGGTCAGGGTTCGTCATCTTCGACCGGCATGCTTCGGCGGTTGTGGCAACGGGATCGGCACCATGCGACGAATCGGTATCGCTGCGACGGTGGCCGGCCTTGTGGCGGCGCTGCCGGCGGCCGGTGCGGATGGAGCGGACTGGCGGCTCCGCGGCGAGGTGCGGGCTCGAATCGAGTTCCTAGGCAACCAGTACCGGGCCGGATTGGGTGGCAGCGATCAGGCGCTGGCGTTCCGGACGCTGCTCGCGGTCGAGCGTGAGACCGGGTTCGTCGCCTTCGGCATCGAGTTGCAGGATTCGAGGCACGAACTCGACGACGACGGGTCGTTCCTGTCGACCAGTCAGGTCGCAGCCGCCGACGTGTTGCAGGCTTATGCGCGCCTGCCCCTCGGCCACGGCGCGCCGGGCGGTTCGATCACGCTGGGACGTCAGACCATCGACATCGGCAGCCGCCGACAGCTCGAGCGGGTCGAGTTCGCGAACGTGATCCTCAACTACTCCGGCATCCACGGCCAGTGGCGTGGCGAGCGGGACGCCTGGCACCTGGTCTATGTCGCACCGGTAGCCAAGCTGCCGAATGATTTCGAGAGCCTGCGCCACAATCGCATCGAGGCCGATCGTGAGCAATGGAATCGCCGGGTGGGCGCATTGCACTGGATCCGCCACGACGCCTGGCCGCAGCGAATCCGCGGATTTCGACTCGAGGCCTACGCCTACACCCTCGATGAAGAAGACAGTCGTCGCTTCCCGACGCCGAACCGACATTACGTGACGCCCGGCGTCCGCATGTTCCTTGCGCCCGCCGCCGGTCGTTGGGACGCCGAAGCCGAGGTCGCATGGCGTTTCGGGAACCGCCGCGCGACCAGTCGACCCGATGACCTTCGACCGCTGCGTGTGCGGGCGCGGACCGTCCATGCCCACGTCGGTTATTCGATGGATCATCGTTGGAGAACCCGGATCGGCATCGACTGGGATTACGCGACCGGTGACCGGGACCCCTCGGATGATCGTTTCGACCAGTACGAGCGGCTGTTCGGCGCGCGCCGCACCGACCTTGGCAATACCGGCATCCATGGCCCGCTGACGCCAGCCAACATCGATGCGCCGGGCGTCCGCATCGAGACGCACCCGGGCCCTGATACCGATGTCCGCATGGCTTTCAAGCGCGCACGGCTCGCGCAGGCGAGCGATGCCTGGGTGGTGGCGCGCGTGCGCGATGTCACCGGTCGCTCGGGTCGATCGATCGGACTGTCGACCGACCTCCGGGTGCGTCACTGGCTGGTGCGCGATGCAGTGCGGCTCGAGATTGGCGCCTCTTATCTCGATCTCGGTCGCTTCCCCCGAAGCGCGCCGAATTCGACCGGCGAGGGCGACCCCCGATATGGCTACGCGCAGGTCACCTGGACGTTCTGATCGCAGCGACGGCCTCTGCGAGAATGCGCACGACGCGGCCGCGACGAGGCCGCCAGTGACCATGCCATGACCAACACCCACGGCGCACCGATCGCTTCGGTGCGACAACGCCTCCGCACAGTCGTCGAGCACCCGCGTTTCGAGCGCGCGGTCATCCTGCTGATCGTGATCAATGCGGTTACCCTTGGCCTCGAGGCGGTCCCCGCGTTCGAGAGCGCCTGGGGTGGGTGGCTAGACTGGATCGACCGGATCATCATCGCGGCCTTCGTGGTCGAGATCGGCCTGCGTTTCGGCGTGGCCAGAGGCGCATTCTTCCGCGACCCGTGGAACGGCTTCGATTTCTCCGTGGTCGCGGTTGCGTTGATTCCGCAGACCGCCGCTTTCTCGGTCCTCCGCGCCCTCCGCGTACTGCGGGCGCTGCGCCTCGTGTCGCGGGTGCCGAGCATGCGGCGGGTGGTGGCGGCGCTGCTCGCGGCGCTGCCAGGTATGGGCTCGATCGTGGCCTTGCTGGGTCTGCTCGTCTACGTCGCCGCGGTCATGGCGACCGGGCTATTCGGGTCCGCGGCGCCCGAGTACTTCGGCTCGCTCGGCGCCTCGCTATTCACGCTGTTCCACGTGATGACGCTGGAGGGCTGGCCCGACGTCGCCCGCGCGGTGATGGCCGAGCTGCCGTGGGCCTGGGTCTTCTTCCTCGTCTACATCCTGGTCTCGACCTTCGCGGTGCTGAACCTGTTCATCGCGGTGATCGTCAACGCGATGCAGGCCCAGGTCGAGCACGACCTCGAGGAGAGCCAGGCCGACCAGACCCGCGAGATGCGACGCTCGTTCCAGCGGATCTCCGCCGAGCTTGCCGAGCTGCGCTCGGAGCTGGCAGCGCTCCGTGGTGCGCTCGGGTCCGGTCGCGGGGCCGGCGACACCTGAACGACGCGGCCGGCCGTGCTAGCGTCGCGGCCCGCGGCGACGAGGAGCGATTCCGATGAGCCATCTCTGCACCGCATCCGCGAACGTGGTCGGCGGGCGCGACGGCCACGCCGAGACCGGGGATGGCCTGCCGGGGCTCATCCGGTCGATCCCGAGAGCGCTGGGCGGACCCGACCGGCCGCAGACGACCCATCCGGAGCGGTTGTTCGTGGTCGGCCACGCCGCGCGCATCGGCGGTGCCGACCGCGAGACGGCCGAGGCGCTGGTGGCGGCCGCGCGCCAGATCAGCCCGTATTCGAAGGCGATGCGCGGCAACATCGCGGTCACGCCGCGCGTCGTCGACTGAAGGCTGCGGCAAACAGAGGCGGAGGAGGATCCATGGCGAAGGAAGCGCGAGTGCCGGACATCGGCAACTACCAGGGCGTCCCGGTCATCGAGCTGCTGGTGGCGGTCGGCGACACGGTCAAGGCCGACCAGGGCCTGGTCACGCTCGAGTCCGACAAGGCGACGATGGAGGTGCCGGCGCCGTTCGCCGGGGTGGTCCGGGAACTCAAGGTCAAGGTCGGCGACACGGTGTCGGAAGGGGATCTCGTGGCGTTGATCGAGGAGGCCGCGCCGGCGTCGGACGCACTGCCCGCGGAGGTCGGGGCGCCCGCGACGCCTCCGCCCGCATCGGCGCCGAGTGCGCCGGGCGTGACGCCGCCAGCAGGGACCGCGCGTGCAGCGCAGGCGGCCGCGCCGGAAGTAGCCCCACCGCCCGCGCCGGCGGCGCATGCGCAGCCGGTCGCCGCGCACGTGCCGACCGACCCGACCCCGCTGATCCCCGGCAACGCGCCATACGCCACGCCGGCGGTGCGCGCCTTCGCGCGCGAGCTCGGCGTCGATCTTGCGAAGGTCGTCGGCAGCGGCCGCAACGGCCGTATCCTCGAGGACGACGTCAAAGCCTATGTCAAGCGCACGCTCGCGACGCCCGCCGCGCCCGCGGCCGCCGCCGATGGCGGCTCCGGCGTGGCGCTGGGCCTCCTGCCGTGGCCCGAGGTCGACTTCGCGAAGTTCGGCCCGATCGAGCGCCAGCCGCTGTCGAAGATCAAGCGTCTGTCTGGTGCGAACCTCGCGCGCAACTGGGTGATGATCCCGCACGTCACCCAGTTCGAGCGCGCCGACATCACCGAGATGGAGTCCTTCCGCAAGGCCGAGGCGCAGCGCAATCCGGACCTGAAGCTGACGCCGCTCGTCTTCCTGATCAAGGCGGTGGTCGCGGCGCTCAGGCGCTACCCGCAGTTCAACGCCTCGCTCGCGCCCGGCGGCGAGGAACTGGTCCTGAAGCGCTACTTCCACGTCGGCATCGCGGTCGACACGCCGGACGGCCTCGTGGTGCCGGTGATCCGCGACTGCGACCGCAAGGGGCTGCTCGAGCTCGCGCGTGAGCTCGGCGAGGTCAGCCGGAAGGCGCGCGCGAAGAAGCTGACCCCGGCCGACATGTCCGGCGGCTGCTTCTCGATCAGCTCGCTCGGCGGCATCGGCGGCACCGCGTTCACGCCGATCGTCAACGCGCCCGAGGTCGCGATCCTCGGCGTCTCGAAGGCCGCGACCGAGCCGGTCTGGAACGGCACCGAGTTCCGGCCGCGGCTGATGCTGCCGCTGTCGTTGTCCTACGACCACCGCGTCATCGACGGTGCCGACGCCGCACGCTTCGCCGCCTACCTCGCCGAGGTGCTCGGTGACGTGCGCCGGTTGTTGCTGTGAAGGAGGGAGCTGCGATGGCGACGATCGAAGTCCGCGTCCCCGACATCGGTAATTACCAGAACGTGCCGGTGATCGAGCTGCTGGTCGCGCCCGGCGACACGGTGCGCGCCGACCAGGGCCTGGTCACGCTCGAATCCGACAAGGCGACGATGGAAGTGCCATGCCCGGTCGCCGGCCGCGTCGTCGAGCTGCTGGTCGCGCTCGGCGACACCGTCTCCGAGGGCACCGTGGTCGCGCGGGTCGAGGCCGTCGACGCCGCGGACGCGACGACTCCGAAAGCGGTCGCGGCTCCTGCTCAAGCAGCGCCGCGGTCGACGCCTGCCGCATCGGCGACGGTCGAGAGTGCCCCGCCGACCCCCGCGAGCGTCGCTGTGCCCGCCTCCGGGCGTGCCCCGGACTTCGAGTGCGACGTCGCGGTGCTGGGCTCGGGACCAGGTGGCTACACCGCAGCCTTTCGCGCCGCCGACCTCGAGCAGCGCGTGGTCCTGATCGAACGCTATCCGACGCTCGGCGGGGTCTGTCTCAACGTCGGCTGCATCCCGTCGAAGGCGTTGCTCCATACCGCGCGCGTGATCGACGAGGCTGCGCACGGCGCGGCGATGGGACTGCGCTACGGCGCGCCCGAGATCGACCTGCCGGCGCTGCGCGCTTACAAGGACAAGGTCGTCGGCCAGCTGACGCAGGGCCTCGCCGGGATGGCAAAGCAGCGCAAGGTCACGCGCGTGACCGGCACCGGGCGCTTCGTCTCGCCGCACGAGATCGAGGTCGAGACGGCGGACGGGAACAAGCGGGTGCGCTTTCGCCACGCGATCATCGCCGCCGGCTCGCAGCCGGTGAAGCTGCCGGGCCTACCGTGGGGTGATCCGCGGCTGATGGACTCGACCGATGCGCTGATGCTCGCCGAGATCCCGAAGCGACTGCTCGTGATCGGCGGCGGCATCATCGGTCTCGAGATGGCCTGCGTCTACGACGCGCTCGGCAGCCGGGTCATCGTGGTCGAGCTCCAGGACCAGCTGATGCCAGGCGCCGACCCGGACCTCGTCCGGCCGCTCGAGCAACGCCTGCGCAAGCGTTACGGCGCGATCCACTTGAAGACCAAGGTGACACGGCTCGAGCAGGGCGCGGACGGCCTCGTCGCGCACTGCGAGGGTCCGGAGGGGCCGCTGCCGCCCGAGACCTTCGACCGCGTGCTGTGCGCGGTCGGGCGCGCCCCGAATGGCGGCCGGATCGGCGCCGAGGCCGCCGGCGTCGCGGTCGACGCGCGCGGCTTCATCGCGGTCGACCGGCAGCTGCGCACGAACGTCCCGCACATCTTCGCGATCGGCGATCTCGTCGGTCAGCCGATGCTCGCGCACAAGGCGTCGCACGAGGGCAAGGTCGCGGCCGAGGTCGCGGCGGGCCTGAAGCGCGAGTTCGTCGCGCGCGTGATCCCGTCGGTCGCCTACACCGATCCCGAGGTCGCCTGGGTCGGGCTCACCGAGGCGGAGGCCAGGGCGCGCGGCCTGCATGTGGGTGTCGGCCGATTCCCACACGCGGCCTCCGGCCGCGCGATCGGCATCGGCCGCACCGAGGGTTTCACCAAGCTGATCTTCGACGAGGCGACGCATCGCGTGCTCGGCGCCGGGATCGTCGGTCCCAATGCCGGCGACCTGATCGCCGAGGCCGCGCTCGCGATCGAGATGGGCGCGGTGGCGGCCGATATCGGGCTCACGATCCATCCGCATCCGACCCTGTCCGAGTCGGTCGGGATGGCGGCCGAGGTCTACGAGGGCACGATCACCGACCTCTACCTGCCGAAGAGGCGCTGAGACGACCGCGCGCTTCGGGCGAGGCGATGCCGCGCGTCGGCGGGGCGGCTCGCCGTCGCAGTGCTCAGCCGATCAGGCCGGCCAGCACCATCAGCGCGAACACGATGCCCCAGACGATCAGCACGCGCCAGTTGAGGCCGAGGGCCTCCTCGAGTTCGGCGATGCCGGCGCGCGCATCGATCAGCGCCGGGTCGAGTTCGATGTCGGCGTCGACACTGGCGCGTGCGGCGGCCTTCAGGAAGCCGGCGTCGAGCGTGAACCAATCGCCGCGCTCGGCGTGGAAGTCGCGCCAGGCACGGGCGACGGCGTCGAAGTCCGCGGCGATCGCGAGTGCGAGCGTCATCAAGTGTGCTGGCGCCCACTCGAGTGCCCGGGCCAGCGTCTCGTGAATCGCTCGCCGCGCCGAGTCGCCGGGATCGGCCACGCCGTCGCGGCGGGCCAGCAGCGCGACCATCCGGTAGCCGAGCGCGCCGACCGGTCCCAGCAGCGCGAACCAGAACAGCACCGCGAACCAGCGCCGCAGCGCTTCGGTGAACACCGCATCGACCGCCTGGGTCGGACTGAGCATGCCGGCCGCCGGAAGCCCGAGACTCTCGAGCGCACTGGCGCGGCGATCGGCGTCGGGCGCGGTCGCGACGGCCTCGACGTCGAGGTCGAGATCACGCGGTCCCCACGCGTAGAACAGGACCACGACGCCGAGCGCCAGCGAGGCGAGGCCAAAGGCCTTGCCGGCGAGCGCCCACTGCAGCAGTCCAAGCAGCAGCAATGGCGGAAGCAGTACCAGCAGCACCGAGATCCACGGCGCGACCCCGCCGAGCCGATCGACGAGGCGCGTCCAGGCTGGCAGCCAGTCGAAGCGCCGCAGGCGCCCGAGGTCGGGCAGTGCGTGTCCGACGACCAGCGCGATGACGGCGGCGATCAGCGTGTGGCCCATGGGATCCGTCTGGGAGCGTGAACGCGAAGTCTATCGCCCGACCTGGGGTGCCGCCGCGCGTCGTCGGATCAGCGCGGCGTGACCAGCATTGGCCCCGGGTTGGGCCGGCGGCCGCTGATGCGTTCGCACCAGTCCGCGATCAGGTGGTAGGAGATCGACTGGGCCGGTGGCAACAGCAGCGTGCCGCTGGCGCTGCGTACGAGCAGTTCGTCGGCGCCGATCCACAAGGCATGGGCCAGTTCGTCGTTGATGGCGATCGCGGCGAGCGGCTGGGATGCTTCGGCCTCGAAGCCGACCATCAGCGAGGCCGGGAACGGCCAGGGCTGCGAGGCGACGTAGCGAGCGTCCC
>CALDVP010000011.1 GCA_937924195.1 uncultured Lysobacterales bacterium
GCTGCCGTGGTGCGGCACCACCAATACCGCGCTGCGCAGCGCCTCGCCCGCGGCGCGGATCAGCATCGACTCGACCGCGCCGCCGATGTCGGAGGGGATCAGCAGACGCCCGGCTCCCTGGCCGACCGCGAGCACGCAGGCGCTGTCGTTGCCGAGTTCTGGAAAGTGCGGCGGCGGATGCAGGACGCGGAAATCGACGCCGTCCCAGCGCCAGTCGTCACCCGCGCGACACGGAAGCCCGAGCTCGCCGCGACCGCCTCGGCGCAGCCAATCCGGATCGAAGGCCGAGACGATGTCTTCCATTCCCCCGGCGTGGTCATTGTCCATATGGGTGACCAGCAAGCCATCGAGCCGTTGCACGCCGGCAGCGCGCAGTGTCGGTACGACCACGCGCCTGGCCAGCGACCCGCGGCCGTACGAAGCGCCGGTATCGATGAGCAGCGCGTGCCGTCGCGTGGTGACCAGCACCGCCAGGCCCTGCCCGACATCGACGATCCGGACATCGAAGGCGCCCTCGACCGGCCGGTCGATTCTCGGCACCAGCAGCGGCAGGAGCAGAACGAGGCCGAGCGCCCGGCCCGGCACCGCGCGAGGCGCGACCAGCATCGCCACGCCGACGAGCGCCAGTACCACCGCGAGCGGATCGGGCTCGGGCAGATGCCACTCCGATCCCGGCCAGGTGGCCATCTGCTCGAGGATCGACCACAGCAGCGCGGTGGCCCGATCGGCGACCGCGAGCACGGCGGATGCAAGCTCCGGCGCCGCCGGCCACAACGCGGTCGCAGCGAGCACCAGTGGCACGCTGACAAAGCTGATCCACGGCGCGGCGATCACGTTCGCCAGCGGCCCGACCAGCGAGCCTTGCTGAAAAAACCATAACGTGATCGGCAAGAGGCCCAGCGCGCTGACCAGTTGCGCGCGACCGAAGGTCCGGAACCAGTCCTCGCGCGAGCGCGCTCCGAGGCAGAACAGCAGCCACGCGACGCCGATGAAGGACAGCCAGAAGCCCGGGTTCAGCACTGACAGCGGGTCGAATAGCAGCACCGCGACCGCGGCCAGCGACAGCGCCGACCACGGACCCAGCGGACGCCGCAGCAGCACCGCGCCGAGGACGACCGCGATCATCACCAGCGTACGCTGCACCGGGATCGACATCCCGGCGAGCAGGCTGTAGCCAAAGGCGGCGCCGAGCGCCGCCAGCGCCTGAACCTGACGGCGTGGCCAGGCGAGACCCACCCGCGGCGCGAGCCGCAGCACGAGACCGACGAGCAGCGCCGCGACGCCGCCCACGAGTCCAACGTGGAAACCCGAGATCGCAACGAGATGTGTGGTTCCAGTCGCCCGCAACACCCACCACGCGTGGTCCTCGACCGGCGCCTGATCGCCCACGGCGAGCGCGCGCAGCAGTGCCGCCGTGACGCCCTCACCACGTTCCTCGGCGATCCAGCGAGACACCATCGCCCGCGCTCCGTCGATCGTGGTCGCGGCCGCCGGCTCATGGGCAAGCAGCCGCCGCACGCTGCCGGTCGCGGCGATACGACGCTCGATCGCGTAACGCTCGAAGTCGAAGGTGCCCGGATTGGCGAGGCCACGCGGCACGCGCACGCGCGCGATCAGTGTCACCACGTCGCCGGGACGGAGCGCAACCGCGCGACCATGCCAGGACAACCGCCAGCGGCCGCCGACCGGAACCTCCACGCCGCCGGCGACGGCCCCGCGCGGCTCGATCTCGAAGCGCAGGGCGCGCGCGTCGCGCGCCGGAATCCCGACCACGACGCCGACGACCTCCGCATCGACCCCGTCGAGGTCTGCCGGCCAGCGCGCATCGACCGCGAGCGTGCCGTGGATCGCCGCGAGCGCGATCCCGAACGCCATCGCGCATGCCCACCGCGTCCGCGGCCAGCGCCAAAGGCCTAGCGCCGCGACACCCAGCATGAGCGCCGAGAGCGCCAGCGGCGGCAACGCGGCCCACCACTGGACCCACAGCACGCCCGCGAGCAGCGCCAGCGCGTGGCGCGGCGCCAGCAGCGGATGGCCACGCGCGGCCACCCGGGTCTCGGGCCGTGGCAGCCCCGGGCTCGCGATCCCGCCGACGACCTCCAGGATCGCCATCGGATGATCCTCAGGCCGGCTCGAGCCCGCCGTGGCTCAGTTGCAGGGTGCGGCCCATGCGTGCCGCGAGCCGCCGGTCGTGGGTGACCAGCACGAGGCTGGTCCCGATTTCGCGGTTGAGTTCCAGCATCAGCGCATAGACCGACTCGGCGTTGGCTTCGTCGAGGTTCCCGGTCGGCTCGTCGGCGAGCACGCAGGCGGGCCGGGTCACGAGGGCGCGCGCCATCGCGGCGCGCTGGCGCTCGCCGCCGGACAGCTCGCCCGGCTTGTGGCGCAGGCGCTCGCCGAGCCCGACCCGAGCCAACAAGGCGTTCGCGCGACGCTCCGCCTCGGCGACCGCGACGCCCGCGATCAGCAACGGCATGGCCACGTTCTCGGTGGCCGTGAACTCGGGCAGCAGATGGTGGAACTGGTAGACGAAGCCCAGCGCGCGGTTCCGCAGCAGGCCGCGCTCACGGTCGGACAGGCGCGCCATCGGTCGGCCCATGACCTCGACCATGCCAACCGTGGGTAGGTCGAGGCCGCCGAGGATGTGGAGCAGCGTGCTCTTGCCCGCACCCGAGGCACCGACGATCGCGACCGTCTCGCCGGCGCGCACGTCGAGGTCGATGCCGGAGAGGACCTCGGTGCGCAGGGCCCCGTCGATATAGGTCTTGCCGACGCCCACGGCACGCAGCACGGACTCACTCATAACGCAGCGCCTCCGCCGGCTGGGTGCGCGCGGCGCGCCACGCGGGATAGAGCGTCGCGAGCAGCGACATCAGGAAGGCCAGCACCGTGATCGTGATGACGTTGCCGGCGCGCAGGTCCGATGGCAGCTCGTTGATGTAGTAGATCTCGGCCGGCATCAGTTGGAAGCCGAAGGCGGCCTCGAGGAAGCGCATCACGTTGGTCACGTTCATCGCGAGCAGCACGCCGCCAATCACGCCCGCGACGATCCCGATGACGCCCGAGACCATGCCCTGGATCACGAACACGCCCATCACGGTGCCGGGCGTGGCTCCGAGCGTGCGCAGGATCGCGATGTCGGACTGCTTGTCGGTGACCAACATCACCAGCGTCGACACCAGGTTGAAGGCAGCGACCGCGACGATCAGCGAGAGGATCACGAACATCACCATGCGCTCGGTCTGGACCGCGCGGAAGAAGTTGCTGTGCTCCTGGGTCCAGTCGCGGACCCGGTATAACCCGCCCAGCCGCTCGGCGAGATCCGAGGCCACGACCCAGGCGCGGAACAGGTCCTCGAGCTTGAGCCGGACGCCGGAGACCTGGCCGCCCATCCGCATCAAGCGCGAAGCGTCCTCGAGATGGACGATCGCCATGCCGCGGTCGTACTCGGCCATGCCGACCTCGAAGATGCCGCTGACCGTGAACTGGCGCAGCGTCGGCAGCGTTCCGGCCGGCGTCGATCGCAGCGAGGGCGCGTAGATCGTCACCGTGTCGCCGACGCCGACACCGAGCCATAGCGCCAGCTCGCGCCCGAGCACCACGCGCCAGGCTCCGGGCGCCAACGAGTTCCAGTCACCCTCGATGATTTGTCCGGCGACGTCCGACACCTCGGATTCAAGTGCCGGGTCGACACCGCGCAGGAATGCCCCGCTGACGCGCAGGCCCTGGATCATCACCTCGCGCTCGACGAAGGGCGCCGCACCAACCACACGCGGATCCTCGCGCGCGGTCATGACCGCCCGCCGCCAATCGTCGATGCCCTCGCCGAAGCCGGTCACGGTCGCGTGCGAAACCATGCCGAGGATCCGCGAGCGCAGTTCCTTCTCGAAGCCGTTCATCACCGAGATGACGGCGATCAGCGCGGCCACGCCCAGCGCGATGCCGAGCATCGATACCAGCGAGATGAACGAGATGAAATGATTGCGACGCTTGGCCCGCAGGTAGCGCAGGCCGATGAACGCCGAGAGCGGTCGGAACATCGATCGGGGATCCGTGGAACCGGACTTCAGTCCGGACGCCGGGAGTCTATCGGCAGGGCCGGCGCGGACCCTGTACGAAAACGCCCCGGTGCGGCGTACGCGGGTCGCGCGTCAGTCAATCGCGCCATCGCCATGACGATCGTGGCGCACGAGGATCAGCAGTCGGCGCCAGGACTCGGGATCGACCTGGTCGCGCCACAACGCGAGGCGCTCGCGGCCACGGGCGCTACCTTCGGCCTCGAGCACCAGTGTGACCAGAGGCCCAGCCTGCCAATGGCCGGACAGCCGTCCCCGCCGCTCGCCGGACTCTCCCGAACATCGCCATTCCGCCGTCCCGTCGCGCCAGACCCGTACCATGGCGCCGGTCCAGCGCGCTTGTCGCGACCACGCACGGAAGCCGGTTCCGAGGACGATGGCCGCAAGCACGATCCGCGCGATCGACCCGATACCGCTCAGGGCGAGGGCCAGCCACGCGGCGAGGACCGCCATGCACAGCAGCAGCGCGTAGCGGCGCGGCGCGCCCGGGCGCAGTTCAACGGGCGTTGCGGAAGTCGTCAATCAGGGCACGCCAGTCATCGCGCGGCGGCTGGGCGCGGCCCATGCACCACGCCCAGAGCTGATCGTCCTCGACCTCGAGCAGTTCGGCAAAGGCGGCCAGTCGATCCGCGGCCGCGGATTGGCCATGCCGGTCGAGCCAACCCGTGCACAGCGCATCGAGCTCGCGCATGCCGCGACGGCAGCGCCAACGCAGGCGCGACAGTCGCGGGTCGCCCATCGCTCAGAGTCCGCGGCGCTCGACCATCAGCTTCTTGATCTCGGCGATGGCCTTGGCCGGGTTCAGGCCCTTCGGGCAGGTCCGGGCGCAGTTCATGATGGTGTGGCAACGGTAGAGCTTGAACGGATCCTCGAGCTCGTCGAGGCGGGCGCCGGTGTCCTCGTCGCGGCTGTCGACGATCCAACGATAGGCCTGCAGCAGGATCGCAGGACCAAGGTAGCGGTCGCCATTCCACCAGTAGCTCGGGCAGCTGGTGCTGCAGCAAGCACACAGGATGCATTCGTAGAGCCCGTCGAGCTTCTTGCGATCTTCCGGCGACTGCAGGCGCTCGCGGTCCGGCGGCGGCGCGCTCTGCGTTCGCATCCACGGCCGGATCGAGGCGTACTGCGCGTAGAAGTGCGTCAAGTCCGGCACCAGGTCCTTGATCACCGGCATGTGCGGCAGCGGGTAGATCCGCACTTCGCCCTTGACCTCGTCGATCGCCTTGGTGCATGCGAGCGTGTTGGTGCCATCGATGTTCATCGCGCACGAACCGCAGATGCCCTCGCGGCAGGAACGGCGAAAAGTCAGCGTGGAGTCGATCTCGTTCTTGATCTTGATCAGCGCGTCGAGAACCATCGGCCCGCAGGCGTCCAGGTCGACCTCGTAGGTGTCGGCACGCGGGTTCGCGTCCTCATCGGGATTCCAGCGATAGACCTTGAAGGTCCGGGTGCGCTTCGCCCCCTTCGCGGGGAAGTGGCGGCCCGGCTTGACCTGGCTGTTCTTCGGCAGTGCGAACGTGCCCATCTGCGGCTTGCCTCGGGATCGATCGATACGGGTGGATGCGTGGGAGCGTGGTTGCGGGCGCCGTCAGTAGACGCGCGCCTTCGGCGGCACTGGCTCGACCTCGCTGGTGAGCGTGTTGAGGTGAACCGGGCGATAATCGATGCGCGTGCCGCACTCGCCGTCGACCCAGCACAGCGTGTGCTTGAGCCACTGCCCGTCGTCGCGCTCCTTGTAATCCTCGCGCGCGTGCGCGCCGCGGGACTCCTTGCGGTTCTCGGCCGAGACCAGGGTCGCCACGGCCTGGCCGAGCAGGTTCTGGAGTTCCAGCGCCTCGATCAGGTCGGAGTTCCACACCAGCGAGCGGTCCTCGATCCGGACGTCGGCGAAGGACTTCGCGGTCGCGGTGATCTTCTCGACACCCTGCTTCAGCGTCTCGCCGGTGCGAAACACCGCGGCGTCCGCCTGCATGATCCTCTGCATCTCGAGCCGGATCTCCGCCGCCGGCCGCGAGCCCTTGGCGTTGCGCACGCGATCGAGGTTCGCGAGCGCCGGATCGACCGCGGTCGCCGGCAGTGTCGGGTGCGGAGTGCCTGGCCGGATCGCCTCGGCGCAGCGGTTCGCGACTGCACGGCCGAAGACCACGAGGTCGAGCAGCGAATTGGAGCCGAGGCGGTTGGCGCCGTGCACCGACACGCAGGCGGCCTCGCCGATCGCGTACAGACCCGGGACCACGGCGTCGGGATCGCCGTTCTTCAGCGTCACGACCTCGCCATGGTAGTTGCACTGGATTCCGCCCATGTTGTAGTGGACGGTCGGCAGCACCGGGATCGGCTCCCTGG
>CALDVP010000012.1 GCA_937924195.1 uncultured Lysobacterales bacterium
AGTTCCTCGCGCTCGAGTACGCGCGGGGAGACAAGCTCTACGTGCCGGTCGCCCAGCTCGACCTGGTCAGCCGCTACACCGGCGCGCCGCCCGAGATGGCGCCACTGCACTCGCTCGGCGGCGATGCCTGGGACCGCGCCAAGCGCAAGGCCGCGCAGCGCGTCCGCGACGTGGCCGCCGAGCTGCTCGAGATCCACGCCCGCCGCGAGTCGCGGCCCGGCATCGCGCTGAAGCTCGACCGCGCGATGCTCGAGCAGTTCGCCGCGGCGTTCCCGTTCGAGGAAACGCCCGACCAGCAAGCCGCGATCGAGGCCGTGCTCGCCGACCTCGAAGCCCCGCGCGCGATGGACCGCGTGGTCTGTGGCGATGTCGGCTTCGGCAAGACCGAGGTCGCGCTGCGCGCCGCCTTCGCCGTGGCGACCGCCGGCCGCCAGGTTGCGGTGCTGGTGCCGACCACGCTGCTCGCCGAGCAGCACCACCGCAACTTCACCGACCGGCTCGCCGACTGGCCGGTCAAGGTCGAGGTGCTGTCGCGCTTCCGCAGCAAACGCGAGACCGCCGAGGCGCTCGCGCGCATCGCCGACGGCAAGATCGACATCGTGATCGGCACTCACAAGCTGCTTGGCGAGGAGGTGCGCTTCCGCGACCTTGGCCTCGTCATCGTCGACGAGGAGCAGCGCTTCGGCGTGCGCCAGAAGGAGCAGCTGAAGAAGCTCCGCGCCGAGGTCGACCTGCTGACGCTGACCGCGACCCCGATCCCGCGCACGCTGAACATGGCGATGGCGGGCCTGCGCGACCTCTCGATCATCGCGACGCCGCCCGCGCACCGATTGGCGGTGCAAACCTTCATCACACAGTGGGAGCCCGGGCTGATGCGCGAGGCCTTCCAGCGCGAGCTCGGCCGCGGCGGTCAGGTCTATTTCCTGCACAACGACGTCGCCTCGATCGAACGCCAGGCGCGCGAGATCGAGGCCCTTCTGCCCGAGGCGCGCGTGCGCGTCGCCCATGGCCAGATGCCCGAGCGCGAGCTCGAGGAGGCGATGCGCGACTTCTACCGCCAGCGCTTCAACGTGCTGGTGTGCTCGACGATCATCGAGTCCGGCATCGACGTCCCGAACGCGAACACGATCATCATCAACCGCGCCGACCGCTTCGGACTCGCGCAACTGCACCAGCTCCGCGGCCGCGTCGGACGCTCGCACCACCGCGCCTATGCCTACCTCGTGGTGCCGGACCGCAAGGCGATGACGGCCGACGCCGAGAAGCGCCTCGAGGCGCTGGCCTCGCTCGACGAACTCGGCGCTGGCTTTGCGCTGGCGACGCATGACCTCGAGATCCGCGGCGCCGGCGAGCTGCTCGGCGACGAGCAGTCGGGCCAGATCGAGGAGGTCGGCTTCTCGCTCTACAGCGAGATGCTGGCGCGCGCGGTCCGCGCGATGAAATCCGGCAAGCTCCCCGACGAGGTCGAGGACGACCGCGCCCACACGGAGGTCGAATTGAATCTGCCGGCGCTGCTGCCCGACGACTACCTGCCGGATGTCCACCACCGCCTGGTGCTCTACAAGCGCATCGCCGGCGCCGGCGACCTCGACGCGCTGGCCGAGCTCAAGGTCGAGCTGATCGACCGCTTCGGCCCGCTGCCCGAGCCGGCCCAACACCTGTTCGCCGTGCAAGCGCTGCGCCAGCGAGCCGCCGCGCTAGGGATCCGCCGATTCGAGCTCGGCGCCATGGGCGGCCGCGTGCTGTTCGGACCGGCCCCGGCGATCGACCCGGCGACCGTCATCCGCATGGTCCAACGGCTGCCGAGGGTCTATGCGCTCGACGGTCCCGAAAAGCTCCGGATCCGCCTCGAACTTCCAGGCGCCGCCGAGCGTGTGCGTGTGGCTGGAGAGATTCTCGCCGCGCTGGCCCGCGGAGCGTGAGGGACGGCCCGGCGCGCCGCATCGGCGACGACCAGGTGCCAAAAAACCCACGTCACGAATCCGGTGGTGTGGAATCGGCGCAGTGAATGCAGTGCGTCGCGAGCGGGTTGACGGAAAGGCGCCTCGGATCGATCTCTGCCTCGCAGCGCGCACAAAGGCCGTAGTCGCCTCGCTCGATCTTCGCCAACGCAACGTCGACTTGCCGCAGCTGGATCACCCGGCGCCGTTCGGTCTCCAAGGCCATCTGCTGCGCCTGCAACGCATCGATCCTCGACAGCCGCCCGACCCGCGTCTGATCGAGCTCGACCACCTGCGTCGATTGCTCCACCTGGCGGGCCAACGCGAGCAGCTCCTCCCGCAGATCGAGCAGCCGCTGCCGGAAACGCGCAATGTCCTCGTCGTTCATCGATAGCCTGCTTTGGCGATCCGGCTGGGGGCGAGCGGGGTGGCACCGGATCGTAGCGCGCCGAACGGCACCTCGGGGGCGCCGGCGCACGACCGCTGGCCGAGATTTCGGAGAGCGCCGATCCTCGATTCCCCGATGTGATTCTCGGCGCATGTCTGACGCAAGTGCGAGCAGGTGGGTCATCGGCGCACGCGTGCCGCGCCCGCCTATGACCGGCATCGGCATGCTTCAGAACCCGAAAACGACCGAGGCCACGACCCGGTTGTCGGCGATCGAGCCGAAGGTGCGGCGGGCGTCGCGGTCGGTGCCGATGGCCTGCAGGGCCAGCGTGAACGGCGAGGCGTCCCACTCGATGCCGAGGTTCCAGTCGAAGTAGTCGGCATCCGCCGGCAGCGAGTAGCGGCCGATGCCGCCGGTCAGCGACAGTTTGTCGGCGAGCGGATACGACCCGCTGAGTCCGAGATAAAGGCCACGGTCGCCCGAGGCAAGGACGTCCGACGAATAGCCGAGCGTCGCCGAGACTCGGTCGTTGAAGCTGACGCTGGTCAGAAACTCGAGGTATTCGAGGTCATTGCCGCCCTCCACCCCCGAATAGTTGTATCGGACGAGTTGAAAGTCGAAGCCGAGCGACTCGTTCAAAGGCACCGCATAACCGACGAAGGTGTCGTATTCGATCCCGGCCCCCCCGGCCGAGCCGAAATCGACGTTCGATGCCCAAAGGCCCGCATAAAAGCCAGACGCGTGGTCGAAGCGCAGTTCCCCCTGCAGCGCCGCTCCTTCATCCGTCTGACTGAGGCCGCGGAATACGTAGTCGGTGGTTGCAGCCACGCTGCCGGACACACCCTCGGCATGAGCGGGCGACGCGGCGGTGGCGAGCAAGAGAGAGAGCGCGACGGTGACGGCATTGCGGGTCATCTGGATTCCCCTTGTGTTGGTCTTGGATGCGGCCGCTCGCGATGAGTGACCGATCGCCCGACAGTAACCACAATGATGCAGAGCAACGATTTAGTCGGATCCAGCCAGACTGGCCGCCCCCAACGGCAGCCAGCGGCGCCGTTCCCGGCGGCCGTGTCCGCTCGTTTGACATGGCCTCGGGCGCTGCCGAAGATGCCGGTCGCTCCCGCCTTCCGGATTCGACGACGATGCGCCCACGTCTGCTCGCCGCGCTTGCAGCGGCCCTCGCCCTGAGTCTTGCCGCGTGCGGCGGCCGCGAGGAACCCCAATCGGACGGCGAGACGGCGAAGCCCGCGCCGGCGGCCCGGTCGGCCGGGGTCGTGAACATCTACAACTGGTCCGACTACATCACGCCAGAGACGCTCGAACGCTTCACCCGCGAGACCGGCATCCGCGTCGTCTATGACGTCTACGACTCCGACGAGGTGCTCGAAGCCAAGCTCGTGACCGGTAACACCGGCTACGACCTCGTGTTCCCGTCCCTGCCCTTCGCCCAGCGCCATATTGCGGCGGGTCTGTACAGCCAGCTCGACAAGGAGAAGCTGCCGAGCCTCGGCAATCTGTATCCCGACATCGTCGCCGCGATCGGCGACGAGGCCGACCCTGGCAACGCCTATCTCGTGCCGTACATGTGGGGCACCACGGGTCTCGGCTTCAACGTCGCGAAGGTGCGCGAGCGTCTCGGCGACATCGAGCTCGACACCTGGGCGATCCTGTTCGACCCGGCCAACGCCGCGAAGCTCGCGGACTGCGGTATCAGCGTGATCGACGAGTCGCAGGAGGCTTTCGCCGCCGCCTTGTTCCATGTCGGGCGCAACCCCAACGCTGCCAGCCCCGACGACATCGAGGCGGTGCGCGCCGCCTTCGCCGCGATTCGGCCACACATCCGCTATTTCCACTCGAGCAAGTACATCGAAGACCTCGCGAACGGCGAGATCTGTCTCGCGGTCGGCTATAACGGCGATGTGCTGCAGGCCGCCGCGCGGGCCGAGGAAGCCGGCAACGGGGTCGCGATCGGCTACGCGATCCCGCGCGAGGGCGCGATGCGCTGGATCGACTCGATGGCGATCCCCGCCGATGCGCCAAACCGCGACAACGCACACCGCTTCATCGAGTTCATCCTGCAACCCGACGTGATCGCGGCGATCAGCGACTACGTCAATTACGCAAACGCCAATCAGGCGGCGACGCCGTTGGTGGCCGAGGCCGTGCGCGAGGATCCGGGCGTCTACCCGAGCGGCGAGGTCATGGCCCGGCTCGTCAGTCCACGCAAGCTCTCCGAAGACCAGACCCGCGCCCGCGTCCGCGCCTGGACCTCGATCAAGAGCGGCCGCTAGTGAACAACGCCCGCAAGCCGGGCTATGCCGAGCCCTGGCAGGATCCGGCCGAGGAGCCCTTCGTCCGCATCGAGGGCGTCACCAAGACCTACGGCAAGGTCTACGCAGTCGACGACGTCAGCCTCGACGTCTTTCGCGGCGAGTTCTTCTCCCTGCTCGGCGGCTCGGGCTGCGGCAAGTCCACGCTGCTGCGCGTGCTCGCCGGCTTCGAAGTGCCCGACCGCGGAAGGGTGCTGATCGACGGCATCGACATGACCCGGGTCCCGCCCTACCTGCGCCCGGTCAACATGATGTTCCAGAGCTACGCGCTGTTTCCACACATGACGGTCGCGGACAACGTCGCCTTCGGCCTCAAGCAGGACGGCCTGCCGAAGGCAGCGATCGCCGATCGTGTAAGCCAGATGCTGGACCTGGTCCGATTGAGCGGACTCGAAAAACGCAAGCCCGACCAGCTTTCCGGCGGCCAGCGCCAGCGCGTGGCGCTGGCGCGGGCGCTGGCGCGGCAGCCGAAGCTGCTGCTGCTCGACGAGCCGCTCGGCGCACTCGACAAGAAGCTCCGCGAGCACACCCAGTTCGAGCTCGTGAACATCCAGGAGCGCGTCGGCACGACCTTCATCATGGTCACCCACGACCAGGAGGAGGCCATGACGATGTCATCGCGGATCGCGGTGATGGACGCCGGCCAGATCGTCCAGGTCTCGACGCCCTCGCACCTCTACGAGTACCCCGCCACGCGTTTCGTCGCGAGTTTCATCGGCGCCGTCAACATCATCAATGCGACCGTGCTCTCGCAGGACGGCGACCGCGTGCTCGCTCGAGCCCACGACCTCGGCATCGACGTCGTGGCACGTTCCGGCACACCGGTCCCGGCCGGCATCGACATCGGCATCGCGATCCGGCCAGAGAAGATCGACGTCGCCGAAGAGGCCCCGACCCGCGCCGACAACGTGATCGATGGCAAGGTCGTGGAGATCGCCTATCTCGGCGACGTTTCGATCTACCACGTCGAGACGGCCAGCGGCGCGACCCTGCGCGTGCAGGAGACCCACGCCGCACGCAGCGCCGATCCCCACTACAACTGGGGCGACCGGCTCTACCTCGTGTGGAACGCGGCCGATGCTGCGGTGCTGACGAGCTGATCGCGGTGGACAGCAGCCGCCCCGCGAACTCGCCGTGGTGGTCGATGTGGGCCACTGTGGTCGCCGACCTGTTCCGAGTCGTCGGCACCTGGGGCCGCGAGATTCGCGACTCGCGCGGTCGCTACGTCGTCACCGCGCTGCCGCTCTTGTACCTCATCGCGTTCTTCCTGGTCCCGTTCCTGTTCGTCCTCAAGATCAGCTTTGCGACCTCGGCCATCGGGCAGCCGCCCTACACGCCGCTCGTCGCCTGGGGCGAGGACGGCGCGCTGACGATCCGGCTGGTGTTCGACAATTACCGCTTCCTGCTCGGCGACCCGCTCTACGTCGGCGCGTACCTGAACTCGCTCCGATTCGCCACCGTGGCGACGCTCGCATGCCTTGTAATCGGCTATCCGATCGCCTACGGCATCGCTCGCGCGCGTCCGGCCATCCGAGTCGTCCTGCTGGTGCTCGTGATCTTGCCGTTCTGGACCAGTTCGCTGCTGCGCAGCTATGCGCTGATCGGCATCCTGCGGACCAACGGTGTGCTGAATCAGATTCTGCTGGGACTCGGCGTCATCGATCAGCCGCTCGAGATCCTGCACAGCAACCTCGCCGTCCACATCGGGATCGTCTACAACTACCTGCCGTTCATGATCCTGCCACTGGTGGCGACGCTGATGCGGCTCGACTTCACCCTGCTCGAAGCAGCAGCCGACCTCGGCGCACGACCGATCTCGGCCTTTCTGCGCGTGACGCTGCCGCTATCGATCCCCGGCATCGTCGCAGGCTCCCTGCTGGTCTTCATTCCGGCGGTCGGCGAATTCGTGATTCCGGACCTGCTCGGTGGGCCCGACTCGCTCACGATCGGGCGCGTGCTGTGGACCGAGTTCTTCACCAACCGCGACTGGCCGCTGGCGGCCGCGGTCGCGGTCGCGATGCTCATGCTGATCGTGATCCCGATCATGCTGTTCGAGTACTTCACCGAGCGCGAAGCGCGGCGCGGCGAAGGCCGCACGGGTTGACCGCCATGAACGGACGCCGGCCCTTCGTGCTCTACACCGCGATGGCCTTCGGCTACGCCTTCTTGTACCTGCCGATCGTCGCGGTCATCGTCTATTCGTTCAACGAGTCGCGCATGGTCACGGTCTGGGGCGGCTTCTCGACCAAGTGGTACGGGGAGTTGTTCCAGAACCAGCAGATCCTCGACGCGGCCCAGCGCAGCCTGCTGATCGCGACCGTGACCGCTTCGCTTGCGGTTGTCTTCGGCACGCTCGCGGGACTTGCGCTCGCGCGCTTCGGTCGCTTTCGCGGCCGCGGGACGCTCGGCCTGCTGACCTCGGCGCCGCTGGTGATGCCCGAGGTGATCCTCGGCCTGTCCTCGCTGCTGCTGTTCGTGTCGCTGCAGGGCCTGATCGGCTGGCCCGAGCGGCGCGGGCTGACCACGATCACGATCGCGCACATCACTTTCTGCATCTGCTACGTGACCGTGATCGTGCGCTCGCGCCTCGTGCAGATGGACCACGCGCTCGAGGAGGCCGCGATGGACCTGGGCGCACGGCCGTGGAAAGTGTTCTTCGTGATCACGTTGCCGCTGATCGCGCCAGCGCTCGTCGCCGGCTGGCTGCTCGCCTTCACCCTTTCGCTCGACGACCTCGTGGTCGCGAGCTTTACCTCGGGCCCGGGCTCCTCGACGCTGCCGATGCTGATCTACTCGAAGGTCAAGCTCGGCGTCACGCCCGAGATCAACGCCCTGGCGACGATCATCATCGTCCTGATCGCGATCGCAGTCACGCTCGCCGGGGTCGTGATGCACCGGAACGCGACGCAGGCGAATAATCGCTGAGCCGGGTTGCCCCTCATCGAGAGGACTAAGCCGCGGGCCGCGGCGATCTCTCGCGTACCAACGCCCGGTCGGGCCAGCCCGGTATCACCCGCTCGACTGCGACTCCGCGCGCTGACCGCGAACGGATGGCTTCCGGCGCGGGAAAGTGCTCAACAGCCCGCACGCTTGGTCGGGATGCGTTTCGAACGGCTGCGGGTGATCGTGTAGACGGTCGCTGGCGGGATGTTGCGCAGCGTGAAGCCGGCGCGGCGGCTGGAGAGGTCGAGTTCGGCAAGCACCTCGCTGGCCACCGGCACGACCGGCCCATACGTGAACTGGATGAAGCGGCCGTGCGGACCGAGCACCTCGAAGGCCCCTTTGAGGATCGCCCGCTGCGTCGCCTTCGGCATCGCCAGCAGGCCCAGCCCGCTGATCACTGCATCGGCCGGACCGTCGTCGAGGAAGCCGCTGCGTCGCGCGATCGCCGCGACCTCGCGCGCGTCGCCCATCACGATCCGCACGTCGGGGAAGCGCCGCGACAGGTGCGCGTGCAGCTCCTCGCCGAGTTCCAGCACCAGCAGGTCCTGCGGCGCCACGCCGTGCTCCAGGATCGCCGCGGTGATCGCGCCGGTGCCCCCGCCGAGTTCGATGACGCGGCGCGCGTTCGCCGGCAGCTGCGCCAGCATCTTGGCCGCGAGTTCCCGACTCGACGGCGACACCGCGGCAACCCGCAGCGGATCTTTCAGCCACTCCCGAAAGAACTTGAGGTTCGTGTCGTCGGCCAGCGCGCGGGCCCGGGCGAGCAGTCGATCACGGACCATGGTCATACGGACTCCGGGCGGGCGCTGACTCGCATCATACGGGCTCCGCCGCCGTGCCTCGCGACGATGGCGGCGTCCCGGCGGTGCCCGCATCCCGGTGCCGGATCTCGAAGGCGTGGTGGATGCGAGGGTCGCGCGCGAAGTCCGGCGGGATCGTCGCGCGGGTGATGTCGCGGACCGCGAAGCTCTCGGGCACCGACGGATCCAGCCGGAAGCGGCGCAGGTTGTTCGAGAAAAGCAGCAGTCCGCCCGGCGCGAGCCGCGCCATCGCCAGCTCGATCAGACGCGCGTGGTCGCGCTGCACGTCGAAGTCGTCGGCGCGCTTGGAGTTGGAGAAGGTCGGCGGGTCGATGAAGACGAGGTCGTAGCGACCGCGGTCGGCCGCGATCCAGGCCACCGCGTCGGCCTGGATCAGCCGATGCCGCGCGCCAGCGAATCCGTTCAGGGCGAGGTTGCGCGAGGCCCAGTCGAGGTAGGTCGGCGACAGGTCGACCGTGGTCGTGCTAGCGGCGCCGCCTGCCGCCGCGTGCACGGTCGCGGCCCCGGTGTACGCGAACAGGTTGAGGAAATCCCGGCCCCGGGCCTCGGCGCCGATGCGGGCGCGCATCGGCCGGTGGTCGAGGAACAGCCCGGTGTCGAGCCAGTCGTGGAGATTCACGCGGAAGCGGAGCCCGGCCTCGCGCACGATCAGGAACTCGCCGCGCGCATCGAAGCGCTGGTAGCGCTCGTCGCGCGCCTGCGGTCGGCGCTGTTTCAGCGCGATCCGCTCGCGCGGCACACCGAAGGCCTCGGCCGCGACCCGCAGCAGCTCCTTCAGCCGGCGCGTCGCCGTTTCGGTCGGTATCTCCTTCGGCGCGCGGTACTCCTGCACGTGCAGCCACGTGGCCGGCGCAGTGTCGGCCGGCGCGCCTTCCGGCACGCCGCGATAGACATCGATCGCGGCCGCGTATTCCGGCAGGTCGGCATCGTAGGCGCGCCAGCAGTCCACGCCCTCGCGTTCGCGCCAGCGCTTGAGATGCCGGACGTTGCGCGCGATCCGGTTCGCGAGCGCCTGCGCGCCATCGCCCAGCGGCTTCAGCGCGCGCAATGGCGCGCTGCCCTCGCCGCGGATGTCATCGAAGCACAGCAGCCGGCATTCGATCGCGCCGTTCATCAGCGCGTAGCGACGCGCGGCCTTGAGCCCGGTCGCGAAGCCCAGCTCGTCGCCGCTGGTGATCAGCGCCGCCCGCCAACCGGCAAAGCCGCGCTTCAACGCCGCGCCGAAGGCCGCATGGACGGGCCGCAACGCCGCGATCTCGCCGAGTCGCTCGCCATAGGGCGGATTCGCGATCACGAGGCCCGGCGCGCGGTGCGGCGGCGACTCGAGGGCCGCGACCGGCCGCACCGCGAGCGTCAGGAAGCCGGCGACGCCGGCGCGCTGCGCGTTGATGCGGGCCAAGTTGATCGCCGCCGGATCGGCATCGAAGCCGAAGAACACCGGCGCGAGCGCGCGCAGGCCGGCCG
>CALDVP010000013.1 GCA_937924195.1 uncultured Lysobacterales bacterium
GTGATCGCCTGCCGGATCCACCACGTTGCGTAGGTCGAGAACTTGTAGCCGCGGCGATACTCGAATTTGTCCACGGCCTTCATCAGCCCGATGTTGCCTTCCTGGATCAGATCGAGGAACTGCAGCCCGCGGTTCGTGTACTTCTTGGCGATCGAGATCACCAGGCGCAGGTTGGCTTCGGTCATCTCGCGCTTGGCCTTGCGCGCTTTCGCCTCGCCGGTGGCCATCTGCTTGTAGACCTCGCGCAGGTCTTTCAACGGCAGCACGACGCGCTTCTGCAGGTCGGACAACTTGCCCTGCAGCTCATGCACCGCCGGCAGGTTGCGCTTGAGCACTTCGGAGTACGGGTGGCCACCGTCGGCCTCGCGCGTGACCCAGCGCGTGTTGGTCTCGTTGCCCGGGAAGTGCTTCAGGAAGTGCGGACGCGGCATGCCGCACTTGTTGACCATGATCTCGTAGATCTGCTTCTCGAGGCTGCGCACCTCTTCGACCTGCGCGCGCAGCGTGTCGCACAGCTTCTCGACCATCTTGGCCGTGAAGCGCAGCGTCATCAGCTCTTCCTGGATCTTGTGCTGCGCCTTCACGTAACCGGGCGACTTGTAGCCTTCCTTCTCGAAGGCCACACGCATCTTTTCGAACAGCCTGGCGACGCGATCGAACTTCTCCAGCGCGCGCGCCTTCAGCTCTTCGAGCTGCGCCGCGGTCATGCCGGAAGCGCCGATGTCGGTGTTTTCCTCGCCTTCCTCGTCGTCGTCGGCGGCGGCCGCACCCTTGGCGGTCGGGAAGTCCTCGGCGGCCGGATCGACGAGACCGTCGACCACCTCGTCGATCGGCAGTTCGCCGGCGCGGATCTTCTGGGCGTGCTCCAGGATCTGCGCGATCGTCGTCGGGCAGGCGGAGATCGCCATCACCATGTGCTTCAGCCCGTCTTCGATCCGCTTGGCGATCTCGATCTCGCCCTCGCGCGTGAGCAGCTCCACCGACCCCATTTCGCGCATGTACAGGCGCACCGGGTCCGTCGTGCGCCCGACCTCGGCGTCCACCGTGGAAAGCGCTGCCTCGGCTTCTTCCTCCGCGTCCTCGTCGGTAGTGGCCGCCGGGACGTTCTCGTTCATCAGCAGCGTCTCGGCGTCGGGCGCCTGGTCAAAGACCTGAATCCCCATGTCGCCGAACGTGCTGATGATCGAGTCGATCGCCTCGGCGTCGACCAGATTGTCCGGCAGGTGGTCGTTGATCTCGGAATACGTCAGGAAGCCGCGCTCTTTGCCGAGCTTGATCAGCGCCTTGAGTTTGTTGCGACGGGCTTCGAGGTCTTCCTCGGTACCGTGATAGCTGCGCTCCAGCGCCTCTTTGAGCGCCTTTTCCTTCGCGCGGCGGTCTTTGGCGCGCTGCTTGCCGCTGAGCTTTTCGACGATCTGGACGCTCGGGTCGACGACGTCGTCACCCGCCTCGGGAACGGCATCCGCACCGCTGTCACCGTTGCCCACGGACTCGTCGTTCGGCTTCGGCTTGCGGCCGGGTCGCCCTTTCGCGACCGGCACGGTGGTCGCGCCGGGAGGCGCCTTGGCGGCACCGGCTGCGGCGACAAATTTCGCGCCTTTCGCCCTGGACTCATCCGCGCTGCCTTTCTTGGCAGCGATGCGTTCGACGATCGCAGCTTTGGTTTCCGACTTCTTCAATTCAGCCTTCTTTGCTTCGGGTTTGACGGTCGAGCGCTTTTCAGCTCGACCGGACACAAGTTTTCCCCTTGCGACCTTCGTCGCCGCCGACTTGCTCGATGCTGCCGACTTTTTCATCACCATCGGGTCACCTGTGTTCGTCGCCACTCAGTGGGCGGCTTCGGCCGCCCGTATCCTCGGTCGCCTGTTCACGCGGCCTCACGGTCTCGACCGGTTGCTTCGAGTTGCCGCGCCGCTTCGCTCAGAAGTTGTGAATCTTTCTGCTGCGCGGCCCGCTGGCGTCGTTGCGCGGTGCTCGGGCCTCGCCTATCCACTTGATATGTCTCGGCCCTGCGCTCCGTGCGCCTAGCCAGCGGTCCGCTCGCGACGAAATCTTCACAACTTCTCAGCCGCACACACAAAATGGGGGCGGCCCTCGTCCGCTCAATTGCCAGTGGCCGGTGCTGCCGACCCACATCCGGGCCCCTGCCCTCGGGCCCCGATCGATTCAGGGACGCGAGCGGCCTTGGCGACGGAAGACTGCCGTAACGCCGGCGACGGCACGCAGCACCGAGGACCGCCGTGAGCCCGGGAACCTTCCCTGACGACTCGGTCGGCTGAGCGGATCGGAAGACTCTCAATGGGTGTGTCTCCGGCGGCACCCAAGCAGGCACTCGGTCGGAGGGATGGCGGCTCTACGAACCATGGCGACTCTACAAACGGCGCATTTTAGCAGACCAACCCGGAAAAGCCAGGTAATTCAGCCCTTTGCGGCCAACGGCAGCGCCGCAGCCGCCGTCGCATCAGATCGACCCGGCCCGGCGCGGTGTCTCCTTCAGACGCACGCGCCGTTCGGAGAGTTCTCGAATGCGCTCCCTGGACTCCGGCGTCAACGGCTCGCGCACGAGCTCGGCAAGCTCGTTCTCGACTCGGCGCAGTTCGAGGGTCGCGAAACCGGCGCGCAGATCCTCCCGCGCAGCCGAGGCGTCGCCCTCGAGCAGCAGGTCGCGTCCCGAGATTTCTCGGTAGATATCGGCGAACTCGCTGTCGGCCAGGGCCTCGACCAGCGCGCCCGGGCTCGTGCTTCCGACCAGCGTGGCGGTGCGCCAGACCTCCACGATCTGGCGGTCGATCGGCTGCTGCGCGCCGGCGAACTCGGCGGCAATTTGCGCATTGAACTCGCGCGCCAGGTCGGGGTAAGCGACCAGGTGCTGCAGGATCCGCGCTTTCAGGTCCTCGACCTCGGCACTGTGTCGCGGCGGATTCGCGGGGCGACGCGCATCCGGCAGCCTGCGCCAAGGCTTCAGGCCGAACAGCGATTCGAGGTCCGCGGACGGCGTCCGGGCCGCTTCGGCCAGCTCGCGGACCAGTTGCATCCGGAGCGCTGCCGGCGGCATGGACGCGAGCAGCGGCTTCGCCTGCGCGATGAGTGCGGCCCGATCCTCGGCCTGTTCCAGGTCCTTGCCATCGGCCAGGCTCGCGACGAACCAGCGCGAAAGCGGCATCGCACGCGCGAGATGATCCTCGAACGCCGCTGCCCCGCCGGATCGCACGAGGCTGTCCGGATCCTCGCCCTCGGGAAGCAGCACGAAACTCGCGCGTTTGGTGTCGGCGATCACCGGCAGCGTGGCCTCGAGCGCGCGTCGGGCCGCCTTGCGACCGGCGGCGTCGCCGTCGAACGCGAAGATGACCTGATCGGTCAGCCGCAGCAGCGCGCCGACGTGCTGCGCGGTGATCGCGGTCCCCAGCGCAGCGACACACTCTTCGAAGCCTGCCTGCGCGAGCTGGATGACGTCCATGTAGCCCTCGCAGACGATCACCCGCTGGTGCTTGCGGATCGCCTCCTGCGCCTCGAACAGCCCGTACAGCTCCCGCCCCTTGTGAAAGACCGGCGTCTCGGGCGAATTGAGGTACTTCGGCTCGCCGCCGTCGAGCACGCGCGCGCCGAATCCGATCACCGCGCCGCGCCGGTTGCGAATCGGGAACATCACGCGGCCGCGAAAGCGGTCGTAGCGCTTGCCTTCGTCGCCGACGATGACCAGCCCCGCCTCGACGAGTCGCGGATCCTCGTACGTGTCGAATGCCTCGCGCAGCGGCTGCCACGCGTCGGGCGCGTAGCCGATGGCGAAGCGCGCGGCAGTCGGCCCGGTCAGACCGCGCCGCTTCAGGTACTCGATCGCGGCGGGTGCGTCCCTGAGCTTGCGGCGGTAGTAGTCGCCGGCCCGCTCCAGCACCTCGGTCAGCCCGCGGACGCGCGTGGCGCCTTCGCGGTCCGACCCGCTGTCCTCGGGCACCTGCATGCCGACCTGCTGCGCAAGCTCGCGGATCGCCTCCGTGTAAGCGAGGCCGCGGTGATCCATCAGAAAGCCGATCGCGCTGCCGTGCGCGCCGCAGCCGAAGCAGTGAAAGAACTGCTTCGACGGGCTGACGGTGAACGACGGCGTCTTCTCGCCGTGAAACGGGCACAGGCCGACGTAGTTCTGGCCGGCTTTTTTCAGCGCGACGTAACGGCCGATCACGTCGACGACGTCGACGCGCGCGAGCAGATCCTGGATGAACCCCCGGGGAATCACGGGCGCATTATCCGCACCCGGCCGGAAGGCTCAGGCGACGAGCTTGCGCTTGACGAGCGCCGAGACCTTGCCCATGTCGGCGCGGCCGGCAACGCGCGGCTTCATCAGGGCCATGACCTTGCCCATCGCCTGCGGGCCGGCGGCGCCCGACTCCGCGATCGCCGCGTCGACCATCGCGGCCAGCTCGCTGTCCGAGAGCTGCTGCGGCAGATAGCCCGTGAGCAGGTCGAGTTCGGCCTTTTCCTTTTGCACGAGATCGCTACGGCCCGCCTTGGCGAACTGCTCGATCGAGTCGCGCCGCTGTTTGATCAGCCGTTCGACGATCGCGGTGACCGCGGCATCGTCGGCGACGATGCGCTCGTCGACCTCCTTTTGCTTGATCGCCGCCAGCAGCAGCCGGATCGCCGACAGCCGCGCGGCGTCCTTCGCGCGCAGCGCGGCCTTCATGTCTTCGTTGATGCGGTCTTTCAGGTTCATGGAAGCGAAAACGCGCCCGAAGGCGCGCCGTCCGAGGATGCCGACAGGATATCCAGCCTA
>CALDVP010000014.1 GCA_937924195.1 uncultured Lysobacterales bacterium
GCTCGGTGCCGGACGCGCAGATGTTCGCGGCCAACGCCGGCTGGTACAACCAGCTCAATCCGGACCTGAAGAGTGCCTTCGACCTCGCGGCGGCGAAGACCCAGGAGGAGAGCTTCGCCCAGATCGCGAAGGCACGCGCCAACGCGATCGCGATCCTGAAGAAGGGCGGCGCGCAGATCGCGGTGCCGACCGTCGCGGAGCACAAGCAGTGGGTCGAGGCGTGCGGCGAGCAACGCAAGGAATGGCACGATTTCAAGATGAAGCTCGCCGGGTCGATCGAGACCTTCGAGCGGCTGAAGGAGGCCGCGAACACGAAAGGCCCGATCACCGTCGGCGATTTCACTGGCTAGGCGCGAGTGCGCGCCCGCCGCACCGCGGCGGGCGCCAATTGCCACTATGCGCAGAGTCCTGGCCGCGCTCGACGCGAACGCCGAGCGTTACCTGATGCTGGTGTTCTACACCTTCTGCTGTTTCGTCATCGTGCAGGAGGTGGTGCGCCGTTTCGTGCTCAACTACTCCTCCGCATGGGCGGAGGAGACCGCGCGCTACGCGTTCATCTATCTCGGCTGGCTCGGCGCGGCGTACGCGGTGCGCGAGCGGGCGCACATCCGCTTCGACATCCTGTTCAACGCGCTGCCGAAGCGCCTGCATGGCTGGCTGTACATCTTCGGCGAGATCGCAACGCTCGTGTTCGCCTGCATCGCGTTCTACTACTCGATGCATACGATCCAGCAGCTGCTGCAGTTCGGGGGGACCACCCCGGTCTTGCGGATCAACAAGGCCTGGTTCGAGGCTGCGGTGCCGCTCGCCTTTGCGCTCGTGGTCGTGCGCGCGATACAGGCGATTCGGCGTGATCTTGCCGATCTGCGCGCGGGCCGCGAGTCCTTTGGCGGCAAGACGCTCTTCGAGGAGTGAGGCGATGGTGATTGCGCTCAGCCTGCTCCTCATCGTCGCGCTGCTCGCCGCCGGCGTGCCGTTCTGGGTCTGCCTCGGCCTCGGTACGGTCTTGATGCTCGCCGGCACCGGCGCGCTCCCCCTCACGCTGGTCGGCGAGGCACTGTTCGAGGGCGTCGATTCGTTCGCGCTGATCGCGATCCCGCTGTTCATCCTGACCGGAGACGTGATGGTGCGCAGCGGCCTTGCCTACCGTCTACTCGGCTTCGCCGAGGCGAGCTTCGGCTGGCTGCGCTCGGGCTTTGGCACCTCGACCGCGATGGGCTGCGGCCTGTTTGCATGTATCTCGGGCTCGGACGCCGCCGACGCTGCGGCGATCGGGCGAATCACGATGGACAAGCTGGTCGAAAAAGGCTATCCAAAGGCGTACGCATGCGCGCTGGTCGCCTCCGGCGCATGCACCGGAATCCTGATCCCGCCGTCGATCGCCTACATCATCATCGGTCTGGTCCTCGGTATCTCCTCAGCGACGCTTTTTCAGGCCGCGTTCGTTCCCGGCGTGTTGGTGCTGCTCGCGGTGATCGTGACGAACGCGATCGTCAACCGTCTCCGTGGCTACGAGCGGTCGACGGCCGGATTCTCGCTCGGCGGTTGGCTTGCGGCGCTGAACCACGCGAAATGGGCGCTCGCCATTCCGGTGATCATCCTGGGCGGCATCTACTCCGGGGTCTTCACCCCGACCGAGGCCGCGGCGGTGGCGGCGGCCACGGCGCTCGTCATTGGCATGCTGCAGCGGCGGATCCGACTCGCCGACTTCCCGGCGATGCTCGGCACTTCGGCGCGGGTCTGCGGCGTGGTGCTGCCGATCATCGCGGTGGCGCTGCTGTTCGCACAGGCGCTCACGGTGCTCGACGTACCCCAGCGCTTCGTCGAATGGGTCATGTCGTTCGGCGCCGGGCGCACCGCCGTGATCTTGCTGATGATCGGGATCCTCATCGTCGCCGGTATGGTGATGGAGACCACTCCCAACATCGTCGTGCTCGGTCCGCTGCTCTACCCGCTCGCGCAAAAAGTGGGAATCGATCCGATCCACTTCTGCGTGCTGATGATCACGACGCTCGGCCTGGGCTTCATCACCCCGCCGTTCGGGCTGAATCTCTTTGTGATGGCCGGCCTGACCCGTACGCCGATCACCGCGATCGCGCGCCACGCGGTGCCGTTCGTGGTCGCGCTCGTCATCGTGTCACTTCTCATCGGTTTCGTTCCTTCGATCTCCCTCATTAGCCTCGGCCGCTAGCGCCGAGCGCACTTTGCTCGAGGTATGCCATGGCAGTCATCTACCTGAAGAAAGCCGCGAAAACGCCCGAGACCGAGACGGGGACCGCGCAGGCGGTCGTCACCGAGATGCTGGCCGAGATCCGGGCGAAAGGCGAGGCGGCGGTCCGCGCCTACGCCGAGCGCCTCGACAAGTGGACCGGCGAGATCGTCGTCCCGCCCGAGGAGATCGAGCGGCGTGCGCGCGAGGTGCCCGAGCAGGTGCGGCGCGACATCGAGTTCGCCACCGAGCAGGTGCGCCGGTTCGCCCGCGCCCAGGCGCAGTCGATCCGGGAGTTCTCGACCGAGCTGCACCCGGGCGTGACCGCCGGCCAGCGCCTGCTGCCGGTGAACGTCGCCGGCTGCTACGTTCCGACGGGCCGCTACGCGCACATCGCCTCGGCGTACATGAGCGTGGCGACGGCCAAGGCCGCCGGCGTGCCGACCGTGGTCGCCTGCTCGACCCCGTACAAGGGGCAGGGTATCCACCCGTATGTCCTGTACGCGATGAAGGTCGCCGGGGCGGACGTGGTGATGACGCTCGGCGGTGTCCAGGCAATCGCGGCCATGGCCTACGGCCTCTTCACCGGTAAGCCCGCCGACATCATCGTGGGTCCTGGCAACAAGTTCGTCGCCGAGGCGAAGCGCATGCTCTTCGGCCAGGTGGGCATCGACGTGTTTGCCGGCCCTTCCGAGGTGGCGGTGATCGCCGACGACAGCGCGGACGCAGCGCTCGTCGCCTCCGACCTCGTCGGCCAAGCGGAGCACGGACACGAGTCGCCGGCGTGGCTCTTCACCACCTCGCGCGGTCTGGCCGAGAACGTGATGAGCCTCGTGCCGCGACTGATCGAGGCGCTGCCCCCGACGGCGCGGGACGCCGCCGGGGCGGCCTGGCGCGACTACGGCGAGGTGATCCTGTGCGACACGCGCGAGGAGGTCGCGCGGGTCTCAGACCGCTACGCCTCCGAGCATCTCGAGGTGCATGCCCGCGACCTCGACTGGTGGCTCGCCAACCTGACCTGCTACGGGTCGCTCTTCCTCGGCGAGGAGACCACGGTTGCGTTCGGCGACAAGACCTCCGGGCCGAATCACATCCTGCCGACCAAGGGCGCGGCGCGCTACTCTGGGGGGCTCTCGGTACACAAGTTCATGAAGACGCTCACCTGGCAGCGCATGACGCGCGAGGCGGCGCGCGACCTCGGCCAGATCACGGCTCGCATCTCGCGGCTCGAGGGCATGGAGGCGCACGCGCGTACGGCCGACGACCGGCTGAGCAAGTACTTTCCGCGCGAAACATTCGACCGCGGCGAGCCGGTGACGGCATAAACCGATGCAGGCCTCGATCGCGAGCCTCTTCGATCTCGAGGGGCGTGTCGCGCTGGTCACCGGCGGCAACGCCGGGATCGGCGGCGAGATCGCGCGCGCCCTCGCTGCCGCGGGCGCGGCGGTCGTGCTGGTCGCGCGCCGGGCGCGAGAGCTCGAGATGGCCGCCGGGCGGGTCGCGGCCGAGGGCGGTCGCGCGGCGTCGATCGCCTGCGATCTCGCCGACCGCGAGGCGCTCTTCGACTGCGCGGCTCGGGCGAGCGCCTGCTTCGGCCCGCCAGACATCGTGGTCAACGCGGCGGGCATCAACATCCGCCGGCCGAT
>CALDVP010000015.1 GCA_937924195.1 uncultured Lysobacterales bacterium
CAGGAAACCCGCGGGCGAGCCGAGGTGATCGATGATCTCGTCCTCGCGCGCGAGCCGGTATTCGCCGAAACCTTCGAGCTTGGCGAGCTTGATCTCGTTCAGGACGTGGTCGCCGCGCACGAGGACTAGCGTGAAGCCGCGCTCGCCGACGATCGCGATGCTCTTCACGGTGCGCGTCAGCGGGAGGCCAAGCAGCGCTGCAACCTCCTCGCAGGTCCTCTGCGTCGGCGTCGACACACGGACCATCGCTTCGGCCGGTGGCGGTCGGGGTCCGATCGGGGCCGCAGCGGTCGCCAGCTCCACGTTCGCCGCGTAATCCGAGCCGCTCGCGAACGCGATCGCATCTTCGCCGGAGTCGGCCAGCACGTGGAACTCCTGGCTGGCGTTGCCGCCGATCGCGCCTGAATCGGCACGGACGGCGCGGAATCGGAGACCCAGTCGCGTGAAGATGCGCGAGTAGGTATCGAACATGTTCCGGTATTCGCGCTCGAGGCACTCGGGCGTCAAGTGGAATGAATACGCGTCCTTCATCAGGAACTCGCGCGCGCGCATCACGCCAAAGCGCGGCCGGATCTCGTCGCGGAACTTGGTCTGGATCTGGTACAGGTTGACCGGCAATTGCCGGTAGCTCTTGAGCTCGTGCCGCGCGAAGTCGGTCACCACTTCCTCGTGGGTCGGGCCGTAGCAGTATTCCTGGTCCTTGCGGTCGCGGATCTTGAGCAGCTGCCCGCCGAAGCGCTGCCAGCGGCCGGTCTCCTCCCACAGCTCGCGCGGCTGGATCGACGGCATGGACAGCTCGAGCGCGCCGGCGCGATCCATTTCCTCGCGCACGATCGCCTCGACCTTGCGCAGCACGCGCAGGCCGAGCGGGCTCCAGGTGTAGATGCCGGCCGCGAGCTTGCGGATCATGCCGGCGCGCAGCATCAGGCGGTGGCTGACGACTTCGGCGTCGGCCGGGACTTCCTTGATCGTCGCGAGGTGAAAGCGGGAGAGGCGCATCGTCGCAATCGGCGAGGGCAAGCTCCACAGTCTACCGGCCGGCGACCACGGTGGGTTCACGCCCGAGGCGATCAAGTACGGCATCGAAGTCCGGGAATGCCGATGCGAATCTCGATCCTCGTCTTCGTCGCCATCGCGGCCTTGGTGCCATCCGCGAGCACCGCCGGAGAGGCCATGTCGGCCGAGTACCTCGGCTTCGCGAGGTCGATCGACGGTCGCAGTGCGCTCTACCGCGAGCGACACCACGTCGAGCGGGACGCCGACGGCCGCGGCATTCGGGTCGTCCTCTATGAGTGCTCGGACGGTCGGCCCTACGCGCGCAAGCTCGTCCGCTACGTCGATCGGGCCGGGGCGCCCGATTTCGAGATGCTGGACGCGCGGGACGGTTGGGACGAGCGGGTCGAGACGGTCGGCGATCGGCGCCGGGTTTCGGTGCGCGAGCGCTTCGGTGGGCGCGAGCGATCAGTGGAGCTATCCGTGCCCGAGCAACTGGTGGTCGATGCCGGTTTCGATGATTTCGTGCGGCGCCACTGGGATCGACTCGCGGCCGGCGAGCGCGTCGACTTCGCCTTCCTGGTGCCGAGCCGGCTGGGCGTGATGCGCTTCAAGGTACGGCGACACGCCGAGACCACCATCGACGGCGAGCCAGCCCTCGTGATTCGGCTGGCCCTCGGCGCGTGGTATTCATTCATGTTGCCACACATCGACGTGACCTACCTCAAGGCCACGCGGCGCCTGGCCCGCTTCGAAGGGCTGACCAATCAGCGCACGCCCGGCGGAGGCCACGTGGCGGCGCGGATCGACTTTCCTGCGGAATCGCGGCGCCCGCTCGCGCCAGGGGCGCTGGCGACGGCGCGGGTGGTCGCGCTCGATGGGCGCTGCACTTTCCCGTGAAGCGCCTCCGTCCACGCCGGAGGCGACCGGCCGTTCAGGATTCCCTTCGCGGCGCATGGACGCCGGCGCGCTATGCTCGACGGAGCCTTGAACGGAAGCGCCGCCATGCCCTCCCGACGTGACATCGCCGCCTTGCGTCGCTCACTCCCACTTGCCGTGCTGGCGGTGGTCGCCAGTGGTCTGTGGCTTGGCGTCGGCTCGGCGTCTGCGCCCGGCGCTACGGCGGCATCGTGCAACGCGACGCCGTGCGTCGCGGAAGCTGCCGAGCGGATCGAGTCTCCCCGACCCGCGGAGCGATCCCGGACGCCGTCCGCGCCCAGTCTCGACTGGCGGTCGCTGCTCCCCGCGGGCTTCCTGCGGCCGCGCTGATCACCAGGTGGCGTGTTTCACGTCGTCCTGTTCCGGCCCGAGATCCCTCCGAATACCGGCAACGCGATCCGCTTGTGTGCCATTGCAGGGGTGAACCTGCACCTGATCGAACCGCTCGGCTTCTCGGTCGATCATGCGAAGCTCCGCCGCGCCGGGCTCGACTACCGGGAGTACGCAAGCCTCGCCGTCCACCCCGACCTCACCGCCTTTCGAAACGCCGTGCAACCGGGCCGCCTGTTCGTGTTCACGACCGAGGGTCGCCTGCGGCACGACCAGATCGGATGGCAGGCGGGCGATGCGCTGCTGTTCGGGCCCGAGTCGGCCTCGGTGTCCGACGCCTTTCTCGCGACGATTCCCTGCGATGGCCTGGTGCGCCTGCCGATGCGTCCCGGGTCGCGCTCTCTGAACCTCTCGAACGCGGTCGCGATCGCCGTCTATGAAGCTTGGCGGCAGCACGGTTTCGATGGTGGCGCCTGACGGCCGCGGAGCGGATCACCACGGGCATCGCCGCTAGACTCCGGGCCCATGCCGATGACCGCCCGCAAACCCGCCCTCCGTGCCATCAACCCCGAAGGCGAGGGCAACGAGTTCGAGTTCTGCGGGACCTGCGCGTTCGCCAACGTCTGCCTGCCAGAAGGCTACGACAAGACGTCGCTCGCCGAGCTGCACTGCCTGATCGAACACGTCGGGCCTTATGGCGCGAACGAGCACGTCTTCCGGCTTGGCGAGCGTTTCGGCGCCGTATATGCCGTGCGCGCCGGGATGGTCAAGACCTGCCTCGTCGACGAGGCAGGTCGTGAGCAGGTCCTCGGCTTCCACCTGCCGGGCGAGCTGATCGGCCTCAACGGCGTCTATGCTGCGCGCTATCCGTGCGATGCGATCACGCTCGATACGACCACATTGTGCCGGTTCTCGTTCCCGGCGATGGCGACGCTCGCGCAAAAGCTGCCGCGACTGCAGGAGCAGTTGTTTCGGCTGATGAGCAAGGACATCCTGAGGGGGTCGATGCTGGCCGGGGATTTCAGCGCCGACGAGCGCCTCGCGGCCTTTCTCGTGGACATGGCCGACCGTCACGCCCGGCGAGGTCTTTCGGCCGTGCGGATGGTCCTCGTGATGTCACGCACCGACATCGCCAACTACCTGCGTCTCGCCGCGGAGACCGTGAGCCGGGTCCTGCGCAAGTTTCAGGACGAGGGGTTGATCGCGGTCGATCGGCGCGAGGTCGAACTGCGGGATCCCGACGCCTTGCGCCGCATCGGTCGCGCCGTCCTCCGCTGATCGGCCGCATCCGGCCGCCACCGGCGAGCCCATCGGTCCGCAATCTCGCGATCGCCTGACCTGTATCAGGGAATCGCCCGCGCCCGCAGGCGGAGGATGCGCCCACGATCCACCGTGGGAGTCGAACCATGTCCGCCACCAAGAAACTCTGGCTGTTCCTCGCGGCCCTGCTGGTCGCGAGCTTCAGTGTCCTGCTCTGGATGGGCAACGAGATCTACCGTGAGAAGCCCCCGATTCCCGAGGCCTTCCTCGGGCCCTCGGGCGAGGTGCTCTACACCCGCGCCGACATCGAACGTGGCCGCGAGGTCTGGCAGTCGATCGGCGGCATGCAGCTCGGCTCGATCTGGGGCCACGGTGCCTACGTGGCCCCAGATTGGTCGGCCGACTGGCTGCACCGCGAGGCGATGGCACTGCTCGACCGACACGCCGACCGTGAGCACGGCACGACCTATGCCGCGCTCGACGCGGAAAGCCAGGCAGCCCTGCGCGAGCGGGTGAAGCGCGAAATGCGCCGCAACGGTTACGACCCGGCCACCGGCAACGTGGCACTCGACGCCGACCGCATTGCTGCAGCGCGCGTGGTTGCGGCCCACTACGACGGTCTGTTCGGGCGCGACCCTACGTTCACGACACTGCGCGAGAACTACGCGATGAAGGAGGGCACCGTATCCGACGACGCGCGTCGCGCCGCGCTCGCGGCCTTCATCCATTGGGCGGCGTGGGCGGCGACGACCGAGCGTCCCGGCCAGGCGATCACGTACACCAGCAACTGGCCGTCCGAGCCGCTGGTCGGAAACGAGCCGACCTCGGGCGTATTCCTGTGGACGGTGTTCTCGATCCTGTTCCTGATCGCCGGCGTCGGCGCGATGGTCTGGTACCACGCCGCGCACCTCAAGGCCGACGAACTTGCACCGCCGACCGCCGATCCCTTGCTCGGCGTGGTCTCGACTCCGTCGATGAAGGCCACGGCCAAGTACTTCTGGATCGTTCTAGCATTGTTCCTCGCCCAGATCCTGCTCGGGGCGACGACCGCGCACTACCAGGTCGAGGGGCAGACCCTCTACGGCATCGAGCTCGCCGAAGTGCTGCCGTACTCCCTGACCCGCACTTGGCACACCCAGCTCGGGGTCCTCTGGATCGCGACCGCGTGGCTCGCCACCGGTCTGTTCCTCGCGCCGGCGATCGGCGGGGCCGAACCGAGGTTCCAACGTCTCGGCGTCGATTTCCTGTTCGCGTGCCTGCTGGTCATCGTGGTCGGCTCCTTCGCGGGGCAGTGGTTCGCGGTGATGCAGAAGATGAGCCTCGACGCGAACTTCTGGTTCGGCCACCAGGGCTGGGAGTACGTCGACCTCGGTCGTTTCTGGCAGATCTTCCTGTTCGTGGGCCTGATGCTGTGGCTGGTGCTCATGGGCCGCGCGCTGTGGCCGGCGCTGCAGCGCCGCGACGAAACCCGCTCGATCGTGGCGCTGCTGTTCCTGTCGACGATCGCGATCGGACTCTTCTACGGCGCCGGCCTGATGTGGGGCCGCCATACCCACATTTCGATGATCGAGTACTGGCGCTGGTGGGTGGTGCACCTGTGGGTCGAGGGCTTCTTCGAGGTCTTCGCAACGGCGATCATCGCCTTCCTGTTCGTGAAGCTCGGGCTGGTGCGCGGCCGCTCGGCGACGGCGGCGGTGCTGTTCGCGACCGTGATCTTCCTGACCGGCGGCGTGCTCGGCACTGCGCACCACTGGTACTGGGCCGGCACGCCGACCTCGATCATCGCCATCGGCGCCTCGTTCTCGGCGCTCGAGGTCGTGCCGCTCGCGCTGATCGGCTTCGAAGCGTGGGAGACCTACATGCGCACCAAGGCCAGCCCGTGGATGGTGCGCTATCGCTGGCCGATCCTGTTCTTCGTCGCGGTCGCCTTCTGGAACCTGGTCGGCGCCGGGCTGTTCGGTTTCCTGATCAACCCGCCGCTCGCGCTGTACTACATGCAGGGACTCAACCTGACCCCGTTGCACGGCCACACTGCACTGTTCGGTGTCTACGGCATGCTCGGCATCGGACTGATGCTCTTCTGCCTGCGCTTGATGAAGCCACAGGCGAGCTGGGACAGTCCGCTGCTCGCGCGCGGCTTCTGGGCGCTCAACATCGGGCTCGCCGGCATGGCTCTGCTGTGCCTGCTGCCGATGGGCATCCTCCAGGTCGCGGCGGCGATCGAGCACGGCTACTGGTACGCGCGCTCGGCCGAGTTCATGCAGAGCCCGATCATCGAGACGCTGGTCTGGCTGCGGGTGCCCGGCGACGTCGTGTTTTCGGTCGGCGCCGTGTTCATCGCGCTGTTCGTGGCGCGGCTGTGGATTCGCCCGCGGACGACGCGGCCAGCGCTCGATGCGGCCGGCGAGGGGGCGGTGCGGACCTCGGCGTGACAGCCAGCCGGTCGCTGGGGAGGTGACGGCGGGCGGGGCGGGCCGTGTGGCTCGCCCCGCCCTTTCGTCCGTGACCCTCGAGGCCCCGGTTCGCCGGCGCCACCAGGAAATCCACATGGCCGAGTACTACCTCACCATCAAAGCCCTGCACGTCGGCTCGGTCATCGCCAGCGTGGCGCTGTTCGCGCTGCGCGGCCTGCTGGTGCTCGCCGGCCGCCCCGGGATCGGCAACCACGCGGCCGCGCGCTATCTCTCGTACACCATCGATACCTTCCTGCTGACCTTCGCGCTGATGCTGTGGACGATCCTGAAGCTCGACCCGGTGGTCCACGCCTGGCTCGGGGTCAAGCTGCTGCTGCTGGTCGTCTATATCGGGCTCGGCTCGGTGGCGCTGAAGCGGGCGCGGACGACGACGGGCCGCGCCGCGGCGTGGGCCGCTGCGCTCGCGGTCGTGTTCGCGATGTACGGCATCGCCAGGGCCCATCACCCGCTCGGCTGGCTGCGTTGGTGGGAGATCCTGTGAGCGTTCGCGGCCTCGGCCGGGCGTGTCGTGCAGCGCGGCCGGGTGACCGCGGATGCGCGGTCGCTGAGGAACGCCGCCACGTCGAGGCCTTGCTGCGCGCGCTCAGCGAGGCGGCCGACGCCCTCGATCGCGCGCGCAGGCTCGAGCCCGACCCGGGCCTCGACCACGCGGTCGAACGCCTGCGGCTGATGATCGGGCAGTGCGCGGCGCGGCTCGACGGCCTGCTCGACGAATCATCGGTCGAATCGGCGCGCGGCGGAACCGCGTCCTGAGCAGGCGCGCGCATTCCCTTCCTGGCGCGGTGCTTCAGCCGATCCCACCGACCCGGAACGAGAGGCCGAGCAACACGAACAGCACCGACAGCAACGTCACGCCAACGATGTGCGCGGCCATCAGCGGCAGGCGCCGCGCGTCGAGCGTCGGAAGCACGAGGAACTGGGCCGACAGCGCCAGCGTCACGGTCGCGGCGAGGCAGGCGAGCTTCAGCGTGACCGCGCGTTCGCCGGCCGTGGTCGGCGCGATCCAGTGCGTCCACTCGGGCGCGCGCAGCAGCGCGAGCCAGAGCCCGGTCGCGACCTGGAGCAGCAGCGCCGGGATGCCGAGCGGCGAGAACGCGCGCTCGAAGCCGGCCAGCCGCGTCGGGTCGCGCGCGCGCAGCGCGCCCGGCAGCACCCCGATCGCGAGCACCAGGTGGCCGCCGGTCCAGACCGTCGCGCCGAGCAGATGGAAGCCGAGGACGATCAGGTAGACGTGCGAGGAGTCGAGCGACCACATCGCAGTCACCATTCGATCGTCAGCGTCAGGGCGCCGTTACGTCCCGGAGCGGTGTAGAAGCCCGGTGGCGGCACGTTGCGCACCACAACGCCGCGCAGGTTGGCCCAGTCCCAGTAGCGCACGTCGCCGAGGTTGCGAAGAGCCGCATCCACGATCACGGCCTCGCCGAAACGCTTGCGCAGCGACAGATCCAGCGTCACGTAGCCAGGCGGCGCGAACAGGTCCGCGCTGCTGCGATCGAGGCGCGACACGCGACGCACGGCAGTCGCGACGAGCGCGAATTCCGGCCAGCCGTCGACTTCGGCGCGTTCGATGCCCAGCACCAGCCGGTCTGGTTGGACCGTGTTGAGCGGCAAGTCGCGGGCGGTGTCGTCACCACGCGCGACGGACACCGCGCCGCGTAGCGACCAGGGCTCGAGCGCCGGGGAGAGTCGTTCGAGGCGAATCCGAGCCGCGCCTTCGATGCCGCGGATGCGCGCGCGCGCACGGTTGACCGACTGGAACACCAGCGCGCCGCTCGCGTCGGGTCCGAGATTGGCACGACTCTCGATCAGGTTGCGGTAGCGGTTGTCGAAGACCGCGATGCGCCAGTCGGCCTGCGGTCCCTCTCGATTCCAGCCGAGTTCGAGCCCCCGAGAGCGTTCGGGCGCGAGATTCGGGTTGGGCCGGACCACGTAGTTGAACTGCGGCAGCGCCAGCGCGATGTTGACGTCTGTGAAGGGTGGGGCGCGGAAGCCTTCGGCCCAAGCGAGATACAACCGATCGTCGTCATCGACGTCGAGGCGCACACCGAGTTTCGGCGTCACCCGGCTGTCAGAGGTATCGACGACGTTGTTGCTCGGATTGTCCTCGAGAAACAGCGGGTCGACGCGCCCGTCGACCCGAAAGCGGTCCCAGCGCAGGGCGGGCAATAGCGACCAGGCCGATTCGCCGAATCGAAGCTCCCCCGACGCGAACAGTGCCGCGCTGCCCAGAATCGAGTTCGGGAAATCCCGTACCGGCAGCACCTCGCCGAGGATCACATGGGTCGTCGCGCCGGTCATGAGGTTGGTCTCCCGTCCGTCGCGACGGGACTTCACCCGGGTGCGCTGGAACTCCGCGCCGAACACCCAGTCCTGCTCGGCGCCGAGACCTGCGCCGGCGACGCGACCGATCGCCTGCACGCCCTGTTGCCACTGCGCGAGATCGAAGCGCCGCTCGCGCAGGGTCGGGAAACGCTGCGCCGGCGGCGCGGCACGGCGCTGCTGCAGCGTGTCCTGCCGTGTCCGCGAGCCCTGCCAGTAGGCGCGCAGCTCGAGTTCGTCGAGCCACGCCACCGGGCTGTCGAAACTCGCGGTGCCCAGCACGCGCTCGCGCGTCTCGGCATCGTCGGCGGCGAGCCGTTCGGTGGTGGCGAACTGGCCGGGCCCGTTCACCAGCGAGCGGACGTCCGTCTCGGACCACTGGCCCAACGAGTCCACGGTACCGGTCAGAATCACGTCGTCGAACCGCCCCGACCAGCGCAGCAGCGCGCTACGGCGCCGGGTGTGCGCAGGATTCGATCGCGGTTCGCTACCGCTCGCGTGGTTCCGGACTTCATGGCCGCGCCGCTCGACCAGCGACACCAGCAGGCCCTGGCCCCCATCGCGCCACGCGCCGAGGGTCCCGGCGCGCCAGGCGTCGTCTCGCGTGGAGAATCCGGAGCGCAGGGCCATGGTCCGGCCCGGCGCCGGCAGCAGGTCCCGGGCGTCCCGGCTGGTGAGCGTGACGATGCCACCGAGCGCGTCCGATCCATACAAGGCCGAAGCCGGGCCGCGCAGGATCTCGAGTCGCTCGACCAGTTCCGGGTCGATCTGGTCGCGTCCTGCATTGGCGAAGCTGCCCACGCTGAATCCATCGGGCATCGGCACGCCGTCGATTCGCACCTGGATGCGGTTGCCGTGGATCCCGCGAATGTTGAATCCGTCGAGCCCGAAACGAACCGCATCGCCGGTCACGGTGACGCCCGGCTCGTAACGGACGAGATCGCGGATGTCCTGGGCCTGGAGGCGCTCGATTTCGGGTCGCGCGACCACCGACACCGTGCCGACCACGTCTTCCGTGGGCTGCGGCCGGCGTGCGGCCACGACGACGACTTGGCCGAGTTCGAAAGCGCGCGCCGAAGCGATCGCGGGACTCGATGCCGTTGCCGAGCCGCCCAGCGATTCCGAAGTGGCTTCCCCGGGCGTCGAACCCGTCATCGAGAGCGCCCGAGTGTTCGCTGATAGAGCCAGGATCGCGAGAAGGACGAGCGAGGAGCACTGACGAGGCATGGGGATTCCCTGACTGGACCTACCGTCGATCTCCGCAGTTGTGGTTCCCGCCGACCATGACCCGGATCAAGAAAGGCGTCGTCGTGGGTGCTCGACTCCGGAACGTCTGATGCAGGTCAAGGACGACCATGGTCCTGGGCTCCGACACTGGCTCTGCGGCATGAGACATCGGTCGCTCGGCGCCCGATCTCGTCGAACCGGCTTACGAAACCGAAGGAGATCGACATGAAATCCGGCAACATCCTTCTCGCATTGGCCCTTGGACTGGCGGGTGCCGCCACGGCCGATGACGTCGTCAACGAACGCGTGCCGAAGCAGGGGCTCGACGCCGGCAAGGCCGCCTATCTGGCCAACTGCGCTGCCTGTCACGGCCAGGAGGGCCAGGGTCTCGCGGGAGCCTTCCCGCCGCTTGCGAAGGCGGATTTCCTGAACGCCGACGTCGAACGCGCGATCCGAATCGTGCTCGAGGGCAAGCAGGGCCCCATCGAGGTCAATGGCCAGAAGTTCGACGCCGTGATGCCGGCGCAGAGCCACATCACTGACGAGGACATCGCCGCGCTGATGACCTTCGTGACCCACAGTTGGGGCAACACGCCGGTCGTCGTGACGGCTGAACGCGTGGCGGAGATCCGCAAGAACGCCGGCGTCTCGGCCGACCTGGCCGAAGGCGAGCGCCATCCGGGCACCCGCGAGGGCGTCATGAAGTACCAGGGCACGCCGTCGCCGATCGCGAGCGAGGGCGTCGAGATGGTGATCAACCCCGATGCGCCGGCGTTGACGAAGACCGAATTCGAACGTTCGACCCGGATCTTCTTCGAGCGCTGCGCCGGTTGCCACGGCGTGCTGCGCAAGGGTGCGACCGGCAAGCCCCTGACGCCGGACCTGACCCGTGCCAAGGGCACGCAGTACCTCGAGGCGCTGATCAACTTTGGCTCGCCCGCCGGCATGCCGAACTGGGGCAGTTCCGGCGAGATGACCAAGGAAGAGGTCAACATGATGGCCCGCTTCCTCCAGCACGACCCGCCGGCGCCGCCGGAGTTCGGCATGGCCGAGATGAAAGCGACCTGGAAGGTTCACGTGCCGGTCGCCCAGCGTCCGTCGCGGCCGATGCACAAGCGCAACATCGACAATTTCTTCTCGGTCACGCTGCGCGACGCCGGCAAGGTCGCGATCATGGATGGCGATACCAAGGAGGTGGTGTCGATCCTGCCGACCGGCTACGCGGTCCACATCTCCCGCGTTTCGCATTCGGGTCGCTACGTCTACGTCATCGGCCGCGACGCGAAGGTCGATCTGATCGACCTTTGGATGAATCCGCCTGCGATCGTCTCGTCGATCAAGATCGGACTCGAGGCGCGTTCGGTCGAGACGAGCAAGTACAAGGGCTTCGAGGACCGGTATGCGATTGGCGGCTCTTACTGGCCGCCGCAGTATGTGATCATGGATGGACCGACGCTCGAGCCGCTCAAGATCGTCTCGACCCGCGGCATGACCGTCGACACACAGGAGTATCACCCTGAGCCGCGTGTCGCCGCGATCGTTGCCAGCCACGAGCACCCCGAGTTCATCGTCAACGTCAAGGAGACGGGCAAGATCCTGCTGGTGAACTACGCCGACATCGACCATCTGCAGGTGACCACGCTCGATGCGGCCCGCTTTCTGCATGACGGCGGCTGGGACGTCACCAAACGCTACTTCCTGACCGCGGCCAATCAATCCGACCGCATCGCGGTGGTCGATTCGCGCACCCGCAGGATGGCCGCGCTGATCCCGGTCGAGAAGATCCCGCACCCGGGGCGTGGTGCCAACTTCGTGCATCCCACCTACGGGCCGGTGTGGGCGACCTCCGCGCTTGGCAACGCCAATGTCACGCTGATCGGGACCGACCCCGTCAAGCACGTGCAGCACGCGTGGAAGGTCGTCCAGGTGCTGCAAGGCCAGGGCGGCGGCTCGCTCTTCATCAAGACCCACCCGAAGTCGCGCAACCTCTGGGTCGACACGCCGCTCAATCCGGACCCGAAGATCAGCCAGACGGTCGCGGTGTTCGACATCGACGACCTCGCCGCCGGCTACAAGGTCCTCCCGATCGCCGAGTGGGCCGATCTCGGCCCGGGCCCGAAGCGGGTGGTCCAGCCGGAGTACAACAAGGCCGGCGACGAGGTCTGGTTCTCGGTCTGGAGCGGCCAGAACGAGGAAAGCGCGATCGTCGTCGTCGACGACCGGACGCGCACCCTGAAGCACGTCATCAAGGGTCCGGACATCGTCACGCCGACCGGCAAGTTCAACATCTTCAACACGGTCCGCGACGTCTACTGACCCGATCCCCGACGGCGCATCCGGCCCCACCGATGCCACGGCATCGGTGGGGCGGTGACGTTTCAGAAGTCAACGCGAGGCGACCGCTTCGTCGCGTGTCGGCGCCGGCCCTGTGGCCTCGGGGAGCCAGCGGCCGAACAGGTGGGCGTACAGGAAACGGTAGACATCGGTGTTGTCGAAGCCCGCAGCGAATACCCCGAGGTCGTCCCGCGGCGGTGCGTGCTCGCCGCGCGGGGCCTGCGCCGCGGCGGCGAAGCGCTCGCGATTACTCGCCGCGCGCGCCAGGATGCCGCCCGCCGTGTCGGCCGAGACCACATTCCAGAGCACCCCGAAGCGCAGGCGCCGGCCGTTCGCATCCGGCGCGGCGAGAAATGGGGTGCTGCCGCGCCCGCGCCGGCCGTCGACCGGATTCGCCGCGGATTCGAGACCGTAGGCGGCGTTCACCGGCACGGCCGGTACCGTCGCCATGTCTGCGGGTACCGGAACCAGCTGGAGGCCTGAGGCATCACTGTCGGCGGCAACGAGGATGGTGGTCGGACGGACGTCCGCCCGCGCGATGCGCTCGAGCACGATACCGATCGCGCGATCGGCCGCGGCGAGCGCAGTCAGGGTCCCAGTCGCGTTGTTGGCGTTGCCGAAGTTGTCGCAACTCTCCGGTTCGGAAACGAGCAGCCAGGGTTTGTCCGCCGCCTGGGCATGGCGATCGAGGACCTCGATCGCGAGTGCGGTCAGTTCGTCGATCCGCGGCGGATCGAAGCCCGGATCGGTGGGTTTTGGTGCGCCGAAGAGCACCAGACCTTCCGTTTCGTCTGGACCATCGACGAAGCCTTTGGCGATGAGTTCCTCCTCGGTGCGATCGTTGAAGAGGTGATGGGCTGCGAACAGGCCGAGCACCTTCGGACGCAACTCCGGGTCGCGAGCCAGTCTCGCCGTCATTGCCTCGAACTCGCGACGGGTGCGGATCACGACGTAACCCGCGCGGGCCGCTTCGATCAGCAGATTGCGGCCGTCCTCGCGGCGACCTTGCGCGACATGACCGATCCCAAAGTCGCCATCGGTTCCCTCGGGTTCGGACCAGTCATGGCCATGGACCCGGCAGTCGAGGGGATAGGTGCGCAGTCCGAACTGCCGTCCGCGCTCGGCCTCGCGCACGTTGCAGCGACGGGTGCCCACGGGAACGAAATCGCGCTCTCCACCGCCCAGGATGATCACCGGGGCCTGATCGGTCGACTTCGACGACTCGCTCGCGCGGTCACGTCCGGCCATGATTTCGAGCACGATGCCGGACCAGTCGTTGCGATTGCCGACTTCGGCTGCGAAAGCGCCGGTGCCCGGTTCGCCGATGTGACCGTCGTTGACGAGCCCGGTGGGATGACCGGTGTTGGCGGCCTCGCGAAGGAGGCTTCCCGGATAGCCCGATCGTGCGAGGATCGGGCGATCGGTCGGCGGTGTGCGTGTGCCGTCGCCATCCCGACCAAACGATCCGCGCGCCTCGACCTTGTAACCGAAGGCATGCGTCGTGGCGCCGCCATTCGATGTGCCGGCGATTTCGTCGAGCAGGTGCCCGCGATAGGGTGCGATCTCGGGCAATCGGTCCCAGGCGAGCGTGCCGTCGGGACCCACCGTGACCGCGCGCGCCGCCGCCCATTGATTGAGCGCACTGCCATCCGGGTGGAAGAACACGACGTTTCCGGGCGGCGGTGCAGCATCGGCCGAAGCCGCGGCGGCGATGGCCAGGCAGACGATGAGTCGGGCAAAGGTCATGGGCGAACTCCGCTGGGAATGAAATCCATGCGTCAGGGCGAAGCGCGCAGGCTACGCACGTGCCTGCGGACCGCTGCCGCCGACGCTAGGCCGGGAAAATACTGGTGCCGATCGACAGGGATGAGACAAGCCATCGCCGCGCCGCACCGCGCGCAGGAGGCCCGGCTCGGCGAAACCATGGCCGGCGTTGGAGTCGCGATCGAGACATGACCACCGAACCCGGGGACACGACCGCCCTCCGGCGGTCATGGGATATCGACCGGGTCGCGCCGGGCATCGATCACGCGAGTGGGCGGAACCATGCGCTGGCGCGATCGGCGACCGGGTCGCGGGAGGCCGGATCTGCCCAGCGGAAGGCGTTGGTGCGCTCGCAGTAGCGGTAGTCGCGCGCCCACTCCCGATGGTGGCGCGCGACCTCGGTGATGGCGTCGCCGATGGCGGCGACCTCGGCGTCGGTCATCGTCGGATGCAGCGACAACCTGACCCAGCCGGGCTTGTCGGCGAGGCAGCCGGCGTTGATCGCCTCGGTGATCCGGCGCGAACGCTCACGGCTCACGGCGAGCAGGTAGTGACCGTAGGTGCCGGCGCACGAGCAACCGCCGCGGACCTGGATGCCGTAGCGGTCGTTGAGCAGTTGCACCGCGAGGTTGTAGTGCAGGCCATCGATATAGAACGAGATGCAGCCGATCCGGTCGCGGTGCTGGTCGGCGAGCACGTGCAGGCCTGGAATCGCGAGGAGTCGCGGCCAGATCCGTTCGAGCAGTTCATGCTCGCGCGCGAGGATCCGCGGAACGCCCATCTGGTCCTTGAGCTCGATCGCAAGCGCAGTGCGGATGGCCTGCAGGAATCCCGGCGTGCCGCCATCCTCGCGCGCCTCGACGTCGTCGACGTACTTGTGCTCGCCCCACGGGTTGGTCCAGTCCACCGTGCCGCCGCCGGGGTTGTCCGGCACGCGGTTGCGGTACAGGCGCTTGTCGAAGACGAGGATTCCGGAGGTGCCGGGGCCGCCGAGGAACTTGTGCGGCGAGAAGAAGATCGCGTCGAGGTCGCCGCCGGGAATGCCGGCCGGATGCATGTCGATGTCGATGTACGGCGCGCTCGCGGCGAAGTCGACGAAGCAAAGGCCGCCCACCGCGTGCATGCGCCGGGCGATGGCGTGGTATGGCGTGATGATCCCGGTCACGTTCGAGCACGAGGTGACACTCGCGATCTTGATCGGCCGGTCGCGGTACTCGTCGAGCAGCGCGTCGAGCGCGGCGAGGTCCACCAGACCCTCGCTGGTCGGTGGGATCACCCGGACTTCGGCCAGCGTCTCGATCCAGGAGGTCTGGTTCGAGTGGTGCTCCATGTGGGTCACGAACACCACCGGCCGCTCCTCGGGCGACGGCATCACACGGTCGCGATGGCTCTCATGGACGCGCAGCCCGAGCATACGCTGGAATTTGTTGACCACCGCGGTCATGCCCGAGCCGAAGGAGATGATCGCGTCGTTGGACCCGGCGTTGACGTGCCGCTTGATGCGCGCGAGCGCGTCGTGGTACGCGCGGGTGATCACCGCGCCGGTGTAACTGGTCTCGGTGTGGGTATTGCCGATGAAGGGCAGGATCTCGTGACGGATCCGGTCCTCGATCGGCGCATACATTCGTCCGCTCGCGATCCAGTCGGCGTAGACCAGTGGCCTTGCGCCGAAGGGGCCGTCGATGGTCGCGTCGATGCCGATGATGCGCTCGCGGAAAGGGCGGAACCACGCTTCGAGTGCCGAGGGCGCTTCCGAGGAGGTGGCGAAGGACGGGACGGCGGACATGGCGAACGGACGGTCGTCGAAAGACTTGGTCCGATCATACGCCGCCGGTCGGCCGGCGCGCGTCGCGAGGGTGACGGGGCTCAGAGCGGATGGCGCGTCTGGCCCTCGCCGCGGACCACGAACTTGCGCGTCGTCAGCGCGTCGAGGCCCATGGGGCCGTAGGCGTGGAGCTTGGTCGTGCTGATGCCGATCTCGGCGCCAAGGCCGAGCTCGCCGCCGTCGTTGAAGCGCGACGAGGCGTTCCACATCACTGCCGAAGCATCGGCCTCGCGCTGGAAGCGCGCGGCTTTCTCGGGATCGCGGGTGACGATGACCTCGGTGTGATTCGAGCCGTGGCGCGCGATGTGCGCCAGCGCACCGTCGAGGCCGTCGACGACCGCGACGTTGATCGCGAGGTCGAGGTGCTCGGTGTCGTAGTCCGCTTCGGTCGCCGTCCCGGCCGAGGGCCAGCGCTGGCGCGTCTCGGCATCGCCACGGATCGCGACGCCGCGCGCGGCCAGCGCCGCACAGAGGCGGGCGAGATGGGCATCGGCGACCGCGCGGTCGACGAGCAGCGTCTCGAGCGCATTGCAGACCGCCGGGCGCGAGGTCTTGCCGTCGATCAGCAGCCGCTCGGCGACGTCCGGATCGGCGTCCACGTCGACGTAGAGGTGGCAGACGCCCTTGTAGTGGCGAATCACCGGAATCCGGCTGCGCTCGGCGACGAAGCGGATCAGTCCCTCGCCACCGCGCGGGATCACGAGGTCGATCAGGCCGTCCTGCGATAGCAGGTGCTCCATCGCCGCGCGGCTCGTGGTCGGTACCAGCTGCGCGGCGGCGCGCGGTAGACCGAGCGTTTCGAGCGCACGGCCGACCGCGCCCGCCAGCGCGGTGTTCGAGCGGAAGGCCTCCGAGCCGCCGCGCAGGATCACCGCGTTGCCAGACCTGAGGCACAGCGCCGCCGCGTCGACGGTCACGTTCGGGCGCGCCTCGTAGATCATCAGGATCACCCCGAGTGGCACCTGCATCCGTCCGACCTCGATGCCGCTGGGGCGCCGGCCGAGCCACTCGGTGCGGCCGACCGGGTCGGGAAGGGCGGCAACCTCGCGGGTCCCTGCGGCGATCGCGGCGAGACGTTCTGGATCGAGCGCCAGCCGGTCCAGCATCGCCGCCGTGAGCCCCGCAGCACGGCCGTGGGCGAGATCCTCGGCATTCGCGGCGAGGATCTCGTCGGCCTCGGCGTCGAGCCGGTCGGCGATCGCGTGCAGCAACGCGCAACGGATCGTGGAATCGGTCGCGGCAAGCCGACGCGCGGCCTCGCGGGCGTCGCGGGAGAGCCCATCGAGAGCGGCGGTGGAATCCGTCATGGTCGGGTCGATGTCGGTCACAGCAGCACCAGATCGTCGCGGTGGATGGCGGTCTCGGCGCCGGGGTAGCCGAGGATCTCGGCGATCGCCGAGCTCGGCTTCCCGCGGATGCGCTTCAGCTCGCCGGCATCGTACTGGGCGAGACCGCGCGCGATCGCCCGCTCGCCGTCGGCGCCGCGGCGCACGACCTCGATCAGGTCGCCGGCGCGGAACTCGCCCTCGACGTCGACGACGCCGGCCGGCAGCAACGAGGCGCCGCGCATGAGCAGCGCGGCCGAGGCGCCGTCATCGACGATCACGCGACCGGCCGTGACCAGCGCGTGCTTGAGCCAATGCGCTTTCGCGTTGAGGCGCGTGGCAGCGCGCTCGACCAGGGTGCCGCGCCACTCGCCGCGCCCGATCGCGAGCAGTGTGTCGCCATCTCGGCCCGACGCGATTACGGTCGGAATCCCGCTGGCGGCTGCTTTCTGCGCCGCCTCGAGTTTGGTGCGCATGCCGCCGGTGCCGATGGCGCTGCCGGCGCCGCCGGCGAGCGCGAGCGTATCCTCATCGATGCGCTCGAGCCGCGGGATCATCCGTGCTGCAGGATGCGTGCGCGGATCGGCGTCGAAGACACCCGCAACGTCGGAGAGGATCACCAGCAGGTCTGCCTCGGCCAAGACCGCGACGTGCGCGGCGAGGTTGTCATTGTCGCCGACCCGCAACTCGTCGACCGCGACCGAGTCATTCTCGTTGACGATCGGAACCGCGCCAAACTCGAGCGACACACGCAGCGTATTCTTGGCATTGACGAAGCGGCGCCGGTTCTGGAGGTCGTCGCGCGACAACAGGATCTGGGCGCACGGCCGGTCGAGTAGCCGCGCCCAGGTGTCGAACATTCGCGGCTGGCCGATCGCCGCGAGCGCTTGGCGCGCGCCGAGCGAAGCGCCCGACGCAATCGGCATCCCGAGTTCGGCGCGGCCAGCCGCGACCGCGCCCGAGGATACGATCACGACCTCGCGGCCGATGTCGGCGGACTCGGCGACGAAGCGCGCGATGGGCAAGAGATGCCGGGTGGAGATGCGTCGGCCTTCGGGCGCGATCAGGTTGCTCCCGACCTTGATGACGATCCGCCGCCAGGACGGCAGTCGCGGGATCTCGCTCGATGCGGACGCTTCCCTCATGGCCGCGATGCTAGCGGCAGCCTTGCGGGTCTTTGCCGCGTCGTGGATCAGGCGTGAGCGTGGATCGCGACCGCAGCGCCGCATGCAGCGCTGCCGATCGCGGCGACCACCCATCGGCGGGCCTATCCGTCCGCACCGCGCCCAGCTCAAACGACGAGGCCGCGGTGAGCCGCGGCCTCGTGTTCCAATCCCGTTGGGCATTCGCGGGTCAGCGGCGACGTGCCTCGGCCTGGCGACGGGCTTCATCGGCCGCCTTGCGAAGCTCCTCCTCCAGCGCCTTCACGCTCTCGTCCGGCTGGCCGTTGCGCTCGGCGACGACGATCTGGCCATTCGAGTCCCAGCCGAGCATCACGCGATCGCCGTTGGAGACGCGCGCGACCCACAGGCGGCCGTCGCGGAACGCGAAGCGACGCTCGACCCGGCCACCGTCGTTCGGCAGTGCGAGGTTCTCGCGCACCATGCGCACGCCGGTCTCGTCGGTGAACGCATCGCCGCTGATGCCGGTCTGGTTGCCCTCGGGACCGACGAGGCGACTGGACAGCGTGAGCTGCGAGAAACCACCGAGCCGTTCCTCGAATTCGCCGAACTCCCGCTTGAAAGCGACCGTGGCGTCCATCACCGCCTCGCGCAGCGCGGCGACCAGCGGGACGTCGAGCTCCGCTGGCTGGCCACGCGTGAGCACCGGCACGGGCTGCGCGGTGACGTAGCGCACGGTGCCCTGGTCGAGCACGGTCACGGCGATGCCGTAGGCACGCAGTCCATTGATCTGCTTGGGGTCGATCGGCAGCCGGAACTCACCCGGCACGGCGGCGAGCGGCTGGGTCGATTCGGTGATGCGGAGGTGCTGACCCGGCCCGCCGGTGACGTCGAACAGAGTCAGCATCGCGATCGCCTGGCCGCTCAGCGTCGCCGGTTTGTCGGAGACGAGCTGGCCGGTAACCGCCGTCGCAGTGACGACCGGAACGTCGCTCTGGCCGCCGCCGCAGGCGGTGAGGGCGAGTGCCGCGAGGGCTACGAGGGAGACGGCAACTGCACGCATGACGAAGGCTCCGGAGGCTCGGGACGCCGCGTGGCGTCGGACGACGGGATCGGCGGAGAGGGCCCGACACGTGCTGCGTGCGGACTCGGTTACCGCCAGGAAGCTTGCAACGATACCGCAGCGGCGCGCCAGCAGTATGTGCCGGGGTGACTCCTTCCCCGGTTCAGGCGTTCGTCGCCGGCCCAGTGAGCCGTTCGAGCGCCTCGGCATAGCGCGCCGCGGTGCCAGCGATCACCGCCTCGGGCAGCCGCGGCCCGGGCGGGCGCTTGTCCCAGTGCTGCGTCTCGAGCCAGTCGCGCACGAACTGCTTGTCGAAGCTCGGCGGGCTTTCGCCGACGCGATACTGGTCGGCCGGCCAGAGGCGCGAGGAGTCCGGCGTCAGCATCTCGTCGATCACAAACAAGGCGCCGTCGGCGTCGACACCGAACTCGAGCTTGGTGTCGGCGATCAGGATCCCGCGCGCCGCGGCATGGGCGGCGGCGAAGCGGTAGATCGCGAGCGTCGCTTCGCGGACACGTTCGGCGAGCTCCCCCCCGATGATCTCGACCATCGCGTCGAAGGCGATGTTTTCGTCGTGATCGCCGACCCTGGCCTTGGTCGAGGGCGTGAAGATCGGCTCCGGCAACCGTTCGGCTTGCCGCAGACCTGCCGGCAGCGCGATGCCGCTGATGGTGCCGCTCGCCTGATAGTCCTTCCAGCCGGAACCCGCGACGTAGCCACGGACGATCGCCTCGACCGGCAGCGAACGCAGGCGCTTTGCGACCACGCTTCGGTGCCGGTATGGCGCTGGATCCAAGCCCGCAGGGAGCACCGCGTCGACCGGCGTGTCGAGGAGATGGTTCGGCATCAGGTGGCGGGTCTTGCCGAACCAGAAGTTCGACAGCTGGGTCAGGATCTCGCCCTTGCCGGGAATCGGGTCCGGCAGGACCACGTCGAAGGCCGACAGCCGGTCGGTCGCGACGATCAGCAGCTGCTCGGAATCGAGCGCGTAGACGTCGCGGACCTTGCCACGGTGGACGAGGTCGAGTCCTGGAAGGTTCGACTCGCGGAGAGTAGTGATCGCTGGCATCGCCGCATTGTAGGGTCCGCGACGACCGCCTCGGGCGATTCGACCCGGTCATCCACCTGCCTTTTGCCCGACGCGCCTAAACTTGCGCCCATGCCGAACACCTATCGAAACGCGGCCGTGCGCGCGGCTCTGCTCGTCCCCGCCTTCCTCCTCCTCGTCGCCTGTGGCGACGTGCCGGCACCGCCCTCCGGCACAGTGGCACGCCCGCCGGCCCAGCTCGGCCTGTGCGTCGCCTGCCACACCGACGATGGCCGCAGCGGTCCCACCGGCACCCCGCGAATCGCCGGTCAGGACGAGGCCTATCTCCGCGCCTCGTTGTTGGCCTACCGCAGCGGCGAACGGCGCCACCCGGGCATGCGCGCGATTGCCGGTGCGCTATCACTGGCCGACGTCGATGCGCTGGCGGCCTGGTACGCCGGGCAGCCCGTCTGTCCGCCGGATGCCTGAGGCTCGTTCGTGATCGGAAAATTCGCCGGCGCGATGCTTGGGCTGGCGCTCACGCGCCACTGGCTGGGACTCGTCGTCGGCGCGCTGATCGGACATGCGTGGGATGCCGGCTGGTTCCGGCGCCTGGTGCGGTCGAAGCGGCCGCCCGGCGCGATGTTCGTGCCGCTGTTCGAACTGTGCGGCGTCGTCGCCCGGGCCGATGGCCGGGTCTCGCAGGCCGAGGTGGCGGTGGTCGAGGCGCTGATGGCGCGGATGGACCTCGATCAGGTGCAGCGCAATCGCGCCGTGATCCACTTCGATCGCGGCCGCCACGGCGAGGCCGATGTCGAATCGGCGATCGACGCACTGCGCGACTTCGCGGCGACCGATCCGGCTCTGCCGCTGGTCTGGATCGATCAGCTCGCCGCGATCGCGCTCGCCGACGGCGTCGAGCCCGTGCCGCCCGCGCGCGCGCTGCTCGCGGCCGCCGCGCGGCGGTGGAGTGTCGAGGACGCCGATCTCGCAACGATCCTGGCCCGGCGCGCGCGCGGTGAGTTGCCGCCGTCACGCCCGCGAGGGGTTCCAGACCCGTGGGCGGTGCTCGGCGTACCGCGGGGGGCCGATGAGGACACCTGCCGCGCGGCCTGGCGACGCGCGATCGCCCGCTACCATCCCGACCGCGCCGGCGAGGCAGTCCGCGCCGCCGAGGTCAACGCGGCATGGGATGCGATCCGCGCCGAACGGGGCTGGCCTTGATCGTGCCGCCGCGTTCCTTTCCTCTTCCCAGTCGAGACCCCCGATGCGCCAGTCCCCCATCATCGCTCCGTCGATCCTCTCGGCCGACTTCGCGCGCCTGGGCGCCGAGATCGACGCGGTGCTGGCGGCGGGCGCCGATTGGGTGCACTTCGACGTGATGGACAACCATTATGTCCCGAACCTGACCATCGGGCCGATGGTCTGCGAGGCGCTGCGGCGTTACGGGGTGACCGCGCCGATCGACGTGCATCTGATGGTGAAACCGGTCGACCGGATCGTGCCGGACTTCGCGAAGGCCGGCGCCAGCCTGATCAGCTTCCACCCGGAGGCCAGCGAGCACGTCGACCGCACCCTTGGGCTGATTCGCGATTCGGGCTGTCAGGCTGGCCTGGTGCTCAACCCGGCAACGCCACTCGCGTGGCTCGACCACGTGATGGATCGGCTCGACCTGATCCTGGTGATGTCGGTCAACCCGGGCTTCGGCGGCCAGAGCTTCATTCCGTCGGCCCTCGACAAGCTGCGCGCCATCCGCGAACGCATCGACCGAAGCGGTCGCGCGATCCGGCTCGAGGTCGACGGTGGCGTGAGCGCGGCCAACGTCGGCGCGATTGCGGCCGCCGGGGCCGACACCTTCGTCGCCGGTTCGGCGATCTTCGGCAGCGCCGACTACTCGGGGACGATCTCCGCGATGCGGCGAGCGATTGCCGCTGCCTAAGACCGAGCGCCGTCCGTCGGCGTTTTCGATCCACTCGTACCTGCGCTGCAAGTCTGTGGATTTTGCTTTGGCGCGCGCGGGCTCGCGCGGGATTATCATTTTGGGGGCGCTCGACCGTTTACGAGCAGTTGATTGGGGAGAGTTCCGATGCGTGGCGCCGACTGCTGGGCGGCTCTGGTTTTCGTTGGATCCATGCTCGTCGTCGGTCCCGCCCTTGCGCAGACGCGCTTCGTGGCGACCACGGGGATCGATGCTGGCACGTGCGTGAACGTCGGCACGCCCTGCCGCACGGTCCAGTATGCGCACGACCAAGCCAATGCCGGCGATACGATCCAGATCGCTGCCGGCACCTACAGCGAGTCGCCGCGGATCACGAAGAGCGTCACCCTCGCGGGGGCCTCGGCCGCAACCACCATCATCGCCCCGCAGCTTGCCGACCAGTTGCCTGGTCCGGCACCGACCCCGGTGAACAGCGTGGTGATCCTGGACATTGCCGGTGCCGGAATCAGCGTCACGGTCCGTGACCTGACCGTGCGCTTTCCGACCGCCAATTACCCCGCGGTCAACCGGAGTCCGATCGTCGGTATCTGGGTGAGCGGTGCCAATGCGACGATCCGGGATGTGATCGTCACCGAGATCCACGACGCGGATGTCTCTGGCAACCAGTCCGGCAACTGTATTCAGGCCGGCAGCGCGCTGCGTGGTCCGGCGGGCACGGTGCTGATCGAGAACAACCAGATCAGTCGCTGCCAGAAGACCGGCATCGTCGCGAACGAAGCCGGTACCGTCGCGACGATTCGCAACAACATCGTGATCGACGGTGGCCTCGGCGAGCGCAACGTCGGCGGGCCGCGGACGCAGACCGTGATCGCGCCGAACGGCATCCAGGTCGCCTTTGGCGCGCGTGGCACGATCGACGGCAACACCGTACGGCGGATGCAGTGCGAGCTGCCAAGTCCGCAGTGCGGCGGTGACATCGATAACGACGCCTTCACGGCGTCCGGGATTCTGCTCTTCAATCCGGGCCAGGGCACGACGGTCAGCAACAACATCGTCGAGACCAGCGATGACGGGCTTGTGCCCTACAACCCGTCGGGCGCGGTCCCGGTAGTGGTTACCGGTAACACTTTCCGCAACAACCGCTGGCGCAACGCCATCGCCTATTCGGGCACGATCGAGTTGGCCCAGAACCTGATCGAGGGTGCCGACCACGGGCTGCTCGCGATCACCTTCGGGGAAGCGCGCCAGGCGGTTGCGATTCTGAACCCGGCCAATACGATCGCCGCTGCCAACCGGGTGCGCAATGCCCGTGTGAACGGCCTTTGGATCCGCGCAATAACGAGTCCAGTCCCGAACCGGGTCGGCAATGTGTCGCTCGACGAGGAGTCGATGTCGCGGGCGGTCGCGATCGCGAACGCGGCGCGCGCGGCCGCGCTCCCAGCCGGTCCTGCGCTGCCCCTCATCGTCGGCAGCCGTAACCAGTTCACGGGCAGTCTTGTCGCCGGTTTCGACAATCAGCCCGATGAGGGTACGGGCAACCTGCCATGCAACTGGTGGGGCGCCGCGACCGGTCCCGGCACCGCGGGCGCCAATCCGGCACTGACCTCGCCCGGCGACACGGTGACCCCGTTCGCAATCAATTTCACGGACTACGCTTGCCCGACGACCGGCCCGGCGATCTCTGTCGCGATCACCAAGACGGGACCGGCGACCGTGAATCCCGGCGGGTCGTTGACCTGGACGGTCACGATCATCAACAACGGGCCGGCCGATGGCGCGGGCAGCGTGTTCACGGATCCGGTGCCTGCTGCGATCACGAACGTCAGTTGGACCTGCGTGGCGTCCAACGGTGCGGCCTGCCCGAACGCCTCCGGGGTCGGCAACAACATCAGCGAGACGATCGCGCTGTTCCCGCCCGGCGGGCAGCTGGTCTACACGATCACCGGCACCGTCCCGGCGGCCGGTGGAACCTTCACGAACGTGGCGACGATCACGCCGCCCGCGATCCCGGGCGCGACCGCGGCCAGCGCCACGGCCGTGACCGCGGGCCAAGTGCCGGTCGCGGTCCCGATCGATGCTCGATGGGCATTGTGGTTGCTTGCGGCGCTGCTCACCGTGACGGCGTTTGGGATCGGGGGTCGCCGGACCGCCTGAGTCGCCGCCTGAGTCGATCGAGGAGAGCTGGCTGGCCGGGCGCGGCAACCGGCCGCCGTTTCCCGGTCGGCGGCCTCGGAGTCGCCCGCGCGCCACGCGAATCTGGCGCCGACCGGGCCGAAGATCGCGGCGCATTGTCCCGTGCTCCTGACGGCGCCTAAGCTTCATGGCCGGCCCACCGGAGGGGAGCTCACATGGCCCGAACGATCGCGATCGTCGAGGACGAACCCGCCATCCGCGCCAACTACAGCGATGCGCTGAAGCGGCTCGGCTTCGAAATCTGGAACTACGGCTCGCGCATGGAGGCCTCACGCGCCTTCGAGTTGCGCCTTCCCGACCTCGTGCTGATCGACGTCGGACTCGGCGACGAGCCCGAGGGCGGGTTCGAGTTGTGCCGGGAGCTGCGCCACCGCGACCCGCAGCTGCCGATCATCTTCCTGACCGCGCGCGACAGCGACTTCGACGTGATCTCGGGCCTCCGGCTCGGGGCCGACGACTACCTGACCAAGGACCTGTCGCTGCCACACTTGACCGCGCGCATCAACACGCTGCTGCGCCGCGTCGACGCGATGCGGCGGCCACCGCCGGCCGAGGCGATCATCAGCCACGGCCCGCTGACCTTGGCCTCCGAGCGGATGCGGGTCACCTGGAAGGGTGTCGAGGTGCCGCTGACGGTCACCGAGTTCTGGATGGTGCACGCGCTGGTGCGACACCCCGGCCACGTCAAGAGTCGCGATCAGCTGATGCGCGATGCCCAGGTGCTGGTCGACGACGCAACGATCACGTCGCACATCAAGCGCATCCGCAAGAAATTCCTCGCGATCGACCCCGACTTCGAGGCGATCGACACGATCCACGGCGCTGGTTACCGGTGGAAGCCCGAGTAATCGGCGTGCCGTGCGACCAGCCCCGCCGATACTGGTCCCGGGTTCCCTAGGTGTCGACTGATAGACTTGCAGGTCAACTCCGCTGACGGGTTCCGACGTGAAAGACCTGATCCGCGAGCTGGTGCTGCAGGCGATCCTCGACCTGCGCCGGCTCGAGCAGCTGCCGCCCGGCGACGAGCCGGCCTTCGTGGTCGAGCGCTCGCGCAGCAAGCAGCACGGCGACTACGCCTGCAACGTCGCGCTGCTGCTGGCCAAGGCGTTGAAGCGCAATCCGCGCGAGCTCGCCGAGGCGCTGGTCCGGACGCTGCCGGAGTCGCGCCACATCGCCAGGGTCGAGGTCGCCGGCGCCGGCTTTCTCAACTTCTTCATCAGTCCGGCGTGCCTTGCGGCGACGGTCCGGCGCGTCATCGAGGCCGGTGACCGCTACGGCCAGGCGCCGGAGGACTCGCGCGAGTCGGTGCTGCTCGAGTTCGTCTCGGCCAATCCCAACGGTCCGCTGCACGTCGGTCACGGCCGCGGAGCTGCCTACGGGGCTTCGCTCGCGAACCTGCTCGAGGCCTGCGGACACCGCGTCCACCGCGAGTACTACGTCAACGACGCCGGCCGCCAGATGGACATCCTCGCGGTCAGCGTCTGGCTGCGCTACCTCGAGCTGGGCGGCGTCGCGGTCCGATTCCCGGACAACGGCTACAAGGGCGAGTACGTGGTCGAGATCGCGCGCAGCCTGCGCCAGCGCGAGGGCGACGCACTCAAGCACCCGGCGTTCGAGGTCGCCGACGGCCTGCCGCCGGACGAGTCGCAGGGCGGCGACAAGGAGACCCACGTCGACGCGCTCGTGTCCCGCGCCAAGCAGCTGCTCGGCGAGGCGGCCTATCGGCGCGTCTTCGATGCCGGCCTCGATTGGTGCCTCGCCGACATCCGCCAGGACCTCGCCGAGTTCGGGGTCGAATACCAGCGCTGGTTCAGCGAGCGCTCGCTGACGACGTCCGGCCTCGTCGCCAAGGCGATCGAGACGCTGGACGCGCGCGGCCACATCGAGCGTCGCGACGGCGCGTTGTGGTTCAAGGCGACCGCCTTCGGCGACGAGAAGGATCGCGTGGTCGTGCGCGAGAACGGCGTCACCACTTATTTCGCCTCCGACATCGCCTACCTGCTCGACAAGTACCAGCGCGGCCTCGACCGCATCGTCTACATCTTCGGTGCGGATCACCACGGCTACGTCGCGCGGTTGAAGGCCGCGGCCGCCGGCCTCGGGCTCGATCCCTCGCGGCTCGAGATCCTGCTGGTCCAGTTCGCGGTGTTGTTCGAGAAGGGCGAGAAGGTGCAGATGTCGACGCGCGCCGGTCACTTCGTGACCCTGCGTCAGCTGCGCGAGGAAGTGGGCCGGGATGCGGCGCGCTTTTTCTATGTGATGCGCAGCCACGAGCAGCACCTCGACTTCGACCTGGACCTCGCGCGCTCGCAGTCGAATGACAATCCGGTCTACTACGTCCAGTACGCACATGCCCGGATTGCGAGCCTGTTCCGCCAGGCGCAGGAAAAAGGTTTTGCGTACAACCGTGCGAGCGGTGATGCGGCGCGTGATCGCCTGACCGATCCGCTGGAGCAGGAGCTCATCCAGCAGCTGCTGCACTGGCCTGAGACGCTGTCGAATGCGGGTGCCGCGCGCTCGCCGCAACTGGTCGCGAACGCCTTGCGCGAACTGGCTGCAGCATTTCATGCGTACTACAACGCGGTCGACATCCTGGTCGAGGACGACGCCCTCCGCTGCGGCCGGCTCTACCTGTGCCAAGCGGTGCGGCACGTGCTGGCCGGCGGGCTCGCGATCCTCGGGGTTTCGGCGCCTGAATCGATGTAGGCCGGCCCAGCCGGCCTCAAGGAGTAAACGTCATGGCCAAGCGTGCATCGCAGGCGTATCGCGGCAGCGACCGCGGCCCGCTGCCATTCTGGGTCTGGCTGCTGGCCGGGATCGTGATCGGCCTCGGCATGGCGGCGGTGGCCTTCCACCAGGGGTGGGTGCCCGAGCTGCGGGGCGACCGCGGCCCGCGCCCGGACGCGCGGGCCGAGCCGGTCGCCGCCGGCGATTCAGGGGTTCGTCCGGCCACCGAGGCCGAGCAGAAACCGCAGTTCGACTTCTACACGCTGCTACCCGAGATGGAGACGGTCATCCCGACCGAGGACATCCAGCGTGAGGCTGGGCAGGTCACCTCGCCCGCTGCGCCGACGGTATCGTCCGAGCCGGCCAAAGGTCCGCTGTACCTCCAGGCCGCGTCGTTCCGGTCCTCGGGCGAGGCTGAGCAGATGAAGGCGCGGCTCGCGCTCCTCGGCCTGCGCGCGCAGG
>CALDVP010000016.1 GCA_937924195.1 uncultured Lysobacterales bacterium
AAGCCCGATCTGCGGTAGACCGCAACCCCAGCAATGGTTTGTCAAGGCGCCGCCGACCAGCACGCGGGCGTTTCCATCACGGGCGATATCAAAAGCGCTGAATCCGCCGATCGGACCGGAAAAAGGCCCTCCCAGTTGCCACTGAAGTACCGGACTTACGACCTGTTTGGTCCATGTGCCAGCGGTATCGAGGTAAAAGCCGCGCAAGGCGCTGTATTGCTCGGACACCCCAGGGTCAACCGTGGTCGAGGTGATCGCAAACTGCTGGCACGGCAACCACCAACGCCCCGTCGGCCCGCTTCTAGATCCGCTCGGATCCGGCTCTGCAGAGCGCGGATCACCCCAGCCGGTGCACTGGACGTCGAAAGCACGCAGGACGTTTCCCGCGAAGTCGGCGACGTGGGTCGTACCAGTCACGCTGAGACCGGTGCTACCGACCTTGCGAATGTGCTGAACCATTTGCGCCTCGTTGCAATGGTCGCACTGCAGGATCAGGGCACTGGATGTGCTCGGCAGCATGATCAGCGCCGCACAAGTCGACTGGAGGATCCTCAGAATCTGGGTCATGTTTCACCACTGTTCTTCCAACGGGCAACCGCCTGCGGTATCAAGGCATCCTGACGCCGCTTGAGTCAAGCCGGCGCGCAAGCTACCCCCCCCCCTTCAAAAATGTCAACTCGCGCATGGATTGTCCGGACATGTTCCTGCGCGGTTTAACCGAACCCGTGTCCTGGTCGTGCTTCACGGCTCGAAGCTGTTCGCAAACACCGCCTCGGGCAACGGCGCGGTGAACGAGACGTCGGTCAGGTCGAACTCGAACCAGGCAGCGACCGGCTGGCCACCGGGATCGACCCGGACCGATCCCTGGAAGCTGCGCTGCGGCAGGCTGCCGTCGCGGATCACCGACAGGAATTCGGCCGACGTGCAGGTGGCATCGGCGCAGAGGTATAGCCGGAACTCGACCGGGTCGGCACCCTGGCGGCAGCGACAGGGGCACGGCCGCCATGAAGCCGGCGACGAGCCGCGCGCGCCGAACGAGAACCCTCCCTAGCCGCATTCCACCTGCAACGTCCATCTGATCCGTCCCCAGGTCGATCGCGGCGCCTGCTGGCCGCTCCGTCGCCCACGCAGGATCGCGCCCGATCCTGCCATCGGCTGCGTGCCGCGGTGCGGCTTTCCCCGCCCCGGCAAAGCCGCGACAATCCGGAGGTTCCGCCGCGACCGCGGCCGGCCACGTCCCGTCGAAGGAGACCCGATGACCACTCCGACCATCTCCGCCCCCGCCGGCGGCGCGAAGATCACGATCGCGAACGGCAAGCTGCACGTCCCCGACAATCCGATCGTCCCGTTCATCGAAGGCGACGGCACCGGCCCCGACATCTGGCGCGCTTCGGTGCGCGTGTTCGATGCCGCGGTCGCGAGGGCCTACGGCGGCCGCCGCAGGATCCACTGGCTGGAGGTCTACGCCGGCGAGAAGGCGAACGACCTGTTCGGCACCTGGCTGCCCGACGCGACCGTCGAGGCCTGCCGCGAGTATCTGGTCTCGATCAAGGGCCCGCTGACGACGCCGGTCGGCGGTGGCATCCGCTCGCTCAACGTCGCGCTGCGCCAGATGCTCGACCTCTACGTCTGCCTGCGGCCGGTGCGCTGGTTCAAGGGCGTGCCCTCGCCGGTCAAGCGGCCGGATCTCGTCGACATGGTGATCTTCCGCGAGAACACCGAGGACATCTACGCCGGCATCGAGTACAAGGCCGGCACCGCCGACGCGCAGAAGGTGCTCGACTTCCTCGCCGCCGAGTTCCCGCAGGCCTTCGACAAGATCCGCTTCGGCACCAAGGCCAAGGCCGAGGCCTGGCAAAAGATGCTCGAGGCCACCGGCGCGCCGAAGCGCGAGATCGGGGTCGAGGTCGGCATCGGCATCAAGCCGGTGAGCTGGCTCGGCACCGAGCGGCTGGTGCACTCGGCGATCGCCTATGCGGTCGAGAACAAGCGCAAGTCGGTGACCTTCGTGCACAAGGGCAACATCATGAAGTTCACCGAGGGCGCCTTCCACGACTGGGGCTACCGGGTCGCGCGCGAGCACTTCGGCGCGGTCGAGCTCGACGGCGGACCGTGGCACGTCATCCCCGAAGGCAAGCCCGGCGCCGGCATCGTGATCAAGGACGCGATCGCCGACATCACGCTGCAGCAGGTGCTGACGCGACCGGCCGAGTTCGACGTCATCGCGACGCTCAACTTGAACGGTGACTATCTCTCGGACGCGCTGGCCGCCCAGGTGGGCGGCATCGGCATCGCCCCGGGCGCCAATATCAACTACGTGACCGGCCACGCGGTGTTCGAGGCCACCCACGGCACCGCGCCCAAGTACGCGAACCAAGACAAGGTCAACCCGGGCTCGGTGATCCTCTCGGGCGAGATGATGCTGCGCTACATGGGCTGGATCGAGGCCGCCGACGCGATCATCGCGGCGATGGACCAGGTCATCGGCAACAGGACGGTGACCTACGACTTCGCGCGGTTGATGGAAGGCGCGATCGAGGTCAAGTGTTCGGAGTTCGCCGACGAGCTGATTCGGGCGCTCTGACCGGCCATTCGCTTTCTCGCGGTTCTCCTCCGACGCCCGCCTCGTGCGGGCGTCGGCGTTTCTGCGCTCCTCTCGAAGAGATCCCGGGTGGCGTGGCGGCGCGCCTGACGCAAGCGGCGGCCGACCACCTCGCGGCGTGATGCCCGCCGGCGGTGTCCGGTCGCGACGGCTCTTTGCGCTAGGGGATGCCGGGATCAGCGGAAGGAGCACCCGCCATGCGCACCCAGTACCTGTCGAAAGTGGTTTCACGCGTTGCCATCGCCTTGCTGCTATTCGTCGGCGCCTTCGGGCCAGAAAGCGTCGTCGCCGCGAGGGCCCCAGGCGCAGCCGACACTGCCGAATCTTCGATTCATGGGGACTTCGACTGGGACCGTTGGTCCGCCGTCGTTCGGCGGCCCGATCCCAAGCGATCGGTCAACGAGGGCCGGAGCAAATCCAGCTACTTCATCGCCCGGGAAGACCTGGACCTGGGGCGATCGACCACGTCGCCTTCGACACCGCCATCGGTACGAGCTTGGGGTGAGGCGGAGCAATGGGAGGACCCGGTCAAGGTCAAGCGCCAATGGACCGAGCGTCTCGAACCTGAGCGCTGGCAGTCCTTGATCGATCGCCACCTCGCCGCACCAGTCGAACAGGGCGCGTCGAACGCAAAGTCAGTCGGCATCTGGCGCCGCGTCTATGGCGGGATCCGTACCCGTACGCCAAGCCACTTCTACGCCGGGCGCATGACCAAGAGTCAACTCGCCCGTGACCACGTGCTCGGTTATGACACGATCTTTGCGGGCTCGAGCAGCGGGGGGCTTTGGAAGCTCGTCGGCGCCGGGATCTTTCAAATCTGGGTACCGCTGTCTGACAATCTCCCTGGCTCACCCGCGGTCGGCGATTTCGCCGTGAACCCTACCGATTCGCAGAACCTGATCATCGCGACGGGCGATTACGGCCGTTACGGCGGGTCCGGCATCTACTGGAGCGCGAACGGCGGCGAATCATGGACGCGAGCGAACACGCCCAATCCGGTCAGCGACTCGTTCATGCGGGTCCGAATCGATCGCGGTAATCCGCAGCGAGTTCTGGCGTGTGGTTCCCGCGGGGTCTACCGCTCGACCGATTTCGGGCGGAACTGGAATCGAGTCTGGAACGGCCAATGCACAGATCTCATCCAGGATCAGGCCTACCCGAGCTTCTGGTTCGTCGCGCGGTTCGGAGGTGCGATTTTCGAGAGCAGTGATGGGGGTGTCAGTTTTGGCGCCACGCCGATCGCCAACGCTTTCGGTGCGACGGCACGCGAAGTGTCGCTCGCGAGCCCGATTTCCTCTGGCAACATCCTGTTCGCATTGGCCACTTCGCAGTCCGAGCCAGGGGGGCTCGGCGTCGGCCTCAATGGCGTCTGGCGATCGACCGATTACGGTCGCACGTGGACCAACATCAATCCGACCGACCTGATTGGCTGGGGCCAGGCCTACCACACCCGCGCCATCGAGGTGCATCCTTACAACCCAAATATCGTAGTCATTGGTCTAGGGCAGAACCAGTTCACGACCAATGCCATGGCGGCAAGTCCAACGGCAAGTCCAACCTGGCGAATCTTCGACGGCGGACACGTCGACTTCACGTCTTTCCGCTTCTTCGCCGACTCGCCGTCGTCGACCGACACCCGGATCGGCATCACCAATGATGGTGGCTATTTCATATGGAACTGGTCGGAATTCTCAACGGCGGCCGATGGCCGACTGAATAACTTCGGACTGCATACGACCCAAGCCATGGGACTTGCGGCCATCGCAGCCAGCCCTGCGAGCGACTCGGTCGTGTGGCATGCGCTCCAAGACAATGGCGTCGTGAAGATCCGCCACGTCAGCGCCGTGCAGCACGACCTCATTACCGGTGGTGATGGTGGTCAGGTCAGCCTATCGCCGGACGACGTCAACCATGTCGCCTTCTCCGTCGGGGTCGACTATGTTCGGGCTCTGACACTCGATGGCGGAAGCAGTCACTCTCTCGTCGATTGCGGATTGGCGGTCCCGTGGGCTCCGACTGCCGCAATCAATCCAGTCGCCGGACTGGCGGCGAGCTCGCCGAGGCTCTATACCTTCACCGGCCCGCAGGCACCGAGTGTGCGCGCTCAGGTGTGGCGCAGGCCACTCAACATCAACTGCGCTACGACCTGGAGTCCTCTCATCGGCGGCGCCACTCCGCTGCCCGCTAATTTCAATCCGCGTCTGCTCGAGATTGCCAATACGTCGACAGCACTGGTGATCTACTTGACCGGCTGGGGTGACCGCCGCGTCTTCGTCATCGACTCGAGCATCCATGGCTCGCCGCCCAATATGTCGTGGGCGGAGCGGACGCCGGCCCCGCCGAGTGGCGCGAGTGGCAACGACGCGGTCGTCTATGCCGACCGTTTTCGCGGCAACACGGCCTACTACGTGAGCGCGATATCGAGGCCGTCTCGCGTATTGCGTTCGACCAATCGCGGTGTGACCTGGACCGACGTCACCGGCAATCTCGCCACAGTGGTGCCCGATGCGCACTACTGGGTCGTGGCCGCTCATCCCACGCGCGCAAACGAGCTTTACCTCGGAACCTCGGTGGGCGTCTACCGAACGGACGATGGCGGTGTGAACTGGTATCGGTACGGGCACGGGATGCCGGCGGTGACCGATGCCATTTCGATGGCGGTCAACGGCGCGGCCTCACCGCCAGAACTGCTGGTCAGCACCTACGGACATGGCCTGTGGAAGCGGACCATGGATTCGCCCGAAATCCTGTTCCGCCACGGCTTCGAGCCCTGACCGGGAATGCCTTGCGACCGGCGGGACCGGTGAACCCCCGTCCCGCCCCGCTCAAAGACCTGCAGCGGAAGCTCGGCCTAAACGTCCCCGTCCTCAAGCCAGCCCTCGCCGGTGCCGCGGTGGTAGACGCGGTCGGTCGGCAGCACCGCGCCGGCCGGGATCGGCTCGTGGCCGGCGAGCTCGCGGTAGATCGGCGCGAAGTCCGGGTCGACGGTGGCGTGGAACAGGTCCTCGAAGCCGTCGATCACGAAGTAGGTCTTCTGGTAGGTGTCGATGCGGTAGCGCGTGCGCATCACGCGCTTCAAGTCGAAGCCGATGCGGTTTGGGACCGGGCTCTCAAGCGAGTACACCGACTCGCCCTTCGAGCTGACGATGCCGGACCCGTAGATGCGGATCCCCTCCGGGGTGTCGATGAGCCCGAACTCGACCGTGTACCAGTAGAGCCGCGTCAGTTCGGCCAACGACTCGGGGCCGAACGTGGAGGCGCGCACGCCGCCGGCGCCGTAGGCCTGCATGTAGTCGGCGAAGATCGGGTTCATCAGCAGCGGCACGTGCCCGAAGAGGTCGTGGAACAGGTCCGGCTCGCTGATGTAGTCGAACTGCTCGGGCCGCCGGATCCACCAGGTCACCGGAAACTGCCGCGCCGCGAGGTGCTCGAAGAACGTGAGCTCGGGCAGCAGGCCCTCGACGCCGACCAGCCGCCACCCGGTAGCCCGGGTGAGGTGCCGGTTCAAGTCATCGAACTTCGGGATCGCGGTCGCGTCGATGCCGAGCGCGGCGAGGTTGTCGAGAAACTCCCGGCAGGCCCGGCCCGGCAGGATCTCGCTCTGGCGTCGGAACAGGCGCGCCCAGGTGTCGTGGTCGGTCGCGCCGTAGTCGGCCCAAGGTTGCTCGACCACAGCGGTCGTGTAGACCGGCACGTATCCCTTGTCGGTCATCTGGTGTTCGACGCGGCGGGGCGTGGCCATGGCTGAACTTCCTCTCGCTCTGGGTCATGGATGCTCGAAGTCTACGCCTTGGCATCGCAACACGGCTCGCGGCGGCGCGGCACGGCTGCCGAAACGGCCGGCACGTGGCGTAGCCTGCGCCGGATAGACTCAAGTCGTGTCCAAGAATCCGGCGATCTTCGAACACGACGCACTCGCGATCGATGCAGCCGAGTTGCTGCGCGACCGCTTCGCCGACTACAACTCGCGCTTCCGCGCGATCACCCGCCGCGCGCGCCAGCGCTTCGAGCAGCGCGACTGGGCTGGCGCGCGCGAGGACGCGCGCGAGCGGATCGCGCTCTACGACCGTTGCGTCGCAGAGACTTCCGACGCGGTCGCCGCCCTGCTCGGGCCGAATGCCGCCGACAAGGCGCTGTGGGCCGCAATCAAGGACCACTATGCGGCGATGATCGGTCCATTGCTCGATCAGGAGCTCAACAAGACCTTTTTCAACACCCTGTCGCGCCGTTTCTTCGGCACGCTCGGGGTGGACCCGGCGATCGAGTTCGTCGCGCTAGACATCGAGCCGACCGACCGCATCACCCATCCGGTGTCACGCAAGAGCTACGCAGTCTTCGGCGCGCTGGCGGACGAGTTCGAGCGGGTCCTCGCGGACTTCGCCTTCGGCGTGCCTTACGCCCACCCCGCGATCTGTGCCACGCGGCTGGCGGCTGCGCTCGAGGCCCAGCTCGGCGACTTCGGGCCGGTAGTCGCGCTCGAGATGCTCGAGACGGTGTTCTACCGGGAGCAGCGCGCTTACCTCATCGGCCGCATTTTTGGAGAGCGCCGCTTCGCGCCGCTGATCGTGGCCCTGGTCAACGGCGACCAGGGCATCCGCGCCGACGCGGTGATCTCCGACGCCGAACAGGTGGCCCAGGTCTTCGGCTTCACCCGCTCGTACTTCCAGGCCGACCTCGCCACGGTCGGCGACGCGGTGGTGTTCCTGCGCACACTGTTACCGCGCAAGCCGGTCGACGAGCTCTATACCGTGCTCGGCCGTGCCAAGCAGGGCAAGACCGAGCGTTATCGGCATTTCTTCCGCCACCTCGCACGCCATCCGGACGAAGCCTTCGTGCACGCCGACGGCGAGCGTGGCATGGTCATGGCGGTGTTCACCTTGCCGAGCCATCCGCTGGTCTTCAAGGTGATCCGCGATCGCTTCGCCGCGCCAAAGACCATGCAGCGCGCCGACGTGATGGCGAAGTACGCGCTGGTGTTCCAGCACGATCGCGTCGGCCGACTGGTCGACGCGCAGGAGTTTCGCCACCTGCGCTTCCCGCGCCGCCAGTTCGCGCCGGCGCTGCTCGCGGAACTGTTCGAAACCTGCCCGTCGAGCGTCCGGATCGAGGGCGACGACCTGGTGCTCGCGCACTGTTACGTCGAACGCCGGCTGCGACCGTTGAACCTCGTGGTCCGGGAGGCCGACCACGACACCGCACGCCGCGCTGTCCTCGACTACGGTCAGGCGATCAAGGATCTGGCGCGCAGCAACATCTTCCCGGGCGACCTGTTGCTGAAGAACTTTGGCCTGACCCGCCACGGGCGAGCGATCTTCTACGACTACGATGAGCTGGCCCTGGTCACGGAGTGCCGCTTCCGCGCCCTGCCGAAGGCGCGCAGCGATGACGAGGAGACCTACGCCGGGGCCTGGTACCACGTCGGTGAGCACGACGTGTTTCCAGAGCAGTTCCCGCAGTTCCTCGGCCTCGATGCAGATCTGCGCACCGCGTTGGTCGGGACCCACGGGGAGATCTTCGATCCCGCGTGGTGGCGCGAGGTTCAGGCGAAGATCGGGCGCGGCGACTACGCCGACTTACCACCTTATCCGCAACGGATGCGCCTCGGTCAGGGCTGACCGCCGTCGCCGCGCGTCGCTCGGGTGGCTTGGCCTAACGAACCGCTAACGTTTGCGCGCCTACACTGCTGTTTCAATTTCCAGAATCGGGAGTCACCCCGTGCTGAAACGCCTCGCCCTGTCAGCGGCGCTGATCGCCGCCCTCTCCGCCTGTCAGAAGCAGGAGTCGCCGGCCCCGGCGGCCGAGCCGGCCCCCGCGCCGGCAGCGGAAGCCGCGCCTGCGCCCGCGATGGCCGCGGCCGAGGTCCCGGCAATGGACGCCGCCTTCTCGGCTCGCCTCGACGAGGTCCTCGCCGGTGAGCACCGCAGCGCCGAGAACAAGGCGCGTGACGCATGGCGCCACCCGAAGGAGACGCTCGCCTTCTTTGGCCTCGCCCCAGGCATGACCGTGCTCGAAGTCAATCCGGGCGCCGGCTGGTACACCGAGATCCTCGCGCCGGCGCTCAACGGCAATGGCGCGCTGATCACCGCCGTGGTCGATCCGGCCAAGACCGGCAGTGACCGCGCCCGCGAGTACAACGAGAAGGCGAATGCCGATTTCCGGGCCATGCTCGGGGCCAACATCGACGTCTTCGGTCCGGTCCAGGTCGCCGAATACGATCCAGCCGCGCCAGTGCTCGGCTTGCCGGGCTCGATCGACCTGGTCGTGACCTTCCGCAACACCCACGGCTGGGTCCGGGCCGGTAATGCCGAGGCCATGTACCGGGCGTTCTTCGACGTGCTGAAGCCCGGCGGCGTGCTCGGCGTCGAGCAGCACCGTGCGCCGCCTGGCGGCGACCCCGCCGAGTGGGCGGCCAAGGGCTATGTCCCGCAGGAGCACGTGATCGCGCTTGCGACCGCAGCCGGCTTCGTGCTGGAAGCCGAAAGCGAGATCAATGCCAACCCGGCCGACACGAAGGACCACCCGGGCGGCGTATGGAATCTGCCGCCGAATCTCTCTGGTCACGACAACGAGGAAGCCAAGGCCAAATTCGCCGCGATCGGCGAGAGCGATCGCATGACCCTGCGCTTCCGCAAGCCTGCCGGCTGAGCGGTCTCACCATCCAGCGGTCCCGAGGCCCGTCCGGTCCCCGACCGGACGGGCTCTTCGTTTGCGACGATGCTGATCGCGCTCAACAAACCCTTCCGGATGCTCTCGCAGTTCACCGATCGCGAGGGCCGGCGCACGCTGGCCGAGGTCGTCGACCTGCCGGGCGTCTATCCGGCCGGGCGGCTCGACTGGGATTCCGAAGGGCTGCTCCTGCTGACCGACGACGGGCGACTCGCCGCGCGCCTGACCGATCCGCGGCATCGCGAGTGGAAGACCTATCTCGTGCAAGTCGAGGGCATCCCGACCGAAGCCGCATTGGCGCGGCTGCGCACCGGGCTCGAACTCGCCGATGGCCCGACCCTGCCGGCCCGGGCGCGGGTCGTCCCCGAACCCGACTGGCTGTGGCCCCGCGATCCGCCGGTGCGCTACCGCAAGAGCGTGCCGGACGCCTGGCTGGAACTCGCGATCCGCGAGGGCCGCAACCGCCAGGTGCGCCGGATGACGGCCGCTGTCGGTCTGCCGACCTTGCGCCTCGTCCGCACCGCGATCGGGCCGCATCGGCTGGACGGCCTGTCGCCGGGCGAGCACCGGATCATCGATCCGAGGCCGGCGCGACAACGACGCCGTGACCTGTAGCGCGCGGCTGGCCGCGCGCGGAGTTGCCGGTCGGATCGGAATCCCACGCGAGGCGATGACACAACATGCGACACCGGCTCGCCGGGCGCGGGATCGAAGCGGATCGCGACGACCGCGCCGGCCGAGGCCGGCGCTACAACGACGCCGAGACCTGTAGCGCGCGGCCTCCCGTGCGCCGGGATCAACCCGCGCCGACCGCCGCGAAGCGCCGCGCGTCGTCGGGCCAGTCGGGTGTGGCGTCGATGCGCGGCAGCACGTCCTCGACGCGATCGACCAGCGACCACATGCCGGCGTGCGCGGGATTCATCATGCGCTCCTCGATCGTGTGCAGCATGAAGCGCTGGAACAGATCCCAGAAGCCGTCGAGATTCACCAGCACGATCGGCTTGAAGTAGAGGCCCAAGCGCTTCAGCGTGATCGCCTCGACCAGTTCCTCGACCGTCCCGCAGCCACCGGGCAGCGCCACCACGGCGTCCGAGCCGGTCAGCAGGCGGTGCTTGCGCTCGCGCATGTCCTCGACCACATCGAGCCGCGCGATGCCGGGGTGCTGCCATTCGACTTCGGTCATGAAACGCGGGATGATGCCGATCACCTCGCCGCCGCACTCGATCGCACCATCGGCGACCGCGCCCATCAGCCCGACCCCACCGCCGCCATAGACGATGGTGTGACCGGCAGCGGCGAGGATGCGACCGAGATCGCGCGCAGCCTCGGTAAAGGCGGGCCGGACCCGGGCGCTGGAGGCGGCGTAGACCGAGAGGCGCATGGACGAGCTCCGGCGGACAAGTCGCCGGCAAGGATAGGCATCCGTATGGGTCGATGCGAGCCGGCGGCCGTGCCGGGCGCACCGCTGGATAGACCGGCAGGACGCGCGCTGGCGCCTCAGGATGTCGTGTGAACACCAGGCCCGGGCGGTGCCAAGGCACAGCCGTGCATCGAGCGGTGATCAGTTCGCGCGCGAAGAGACGGACAGCAGGATCGCGCCGGGGAAGTCCCGACGCGCGACGTCGTCACCGGCGGCAAGCGCGAGTTCGTGCCGCGTCAGGGGGTCGAGTACCGGCGCCGCCTGCGCCAGCTGGCGCACTTCGATCAGCACCCGGACCAGGCGCGCGAACAAATAAACGAGTCGGGCGTAGAGCTCGGCCAGCGCCGCTCGGGTCGCGTGCGCGAGCTCGTCATAGGCGAGCTGGCCCAGCTCGACGAAGTAGCGCTGCGACACACGGCGGCGCTCGGCCAGCTCGGGATAGAGACCCGCGATCAGCAGGCAGCGATCGCCGACGTCGCGCAGATCCTGCTCACGCAGCTTGCCGCCGCGCTCCAGCGCCGCGAGCAGTTCGATGGCCATGATCCGGTGCGCCAGTGGCGCATCGCGGTCATGCCGCATCAGCGTGAACACGAGGTAGCTCTCGGCCTCCTCGTCGAGCGTCGCGCCGGAGCGCTCCTCACCCTCGCGCACCAGCTCGCGCCAGAGTTCGGTCGGAGTCGGCCCGGTCAGGATGTCGGCCATGGCCCGTTTATGCCGCGCCTTGCGAGAGCATGCAAGAGGCGCGCGCATTCAGCTCGGGGGCGCCCGGCGCGCAAGCCGCGCGCCGGCTATTCGACCGTCACGCTCTTCGCGAGATTGCGCGGCTGGTCGACATCGGTGCCCTTCAGCACCGCAACGTGATAGGCGAGGAGCTGCAGCGGGACCGTATGCACGATCGGCGCGACCAGATCGCCGGTCGCCGGCAACGCGATCAGCGTGTCGCCGGCTCGCGCGACGTGCCGGCCGACCACGGCATCGGCGAATACGATCATCTGGCCGCCGCGCGCGCGCACCTCCTCGAGGTTCGACTTGAGCTTCTCGAGCAGCCGGTCGTTCGGCGCCACGGCGATCACCGGCATCTCGCGATCGACCAGCGCGAGCGGCCCGTGCTTGAGCTCGCCCGCCGGGTAGGCCTCGGCGTGGATATAGCTGATCTCCTTGAGTTTCAACGCGCCTTCCATCGCGATCGGGAACTGCGCGCCGCGGCCTAGGAACAGCGCGTGCTGCTTGTCGGCGAAGCGCGCGGCGAGTCGCTCGAGGTCGGCGTCGAGGCGCAGCGCCTCGGCGACGAGCCCCGGCAGCGTCTCGAGCTGGTGCACGCCGTCGGCGAGCCGCGCGGCATCGGCGCCGGGCTGGCGGCCGAGCTCGAGCGCGAGCATCAGCAGCGCCGCGAGCTGGGTCACGAAGGCCTTGGTCGAGGCGACTCCGATCTCGGGGCCGGCGCGGGTCATCAGCACCAACTCGGACTCGCGCACCAGCGAGGACTCGGGCACGTTGCAGATCGCAAGGCGCGCGAGGTAGCCGGACGTCCGCGCCATCCGCAGCGCCGCGAGGGTGTCGGCGGTCTCGCCGGACTGCGAGATGCTGATGAACAGCGTGTCGGCTGGCACTACCGGCTCGCGGTAGCGGAACTCGCTCGCGATCTCGACCGAGACCGGAATCCGCGCGAGCTGCTCGATCCAGTACTTCGCGACCATCGCGGCATGGTGGCTGGAACCGCAGGCGACGAGATGCACGCCGCGCGCGGCCGCGAGCGTGGCCTCGGCACCGGGACCGAAGATGCCGGGGAGCAGGCGGCCGCTGGCAATGCGTCCCTCGAGCGTGTCGGCGATCGCGACCGGCTGCTCGTGGATCTCCTTCAGCATGTAGTGCCGGTACTCGCCGCGCTGGACCGCATCGGCCGAGAGCGTCGAGACCTTGACCGCGCGCTCGACGGGGTGGCCGTCGCGGTCGAAGACGCGCACGCCCTCGCGCCGGATCTCGACCAGATCCCCTTCGTCGAGGTGGACGAAGCGCCGCGTGCGCCGGATCAGCGCCTGGGCGTCCGATGCAAGGAAGGTGCCCTCCTCGCCGAGCCCGACCAGCAGCGGCGAGCCGAGCCGCGCGCCGACGATCCGGTCCGGCTCGGCGACCGAGACGACGGCGATCGCGTAGGCGCCCTCGAGTCGGTGGATCGCGCGCCGCACCGCTTCAAGCAGGTCGGCGCCGAGGCTCATGTGGTGGTCGACGAGATGCGCGATCACCTCGGTGTCGGTCTCGGACGCGAACTCGTAACCGTGCCGGCGGAGTTCTTCGCGTAGAGCGGCGTGGTTCTCGATGATGCCGTTGTGGACCACGGCAAGCCGCTCGCGCGATGCGATCGGGTGCGCGTTGCGCTCGCTCGGCACGCCGTGCGTCGCCCAGCGCGTATGCGCGATTCCGCAGAACCCGCTGATCGGCTTCGCGGCATTCAGCGCCGCGAGGTCACGGACCTTGCCCTTGGCGCGCTGGCGTTCGAGCCCGTGGCTGGTCAGCAGGGCGAGGCCCGCGGAGTCATAGCCGCGGTATTCGAGGGCTTCGAGACCCTCGATCAGGGTCGGGACGACGTTGGCGGTGGCGACCGCCGCGACGATGCCGCACATGGGCGTCCGGATGGCGTTGAAAGGACGTGATTCTAGGTGCCTGCACGGTAGAAATCGCCCGCGCGGCAACGGTGCCCTCGCCATGGCTCGCGCTTTTCGGCGAGCACGCATCGCGTCCGCCATGCGCGCGCTCCGGTCGACGCGCCGAATGACGATCGAATCCCTTCCGGATCGAAGGCTATGGCCGCGTGGGCTTCTCGGGGATCGTGCATCGCGAGCCGCGGCGTCGGGTCGGCGATCAGCGGTCCTGACGCGGGCGTTTCCAGCCCGGGACGGTCACCTGCTTTGCGCGTGCGACGGTGAGCTGGCCGTCCGGGGCGTCCTTCGTGATCACCGAGCCCGCGCCGATCGTGGCGTCGACGCCGATCACGACCGGCGCGACCAGCGAGCTATTGCTGCCGATGAAGGCGCCATCGCCGATCGTCGTGGTCGACTTGTTGACGCCGTCGTAGTTGCAGGTGATCGTGCCGGCCCCGACGTTGACACGTTCGCCGACGACCGCGTCGCCCAGATAGGTGAGGTGGTTGGCCTTGCTGCCGGTTCCAAGGACGGTCTGCTTGATCTCGACGAAGTTGCCGACGTGGGCCCCGGCGCCGAGGCGCGTGCCGGGCCGCAGACGCGCGTAGGGGCCGACCACCGCACCGGGCCCGACCTCGGCGCCGTCGAGATCGCAGTGCGCGCGGACCTCGGCACCGTCGAGCAGCCGCGCGTCGCGGATCCGGCAAAAGGGGCCGATGCGGACGCCGTCGCCGATCTCGACCCGGCCCTCGAACACGACGTCGACGTCGATCTCGACGTCGCGGCCGACGTCGACCTCGCCGCGCACGTCGATCCGCGCGGGATCGGCGAGCCGCGCACCGGCAAGGCACAGTGCGCGGGCACGACGGAGCTGCAGGCGGCGTTCGAGCAGCGCGAGCTGCCACGGATCGTTGGCGCCGTCGGCCTCCCCCGGTTCGAGACAGTGCACGACCTGCGCCGCGAGACCCTCGCGCGCGGCCATGGCGAACACGTCGGTCAGCAGATATTCGCGCTGGGCGTTCTCGGGCGTCAGGCGGCCCAGCCACCGGCGCAGGGCCGAGGCCGGAGCCGCGATCACGCCGGTGTTGACGAGATCGATGCGGCGCTCGTCCGGTGTCGCGTCGCGTTCCTCGACGATCGCGCGCACGTCGCCGTTACCGTCGCGCAGGATCCGCCCGTAGCCGGTCGGATCAGGCACCGTGTCGGCCAGCACCGCGACCCGCGCGCCACCGTCGGCCGGGAGCAGCTGGCGCAGCGTCTCGACCGTGATCAGCGGTACGTCACCGTAGAGCACCAGCACCTGCGCGCCGTCCGGCACCCCCGGCATCGCCTGCATCACCGCGTGGCCGGTGCCGAGGCGCTCGGCCTGTAGCACCCAGTCGAGATCGGCGTCGGGGATCGCGGCGCGCACCTGGTGGCCGCCATGGCCGTGCACGACGTGGATCCGCGCCGCGCCGAGCGCGCGCGCAGCGTCGAGCACGTGGCGCAGCATCGACTTGCCCGCCACCGGCATCAGCACCTTCGGCAGCGACGAGCGCATGCGCTTGCCCTCGCCGGCGGCGAGCACGAGGACGTGGAGCGGGGGGGTGCTGGACATTCGACCCTCCAAGTGATCGGGCAATCGTAGCCCGAAGGAGCACCGGCGTCGCCCGGGCCTTCGGTGCCGTCAGGCCAGTCGCCGGTGGCGGTTCGGGAGGGGCCCGAGACCAGTTTCGATCGTCGGCTCGCCTGGCGCAGTGACCTGGCTGGCGCAAGCAGCAATGCGGCGCGCTTGCATGCGCCGGCGCGTATGCTGTCCGGTGCCAGTCCCGCTACACCCGGTGCCATGAAACACCACCGCCATGTGATCACGCTCGAGACGCAGACCCGCGTCGCCTTCGTCAACATCACGCCGGAGGTCGAGGCGGCGCTGGCACGGAGCGGCATCCGCGAGGGGCTGTGTCTGGTGAATGCAATGCACATCTCGGCGTCGGTCTTCATCAACGACGACGAGCGAGGCCTGCACCGCGACTTCGAGCGCTGGCTCACCGAACTCGTGCCCTACGACCGCGATCGCTGGCAGCACAATCGCACCGGGGAAGACAACGCCGATGCGCACGTCAAGCGTCAGATCATGGGGCGCGAGGTCGTCGTCGCGGTCACGGGCGGGCGGCTCGACTTCGGGCCATGGGAGCAGATCTTCTACGGCGAGTTCGACGGCCGTCGCACGAAGCGCGTGCTGGTCAAGATCATCGGCGAGTGAGTCACGCCACGCGCCAGCCTGGCGCCGCGCCCGACGAAGGCCTTCGCCGGACGATGCGAACGTTCGCGCGATGGGACCGGACGGCCGCGGTGCGAACCGTTGCCGTCAGTGCTTGAGGTTCTTGCGCAGCCGCTCGAGCGCGCTCAACTGGGCCAGGCTCATCGCGAGCTGCGCCTGTGCCTCTTCGGCCGTCATCTTCGGGTCCTTGTGCTCGAGGGCCCGCTTTGCCTCGTCCATCGCCGCACGCACCGCGGCCTCGTCGATGTCGTCGGCCCGCACCGCGGTGTCGGCCAGCACGGTCACGACCTGCGGCTGGACCTCGAGGATGCCGCCCGAGATCGCGAAATCGAGCACGCTGCCATCGGGCTGGGTGACGACCACCTTGCCGGGCTTGAGCCGAGTGATCAACGGCGCGTGTCGCGGCGCGATGCCAAGCTCGCCCTGCTCGCCGGTCGCGACGATGAGCGTAGCCTCGCCGTGGAAGATCTCGGCCTCGGCGCTGACGATGTCGCAGCGGATGGTGGTCATGGTCACTCCGGGTGTCCGGGGGCGGGCTCAGGCCCGCCCTTGAATCGCTCAGGCGGGCAGCAGCCCGCCGTGGACTGCTGGGTGCCGGCCGGGTCGAGCCCGGCGGCGATTGTTTGGCCGATCAGACTGCGACGCCGAGCGTCTTGGCCTTCTCGAAGGCCTCGTCGATGCCGCCGACCATGTAGAAGGCCTGCTCCGGCAGATGATCACACTCGCCGTCGACGATCATCTTGAAGCCACGGATCGTATCCTTGAGCGGCACATACTTGCCCTTGGCGCCGGTGAATACCTCGGCGACCGTGAACGGCTGCGAGAAGAAGCGCTCGATCTTGCGCGCGCGGGCCACGGCCAGCTTGTCGTCCTCGCTCAGCTCGTCCATGCCGAGGATCGCGATGATGTCCTTCAACTCCTTGTACTTCTGGAGGGTGGCCTGGACGCGGCGCGCGGTCTCGTAGTGCTCGTTGCCGATGACGTTCGGGTCGAGCTGGCGGCTGGTCGAATCGAGCGGGTCCACCGCTGGGTAGATGCCGAGCGAGGCGATCTGGCGCGAGAGCACGACGGTCGCATCGAGGTGCGCGAAGGTGGTCGCCGGCGAGGGGTCGGTCAGGTCGTCCGCGGGGACGTAGACCGCCTGGATCGACGTGATCGAGCCGGTCTTGGTCGA
>CALDVP010000017.1 GCA_937924195.1 uncultured Lysobacterales bacterium
GGTCGGCGATCGCGATCAGCGGGCGCAGCAGGCGCCGTTCCTCGGCGAGTGCGTCGGCCAGCGTGAGGCGGCCGAGCGACAGCGGGTGCCGGCGCCGAGTGTCGGCGAAGCGCTCGAGCAGCACCTCGTCGCGCGCATCGAGGAAGACCAGTTCCCACGCGATCCCGTTTGCGGCGAGTCGCGACAGCATCGCCGGCAGTTCGTCGAGGTCGCCCGAGCGGTTGCGCACGTCGACCCCGATCGCCAGCCGCCGACCGGGTACGTCGTCGCCCGCGTCGACCGCGCGCACGAAGTCCCGCAGCAGCGCCACCGGCAGATTGTCGACGCAGTAGTAGCCGAGGTCCTCGAGTGTCCGCAGCACGACGGTCTTGCCGGAGCCGGACAGTCCGGTGACGACGATCAGGCGCTTGGGTATGGGCTCGGCGGGAGAAGTCTCACTCATGGCCCCGACTATGCCATCGAACGACGAGGCTGTAGCGCGGCTGGCGCGCGCCGATGCGTGACTGGCGTCGATGCGCCGACGCGGGAAATGTCGCCTCAGGACGACGGTGCGTCCGGCTCCAGCACGCCGGGCACTTCGCCGTCGGCGAAGCGCACGCGGACCGGCTGGCTTGCGCCGACGTCCTTGGCATGGCGGATCGCGCGGCCGGTCGAGGCGTCGGCGACGATCGCGTAGCCGCGATCCAGCGTCGCCAGCGGACTGACCGCGTTCAGCGTGCGTGCGATCGCGGCGAGGCGGTCGCGATCCGCTCGCAAGCGGCCCGCGATGGCGAGACCGAGCGCGCGGCCCAGAGACGCGACCCGTTGCCGGCGGATGGCCACGCTCCGCGAGGGGGCCTGCTGCGCGAGTCGCCCGCCGAGCAGGGCGACGTAGTGCCGCGACTCGGCCAGCCGGCGTTCGAGGGCGCGGACTAGCCGGGCCTGCCGCTCGTCGAGCGCCGCCCGCCGCCGCCCGAGTCGCGCGCTCGGATGGCCCGCCCTGAGTCGTGCCGCGAGGAGGTCCAGCGCTTGCGCGCGGCCGTGCAGCAGGCGCTCGACCGCGCGGGTTGCGCGCCGCTGCGCGAGGTCGAGGCGATGTGCGAGGTCTTCCCGGTCGGGCGTCAGCAGTTCCGCTGCGGCCGAGGGTGTCGGCGCGCGTAGATCGGCAACGAAGTCGGCGATCGTGAAATCGATCTCGTGGCCGACCGCGCTGACGACCGGCACCGGGCAGGCCGTGATCGCGCGCGCCAGCGCCTCGTCGTCGAAGGCATGGAGGTCCTCGGCCGAGCCGCCGCCGCGGGTCAGCAGGATCGCGTCGTAGCGCCCGCTCGCGCCAGCGCGCTCGAGCATCGCCCGGATCCTGGCCGGGGCCTCGGCGCCTTGCACCAGCGTCGGTAGCACCTCGACCTCGAGCAACGGCCAGCGCCGCGACAGCACTGAGACCACGTCGCGCACCGCGGCACCCGTCGGCGAGGTGATCACGGCCAGGCGCCGAACGAAGCGCGGCAGCGGCCGCTTGCGCGCGGGATCGAACAGGCCCTCGGCGTGGAGCTTGCGTTTCAGCGCCTCGAAGGCCCGCCGCAATGCACCCTCGCCCGCCTCCTCGAGGTGCTCGACGATCAGCTGGAACTCGCCGCGGGCCTCGTAGAGGCCGACCCGTGCACGCGCCAGCACATGCAGGCCGTCGACCGGCCGGAAACGCAGATTGCTCGCCCGCTGCCGGAACATCGCGCAACGCACCTGGGCGTTCGCGTCCTTGAGCGCAAAATACAGATGGCCGGATGCGGCGCGAGTGAGGTTCGAGAGCTCGCCCTCGATCCAGACCAGCGGGAAGGCGTCCTCCAGCAGTGCGCGCGCCAGCGCGTTGAGGCGGCTCGGGGTCAGGATCTCGCGCTCGGTCATCGCTCGCGCTCAGGGCACCAGCACGAGCTTTCCAACCGTGCGCCCCGACTCGATCGCGCGCTGCGCGTCGGCCGCGCGTTCGAGCGGAAAGGTCGTGACCGGCGGCGGCACCAGCGCGCCGGACGCGAAGCGGTCGAGCAACTCGCGCATGCCGCGGGCGAGCAGCGCCGCCTCGGCCGAGAGGAAGGACAGGTTGCACGCCATCACGCTGCGGTTGTCGCGGGTCATCGCGAGTGGCATGAAGCGCGGCGTGCGCAGCCAGTCCCACGCGAGCTTCGCCCAATTGAGACGGCCGTCCCGCGGCAGCATCGAGGCGAAACCGTAGATGCACAGCTTGCCCATCGGCTTCACGTGGGCGTAGCTCGCGGCCAGCGTGCGCACGCCATTGGCATCGAAGACGGCGTCGAAGCCCGCGGGCGCGAGCGCCTCGACCCGACGCCACCAGTCGCCCTCGGCGACCACGACCTCGCGGCAGCCCGCGGTCCGCGCCGCGTCGACCTTGTGCGCGCCGCCGACGACGCCGACCACGCGCGCGCCCGCGGCCCGGCCGAGCTGCGCCAGCGCCCCGCCGACACCGCCGGCCGCCGAGTGCACGAGCCAGTCGTCGCCCGGCTCGGGATGGACCTGGCGTTCGGCCATGAACCACGCGGTCAGGAACACGGTCGGGATCGCGGCGGCCTGCTCGAGGCCGAGCGACGGCGGCAACGGGAACACCCGGTCGGCCGGCAGGCAGACGTGGCTCGCGTAGCCGCCGAACAGCGTGACCGCGACCACCGGCTCGCCGATCGACCAGCCTTCGACGCCTTCGCCGATCGCCTCGATGTGGCCGGCGAGTTCGAAGCCCGGCGTGATCGGGTAGCCGTGCAGGCGCTTCGCGGACTCGTAGAGCCCCATCCGGATGATGCCGTCGGCGTAGTTGACGCCGGCGGCGGCGACGGCGATCCGGACCTGTCCAGGACCCGGCGCAGGGGTCGGCGATGCGACGATTTGGAGGGCCTCGTAGCCGCCCGGGCGTGCGATGACGATGCGGCGCACGCCTAGATCTCGCGCGCGGCCTCGAGCGGACCCGATAGGGACGCTCCGGCGGAGACCGAGGGGCCGGGTCGCGGAATCCTGGGCATGGCGCACGCATCGTGGGCGACGAATCCGTGAGTCTAGCCTGGGCGCATTCGTCCGCAGCCGGAGGTGCAGGATCGCGGCGTGTTTCGGAAGCCGGCCGGCGGATGCGGCACACTAGGGCACTTCGAGGCCGAGCCACGCTACCGATGTCCCGCTTCTACGCGCGTCTCAAACAGGACTGGCCGGAGCCGACCGAGCCGCTCGGTGGATCCGTGCTGGGCAACGCCAACCTGCTCGCCGAGTGGATCGCCCAGTTGCCGCTCGCGAACGCCGAGTCCTCGCAGCGTCTGCTGCACAAGTTGCTCGGCGACCTGGTCTCGATGCGGATGGACCCGGGCGTCCGGCTCGCGGCGCTCGAGCAGCTGCGGGTTCCGGTCGCGACCGTCACCAGCGCGATCGAGCGCCAGATCCTCGGCATGGCCTTCCCGCTGCCGCCGGCCAAGTCCCGCGTCGCGGCGCTGTCGCGCGACACCGACCACATGATGGCGCAGGGCTACCGCCAGGCCGTGGTCGACTTGTGCGCGCCCGCCGGCCGGATTCCCTTCCTGCGCGGCAAGCAGGTGCTGACCGCGATCGAGCGCGGTCTGATGCACGGCGGCGCGGTGATCGAGCAGGGGTATCTCGTCTACGCCCAGCCGCCGGAGCGGGCGTGGTCCACGCTGCATGCGCTGATCGGCCTCGCGCGCGAATTCGGGATCGATGAGAAGCCGGTGCCCGACCCGCTGCTCGGCAACCTCGAATGTACGCCGCTGATGCGCTACGCGCAGGCCTGCGTGCTGGCGCTCGGCAATCCGTATCGGCTCAACCAGCGCGAGATCGCCGACGCGGCGCGGCTCGCGCAGGCCTGGTCGGCGCAGGTGCGGCTCGGCAAGAACGGCGGCTCGGTCACGATCGACCCGGACCGCGACGACGGCCCGGGCTACCTCCCGGGTGAGCGGCGGGCGCCGGTCGCCGACGGCATCAGCCTGGATCTGTCGGCGCTCGAGGCCGACATCGACCGGCGGGTCAGCGCTGCCGGCGATGCGGCGCAGATCGAGTTCGGCGTACGCGGGCGGATCGTGGTGCAGGCGAGCCCGGCGCTCGCGGCGCGGCTCCGAAACTACTGGACGCAGGACTACGACCGCGCGGCGGAACGCCTGCCAGCGGGCTATGGGCTCGACACCGTGATCGGCTTCAATGCCGTCCACGCGGTGCTCGGTTCCCAGCTCGATTTCGCCGAACTGGTGTTGGGTCCCGATGGCGGCTACGGCGATGCCGAGGGCGGCTCGTGGACCGCGTCGGACACGCAGCGCATCGACATCGTCCGTGCCACCGTGCTGGATCAGAGCCTGCGCGGCTACCGGCTGGTCTGGGAGGCGGGCGACGCGGTGCGGGTCAAGGTCGGCGAGGTCGTCGCGCTCTCCTTTGCAGGCATGGACGAGCAGCGGCGCGACTGGATGGTCGGGCTCGTGCGCTGGATGCGGATCGGCACCGAGGGCCGGATCGACGCCGGCATCGAGTTGCTGTCGCGTCGCGCGCGCGCCGCGTCGCTGCGGTCGCTCGATGGGCCATTGCGGACGCCGGCGCGGGCGTTGTGGCTGGACCTGCCGGTCGATGCCGACCCGGTGCGTCCGGGACCGGGAGCCGGACGCGTGCTGGTCTCATCATCGATCGAGCGGGGCGTCGCCAACTTCGAACTCCGGCGCGCGCCCGGTATCCATCCTGGCCACGACGGCCCGGAGACCTCCGAACTCGTCGGCTGGCCGCGCCAGGAGGTGGCCTCGGCCTTCGTTCTGATCGGACCTCCGGCTGCCTGAGGTCGATGATGGACCGCGTCTTCCGTCCGCGGCGTCACAGCGTCCCGGTCAAGGTCGGCCACGTCGTCGTCGGCGGCGATGCGCCGGTGGTGGTGCAGTCGATGACCAACACCGACACCGCTGACGTCAAGGCCACGACGCGCCAGGTTGCCGAGCTTGCGCGTGCGGGGTCGGAAAAGGTCCGCATCACGGTGAACAATGCCGAGGCCGCGGCCGCGGTGCCGCACATCCGCGAGCGCCTCGACATGATGGGCGTTTCGGTGCCGCTGATCGGTGACTTCCACTACAACGGCCATACGCTGCTGGCCGATGAGCCGGCCTGCGCGGAAGCCCTGGCCAAGTACCGCATCAACCCCGGCAACGTCGGTTTCGGACGCAAGAAGGACACGCAGTTCGCCGCGATCATCGAGATCGCGCTGCGCCATGGAAAGCCGGTCAGGATCGGCGCCAACTGGGGCTCGCTCGACCAGTCGCTGGTTGCGGCGCTGATGGACGAGAACGCGGCGCGGTCCGAGCCGTGGGATGCGGCGCGGGTCGCGCGCGAGGCGCTGATCCGCTCGGCGCTCGAGTCCGCCGCGCGCGCGCGCGAGCTGGGTATGGGCGCCGATCGCATCATTCTCTCGGCGAAGGTTTCGGGCGTGCAGGAGCTGATCGCGGTGTATCGCGATCTCGCCGCGCGTTGCGAGTATGCGCTGCACCTTGGGCTCACCGAGGCGGGTATCGGCTCGAAGGGTATCGTCGCCTCGAGCGCGGCGCTCGCGGTGCTGCTGGCCGAGGGCATCGGCGACACGATTCGCATCTCGTTGACTCCGGAGCCGGACGAGCCGCGCACGCGAGAGGTGATCGTCGCGCAGGAGCTGCTGCAGACCATGGGGCTGCGCGCGTTCACGCCGCTCGTCACCGCCTGCCCGGGCTGCGGGCGCACCACGAGCAATTTCTTCCAGGAGCTGGCGAAGACCGTGCAGGACCACGTCCGCGGGCGCATGCCGGAGTGGAAGCTGCGGCACGATGGCGTCGAGAACATGACGCTCGCGGTGATGGGCTGCGTCGTCAACGGGCCCGGCGAGTCCAAGCACGCCAACATCGGCATCTCGCTGCCCGGCACCGGCGAGGCACCGGTCGCGCCGGTATTCATCGACGGCGTCAAGGCGCATACGCTGCGCGGCGAGCGGATCGGCGAGGAGTTCGTCGCGATCATCGAGGACTACGTCGCCAGGACCTACCCGCGGCGGGGTTGAGTGTCCTTGGTTCGTGGTGCCGTGCGGCAAGCCGATTGCGCGAGTTGCGTCACCGGTTGACGCAAGGTGCGAGGCACGCCGCGTCGTTGCGCGCGGCCAGCCGCGCGCTACAGAGCCCGGCGAGTGTGTGGCGCCGGACGCTGTAGCGCGCCGTGGCGACCGGAAGCAATGCCGCCTTACTACTCCGGGTCGTAGTCGAGGCTCGGTGCAAGCCATCGCTCCGCTTCCGCCAGAGCCATGCCCTTGCGGCGCGCGTAGTCCTCGACCTGCTCCTTCGAGATCCGGCCGACGACGAAGTACTGCGACTCCGGATGCGAGAAGTAGTAGCCCGATACCGCTGCCGCCGGCAGCATCGCGAAGCTCTCGGTCAGCGTGACGCCGGCGTTCGACGGCGCGTCGAGCAGTGCAAAGAGCTTGGCTTTCTCGGTGTGATCGGGGCAGGCCGGATAGCCGGGCGCCGGGCGGATGCCGCGGTAGCGTTCGGCGATCAGCGCTTCGTTGTCCAGTGCCTCGTCGGTTGCATAGCCCCACAGTTCGCGCCGGACCTTTGCGTGCAGGGCCTCCGCCAGCGCCTCGGCGAGCCGGTCGGCCAGTGCCTTCAACAGGATCGACGAAAAGTCGTCGTGCGCCGCCTCGAAGCGCGCGATGTGCGCGTCGATGCCGATTCCGGCGGTGACCGCGAAGGCGCCGACGTGATCGCGCTTGCCCGCGGCCCTGGGCGCAACGAAGTCGGCGAGGCAGAAGTCAGGCCGGCCGGGCGGCTTGTCGGCCTGCTGGCGCAGGAAGTTCAGCACCGCGATCGGCCGGCCGGCCTCGCGCGCTGACTCATCGGCGTAGACCTCGATATCGTCGCCGACCGCGGCGGCCGGCCACAGGCCGACCACGGCCTTGGCCGTCAGCCAGCGTTCGGCGATCAGGCGCTCGAGCATCGCGTCGGCATCCTGTTTGAGTCGTCGTGCCTCGGCGCCGACCACCGCGTCCTCGAGGATCTCCGGGTAGCGGCCGGCTAGCTCCCAGGTCTGGAAGAACGGCGTCCAGTCGATATACGGGACCAGCTCCGCGAGCGGCCAGTCCTCGAACACGGTGAGGCCCGGGTGCGCTGGGGCTGGCGGCGAGTAGACCTCCCAGCCGCCGTCGAAACGCTGCGCGCGCGCGTCGGCCAGCGGTACCAGTCGCTTGCCGGGGCCACGGTCCTTGTGACGCTCGCGGATCTCGGCGTACTCGCTGCGCAGTCGTTCGAGAAAGGGACCGAGCTGGTCTCGGCTGACCAGGTTCTGCGCGACGCCGACCGCGCGCGAGGCGTCCTTGACCCACACCGTCGGCCCTGCATAGTGCGGTTCGATCTTGAGCGCGGTGTGGGCGCGCGAGGTCGTGGCGCCGCCGATCAGCAGCGGGCAGTCGAAGCCCTGGCGCTGCATCTCCTTCGCGAGGTGCGCCATCTCGTCGAGCGAGGGCGTGATCAGGCCGGACAGACCGATGATGTCGACCGCTTCGTCGCGCGCGACGTCGAGGATGCGCTGCGCCGGCACCATCACGCCAAGGTCGATCACGTCGAAGTTGTTGCAACGGAGCACCACACCGACGATGTTCTTGCCAATGTCATGGACGTCGCCCTTGACGGTCGCGAGCAGGATCTTGCCGTTGTTGCGCTGTGCCTCTCCAGTGCGGGCCTTCTCGGCCTCGATGTGCGGGATCAGCCAGGCCACCGCCTTCTTCATCACGCGCGCCGACTTCACGACCTGCGG
>CALDVP010000018.1 GCA_937924195.1 uncultured Lysobacterales bacterium
AGCAGGATCTTGCCGTTGTTGCGCTGTGCCTCTCCAGTGCGGGCCTTCTCGGCCTCGATGTGCGGGATCAGCCAGGCCACCGCCTTCTTCATCACGCGCGCCGACTTCACGACCTGCGGCAGAAACATCTTGCCGGCGCCGAACAGGTCACCAACCACGTTCATACCGTCCATCAGCGGACCCTCGATCACATCGAGCGGGCGCGCCGCGGCCAGCCTGGCCTCCTCGGTGTCGGCGTCGACGTAGTCATCGATTCCGTGGATCAGTGCGTGCTTGAGTCGCTCGGCGACCGGCAGCGCGCGCCAGGCCTGGGTCTCGGCCCCGGACTTCTCCTTGCCGGCGCGGAAGCGATCCGCGATCGCGAGCAGGCGCTCGGTCGCGTCGGACCTGCGGTTCAGCACCACGTCCTCGACCCGCTCGCGCAGCTCCGGATCGAGCTCGTCGTAGATCGGCAGCGCGCCGGCGTTGACGATGCCCATGTCCATGCCGGCGCGGATCGCGTGGTAGAGAAACACGCTATGGATTGCCTCGCGCACCGGGTTGTTGCCGCGGAACGAGAAGCTGACGTTCGAGACGCCACCGGAGACGTGGCACCAGGGCAGCGTCGCCCGGATCGTGCGCGTCGCCTCGATGAAGTCGACCGCGTAGTTGTCGTGTTCCTCGATGCCGGTCGCGATCGCGAAGATGTTCGGGTCGAAGATGATGTCCTCGGGCGGGAAGCCGAGGCGGTCGACCAGCAGCCGGTAGGCGCGGGTGCAGATCTCGACCTTGCGCGCGGCGGTGTCAGCCTGCCCGTGCTCGTCGAAGGCCATTACCACCACCGCAGCGCCGTAGGCGCGGACCAGCCGTGCCTGGCGCAGGAACTCGGCCTCGCCTTCCTTGAGCGAGATCGAGTTGACGATACCCTTGCCCTGAAGGCACTTGAGCCCGGCCTCGATCACGCTCCACTTCGAGGAATCGACCATGATCGGCACGCGCGCGATGTCTGGCTCGGCGGCGATCAGGTTGAGGAAACGGACCATCGCCGCCTCGGCGTCGATCAGGCCCTCGTCCATGTTGACGTCGAGCACCTGCGCGCCGTTGCGCACCTGCACGCGCGCGACCTCGACGGCTTCGGCGTAGCGGTCCTCCTTGATCAGTTTCTTGAATGCCGCCGAGCCGGTGACGTTGCAGCGCTCGCCGACGTTGACGAAGTTCGTCTCCGGCGTGATGACAAACGGCTCGAGGCCCGAGAGCCTCGTCCAGCGCGGGCGGATGCTCATGCGGCCTCGGCGTGGGCGTCGGGGAGCCGGCGTGGCGGGAGGTCGGCGACGGCGCGGGCGATCGCGGCGATGTGCGGCGGCGTGGTGCCGCAGCAGCCGCCGACGATGTTCACCAGACCCGACTCGGCATAGCCGCGGATGATCGCCGCGGTCTCGTCCGGCGTCTCGTCATACTCGCCGAAAGCGTTCGGCAGGCCGGCGTTCGGATGGGCGCTGACGTAGCAGTCGGCGACCGCGGCCAGCACATCGACATAGGCGCGCAGCTCCCTGCCACCCAGCGCGCAGTTGAGGCCGATCGAGAGCGGCTCGGCGTGACGCACCGAGTTCCAGAAGGCCTCGGCGGTCTGGCCGGACAGCGTGCGACCGGAGAGGTCGGTGATCGTGCCCGAGATCATCACCGGCACGCGCCAGCCGCGTGCGGCGAAGAGCTGGTCCAGCGCGAAGATCGCCGCCTTCGCGTTGAGCACGTCGAAGATGGTTTCGATCATGATCGCGTCGGCGCCGCCCTCCATCAGGCCGATCGCGGCCTCGGTGTAGGCCACGACGAGCTGGTCGAAGTCGACGTTGCGCGCGCCGGGATCGTTGACGTCGGGGCTGATCGACGCGGTGCGGTTGGTCGGGCCGAGCACGCCGATGACGAAGCGGGGTTTCTCCGGGGTCGTGTCGGTCATCGCATCGCACTCGAGCCGCGCGATCCGCGCCGCCTCGACGTTCAGCTCGTGCACGAGGTGTTCGAGGCCATAGTCGGCCTGGCTGATCGAGGTCGCGTTGAAGGTGTTGGTCTCGACCAGGTCCGCGCCGGCCTGGAGGTAGGCGCGGTGGACCTGGCGCACGAGGTCGGGACGCGTCAGCACCAGCAGGTCGTTGTTGCCCTTCAGGTCGTGCGCGCCGTGGCCGTGCGCGCAACCGGGTCCGTGGACGTGCTGCGCGTCGAAGCCGGCGGCGAAGCGCTCGCCGCGATAGCCGGCCTCGTCGAGTTGGTAGCGCTGCAGCATCGTGCCCATCGCGCCGTCGAGCACGAGGATGCGGGTGGCGAGGGCATCGAGCAGCCGCCGTGTCCGCGCGGGATCCTTCCACGGCAGCGTCGTCACGGGGGCGGGGATGGCTTCCGCGGTGGTCATGGCTTGGCGGCCAGCAGCGTGACGACCTCGAAGTGCGGCGGCCGGCGCTCGCGCGCGGCGAGCTCTGCATGCCGCACCGACAGGCCGGTGGCTTCGACGAGATGGGTCAGTTCGGGCACGGTGAATCCCTGGTTGCGGTGGCCGAAGCCGGCGACCACACCGCGGTGGCGGTGCCGCGCCAGCGTGCTGACCAGCAGCCGGCCACCCGGTCGAAGCACGCGCGCGGCTTCGGCGAGGGCCTGCGCCGGGCGGTCGCTGAAGGGCAGGGCCTGAAGCATCAGCACGAGGTCGAATGCGGCGTCCGGCAGGGCCAGCGCGTGCATGTCTCCTCCGCGCACCTCGACATGGACGAACTCTGCGAGGCGTTGCCGCGCTGCGGCGACGACCCGTTCGCTGGCGTCGATGCAGGTCAGGCTGCGCGCGCGCCGGGCGAGGAGCTCGGCGATCACACCATCGCCCGAGGCGACGTCGAGCACGTCGCCGAGTTCGAGCAGGCTCACGAAGGCGCGGCTCACCGACTCCCAGGTGCGGCCCGGTGAATAGTGGCGCTCCATGTCGCCGGCGACGCTGTCGGCCCAGTTCTGTGCGCTGACGCGTTCGGCGAGCACGCGCGCCAGGCGTTTCGCGTCGTCGGCCAGCAGGCCGTCGTCGGCCGCGGCGGCGGCCAGCGCTGCCCACAGCGCGCGCGTGTCCGCATCGAGTTCGTCGTTCACCCGGTAATAGGCCGACACGCCGGCGCGCCGGTCGCGGACGAGATCGAGTTCTTTGAGCTTCGCGAGATGGGTCGAGACGCGCGGCTGGGCGAGGCCGGTGCTCGCCGCAAGTTCGGCGACCGTGAGTTCCTCGCGCTCGAGCAGCGCGAGGAGGCGCACGCGCGTTGGCTCGGAGAGCACGCGGAGGAAAGCCGAACAGCCCTCGAGATCCATTTATCCTTCTATCGCGATCCAAGGATGGAGTAGGCTAGCGACCAGCTCCGGGCGAGGCAACCGAGCGTGCGTCGCGTGGTCCGATCGTCACGGCGGTTTCACCCTTCGGCACAGAGCTTCTCGTTTCTACCGACGGCGCCACGCGGCCGGAGCTCTACCGGTACTTCCGCTCCGATTCCTCGACGATGCGTCCGCTCAACTTCGACAACCGCTTCGTGGCCGAGCTTCCGGGCGATCCGGAGTCGGCGAACACGCGGCGCCCCGTGCACGGCGCGGCGTGGTCGCGCGTGGCGCCGACGCCGGTCGCGGCGCCGCGCCTCCTGGCGTGGTCCAAGGAGGTCGCGGCCCTGCTCGACTTCGACGAGGGCGACGTGCAAGACCCTTGCTTCGCCGAGGTCTTCGCCGGCAACCGGCTGATCGAGGGCATGGTGCCCTTCGCGACGAACTATGGCGGCCATCAGTTCGGCGTCTGGGCCGGGCAATTGGGGGATGGCCGGGCGATCAGCCTCGGCGAGGTCGTGAACCGCCGGGGCGAGCGCTGGGAAGTGCAGCTGAAGGGCGCGGGACCGACGCCCTATTCGCGCGGTGCCGACGGACGCGCGGTGCTGCGCTCCTCGGTCCGCGAGTTCCTGTGCTCGGAGGCGATGCACCACCTCGGCGTGCCGACCACACGCGCGCTGTCCCTGGTTGCGACTGGCGAGTCCGTGGTCCGCGACATGTTCTACGACGGCCGCCCCGCGCCCGAGCCTGGGGCAATCGTGTGCCGGGTCGCACCGTCGTTCATCCGGCTCGGCCACTTCGAGCTGCCAGCCTCGCGGGGCGACCGCGACCTTCTGGAACGGCTGGTCCACTTCACGATCGACCGCGATTTCCCGCACCTCGTCGCCGCGCATCCCGACGATACCGTCGCGCGGCGTGCCGCGTGGTTCACGGAGGTCTGCGAGCGCACGGCGGTGACGATCGCGCATTGGATGCGGGTCGGCTTCGTCCACGGGGTGATGAATACCGACAACCTGTCGGTGATCGGTCTGACCATCGACTACGGCCCATACGGCTGGCTCGACGACTTCGACCCCGACTTCACCCCGAACACCACCGATGCCCAGGGCCGCCGCTACCGCTATGCGAACCAGCCGGCGGTCGGGCAATGGAACCTGGCACGACTCGGCGGCGCGCTGGTGCCGATTTTCCCTGACCCGGCGCCGCTGCACGCCGCGCTCGAGCGCTACGCCGCGGTGTACAGCGATACGCATCGGGCGTTGACCGCGGCCAAGTTCGGCTGGCGGGCGTGGCGCGACAGCGACGAGCAGCTGGTGCGCGAGGCTTTCGACCTGCTGCATCGCGGCGAGATCGACTTCACCCTGTTCTTCCGCGCGCTGGCGGAGGTCGACCCGGCGGTGCCGTCGCTGGCGCCTTTCGTGGATGCCTTCTACCGCGACGCGGCGCGGGAACGGATCGCAGGCGATCTGCTGGCGTGGCTGACGCGCTGGGGCGCTCGGGTTGCGCAGGATGACGAGCCCACCGGTGCGCGTCGCGCGCGCATGCACGCGGTGAATCCGTGCTACGTGCTGCGGAATTATCTCGCGCAGCAGGCCATCGATGCGGCCGAAGCAGGGGATCCGTCCGAGATCACGGCATTGCTCGACGTGATGCGAAGGCCCTACGAGGCGCAATCGGGTCGCGAGCGCTACGCTGCGCGGCGTCCCGAGTGGGCCCGGCACAAGGCCGGTTGCTCGATGCTGTCTTGCAGTTCCTGAGCGATCGCAGCCACGGCCGGTCGTCGCTCAGCGCCGCTCGCGCGGACGCTCGCCGACGGATACCTCGATCTCGAAGGGAACGCCGTTGCGAGTCCCGCCGAGCCGCGCGCGTCCGCCGACTGCCAGCGCGGCCTCGCGATTGCGCAGGTCGCCCTCGTCGGCGATCGGCGTCGTGTCGAGTGCCAGCAGCACGTCGCCGGCGCGCAGCCCGGCGGCTTCAGCGGGCCCGCCAGGATTCACGCCGACGACGTGCACGCCGCGCGCGGCGGGATCCCAGCCGGCCGCGGCGTCCGCGCGCGTCGCGTATTCGAGTCCCAGCCAGCCGCGCTGGACATAGCCGCGCGCGAGGATCTCGTCGAGCACGCGCTTCGCCGCGGTGGCCGGGATCGCGAAGTTGATTCCGAGGCCGGGGCCGAACTGGGCGGTGTTGATGCCGACCAGTTCACCGGCGGCATTGACCAGGGCACCACCGGAGTTGCCGGTGTTGATCGCAGCGTCGGTCTGGATGAAGTCCTCGTAGCGGCTCAGTGTCGGCTGGTCGCGGCCGGTGGCGCTGACGATGCCGTGGGTGACGGTTTGGCCGATCCGGAACGGATTGCCGATCGCGAGCACCACATCGCCGACGGCAAGCGGATGGTCGGGATCGGCAAAGCTGGCTGGGGTGAAGCCGGAACCCTCGATCCGCAGCACCGCGAGATCGGTCTCGGCGTCGGTGCCGACGACGCTGGCAGTGGTGATGCGACCGTCGTGGAGTCCGACCAGGATCTCGCGCGCGTCGGCGATCACGTGAAAATTGGTCAGCAGGATGCCATCGCTGCTGACGATGACGCCCGATCCGATGCTCTGGCGCAGCTCGGGCCGCAAGGTCGGTACCTGCACCGACCGCTGTGTCAGCGGGTCGGCGAAGATGCGCCAGGCTGGATTGGCGACGATCCGGGTCGAGTAGAGGTTGACCACCGACGGCGCAGCGCGAGCGACCGCGTCGCGGTAGCTGACCGGGGCCGATGCCGGCGCTACCGTGCGCTTCGGTGTGAGCGTCGGACGCCCGAAGCGCTCGGGCCAAACCAGCGTCGCGACGAAGGCCAGCGCGAGCCCGATGAGGGCGAAACGGAACACGAAGGCGGCGTGCTCGAACAGGCGCTGGGCGGTGGTGGAGGGCGTCACCACCCGATTGTGCCTTCCCCGGAGGCGCCGGGCCAGCACCGATTTTCCTCGTCCGTCCAGTGACTTGCATCCTTTCCGTTGTCGTGGGCCTCGGGCTCGGCTTACAATCGACGATCGCCGTGGCGCGGAAGCCGCGGATCTCGGATTCCAGGATCGGGTGGAGTAAGGGCATGGCTGAACAGGCCGTAGACGAGGGGCGTCGTCGCTTCCTCACGGTGACGACGGCGGTCATCGGCGCGGGAGGTGCGACCGCGCTCGCGGTCCCGTTCCTAGCGTCGCTGCAGCCGAGCGAGCGGGCGCAAGCCGCCGGCGCGCCGGTGACGGTGGACGTGAGCCGGCTCGAGGTCGGCGCGATCCTGCGCGAGCAATGGCGTGGTCGCCCGGTCTGGATCGTGCGCCGAACGCCCGAGCAGCTCGCCGCACTCGAAGGTCTGGCGAGCCAGCTCCGTGACCCCAATTCGGCGGTCACCGAGCAACAACCGGAGTATGCACGCAACCCGCATCGGTCGATCAGACCGGAATATCTCGTGCTGATCGGCATCTGCACGCACCTTGGCTGCTCGCCGCTGTTCGAGCCCGAGATCCGGCCGCAGCCCTTCGCCGCGGACTGGAAAGGGGGCTTCTTCTGCCCCTGCCATGGCTCGAAGTTCGACATGGCCGGCCGCGTCTACTCGGGCGTCCCGGCGCCGACCAATCTCGCGGTGCCGCCTTATCGTTTCGACGACGACCAGCGCGTCACCATTGGCCTCGATCCCGTTCCAGGAGCCGCCTGAGCCATGGCCGCAGTGAATCCAGTGTCCGGCGCGATCGCCGGAGTGCAGAAGTGGATCAACGATCGGGCCCCCGGGCTCGACGCCGCGTACCGCAAGCACATCAGCGAGTACATGGCGCCCAAGAACTTCAATCTCTGGTACTTCTTCGGTTCGCTCGCGATGCTGGTGCTCGTGAACCAGATCGTGACCGGAATCTTCCTGACGATGCACTACAAGCCGAGCGCCACGGAAGCCTTCCACTCGGTCGAGTACCTCATGCGCGACGTCGACTGGGGCTGGCTGATCCGCTACATGCACTCGACCGGCGCCTCGTTCTTCTTCATCGTCGTCTACCTGCACATGTACCGGGCCCTGATCTACGGGTCCTACCAGAAGCCGCGTGAACTGGTGTGGGTAATCGGCGTCGCAATCTTCCTCGTGCTGATGGCCGAAGCCTTTCTTGGCTACGTGCTGCCGTGGGGCCAGATGTCGTTCTGGGGCGCGCAGGTCATCACCTCGCTGTTCGGGGCGATCCCGTTCGTCGGGGAGAGCCTGGTCGAGTGGATCCGTGGTGACTACGTCATCGCCGACGCGACGCTCAACCGCTTCTTCGCATTGCATGTGATCGCGCTTCCGCTGGTCCTGCTGCTGCTGGTAGTGCTGCATCTCGGCGCGCTGCACGAGGTCGGCTCGAACAACCCCGACGGGGTCGACATCAAGAAGCACAAGGGTCCGGACGGTCGCCCGCTGGATGGCATTCCTTTCCACCCGTACTACACGATCAAGGATTTGTTCGGCGCCGGTTTCTTCCTGACGCTCTTCTTTTTCGTCATCTTTTTCGCTCCGTTGTTCGGTGGCAAGTTCCTCGAGTACGACAACTTCATCCCGGCCAATCCGATGGTCACGCCGGAGCACATCAAGCCGGTCTGGTACTTCACGCCGTATTACGCAATGCTGCGCGCCGTTCCAGACAAACTCGGCGGTGTCATCGTCATGGGCTCGGCGGTGCTGATTCTCTTCGTGCTGCCATGGCTCGACCGGGCCCCGGTTCGCTCGCACCGCTACCGGCCGCTGCTTGCGAAGCTGATCCTCGCGGGCTTCGTCGTTGCCTTCGTCTATCTCGGCTATGCGGGCTATCAGCCGGCGTCCCCGGGGCTGACACTGCTCGCGCAGATCGCGACGGTCTACTACTTCGCCTTCTTCATCTTCATGCCCTGGTGGTCGAAGCTCGGCCATTTCAAGCCAGTGCCCGAACGAGTGACGATGCATGACTAAGTTTTTCGCCACCATGGCGCTCGCGCTTGCGGCACCGGTCGCATTCGGCGCCGCCGGCAAGTTCCCTACCGAGGCCGCCGCCAACAACATCGGCGATCAGGCCTCGTTGCAGCGCGGCGCCGCGCTGTTCATGAACTACTGCGCGAGCTGCCACTCGGCCGAGATGATCCGCTTCTCGCGGATCGCGCGCGACCTCGGTCTGTCCGAGGAACAGGTCATGAAGAATCTGAACCTCGTCGGCGCCAAGTTTCAGGACACCCTCCAGGTCGCCATGACGCGCGAGGACGCGGCGACCTGGCTCGGCGCCGCGCCGCCGGACCTGACGCTGACCGCGCGTGCCAAACACGAGGGCGCGGACTGGATCTACACCTATCTCAAGTCGTTCTACGTGGACGAGGCGCGCCCGATCGGCTGGAACAACCCGCTCCTTCCTGGCGCCAGCATGCCCCACGTGCTCTGGGAGTACCAAGGCGTGCAGCGCGTCGTCACTGAGCCGCGCCAGAAGGACGCCCAGGGCCGAGACCTCCCCTGTCGCAAGGGCGAGGTTGGCAATGCCTGCTTCGTGCGCTTCGAGATCGCGCAGCCGGGACTGATGGATCCCGAGGAATACAGCGTCGCGATCCGCGACATTTCGAACTTCATGGAATACATCGCCGAACCTGCGGTCATGGAGCGCCGGAGGTGGGGCATTTGGGTGGTGCTGTTCCTGGCTTTCTTCACCTTTCTCGCGTGGCTCCTGAAGGCGGAGTACTGGCGCGACGTCCACTGATTTTGGTGGGCATCCGTCAGGCGCGGACCGCGGCCGGGTGACCTGGGCATCGCGGCTCGCTGGTCTGTCGCCACGAGTCGCGCTGCAGGAGCCTTGGGGGTCGGCCACAGCCAGTGGCCAGCGGAAGGTTGGGTGGCCTGTACTTGCGGTGTGGCCGACCGGTTCGCCCCGGAACCCGGGTCCGGGATGTCCAGCGGGAGGTGAGACCGCCCGGCCGGTCTCGCCATGCGCCTGACGGAGAGAAAAACATGAACCGACCTGCGGAACCGAAGATCCCCAACCCGCTGGCTGCCTGGGGCAAGCGCAAGGCGCCGACCAGCACCCGCGTCCGAAATGTCCTGACGCTGTTCTCCGGCAAGGACGACCTCGATAGCCATCGCGTTCGGCTCGTGCTCGCCGCCAAGGGAGTCAGCTACGACCTGATCGTGGTCGATCCGGCCGATCCGCCCGAGGACCTGATCGACCTCAATCCCTACAGTTCGGTCCCGACGCTGGTCGACCGCGACCTCGTGCTGTACGACGTCAAGGTCATCTGCGAGTACCTCGACGAGCGCTATCCGCACCCGCCGCTGATGCCGGTCGATCCGCTCTCGCGCGCCCGCGTCCGCCTCGGCATCGCGCGGATCGAGCGCGACTGGTTCCAGTACGTCGACACCATCCGCCACGGCACTCGCGCCCAGGCCGACACCGCGCGCAAGCGTCTGCGTGAGGCGCTGATCGCGAGCGTGCCGGTGTTCAAGGCCTCGAAGTTTTTCCTGAATCCCGAGATGACCCTCGCGGATTGCACGCTCGCGCCGCTGGTCTGGCGCCTCGAGCATCTGGGTATCGACCTGCCCAAAGATGCCCAGGTCGTCCTCGACTACGGCGAGCGGATCTTCCGCAATCCGGGCTATATGCGCAGTCTGACCGAGGACGAGAAGACCCTGAGGGCCTTGCCGGCGTGAGCGATGTCGCGATGACGTCTAACCGGCCGTACCTGCTGCGCGCGTTGTACGACTGGATCTGCGACAACGACCTGACGCCCTATTTGTTGGTAGACGCCCGCGTATCGGGCGTTCGCGTCCCCGCCTTCGCGGTCCGGGATGGCCAGGTGGTGCTGAACGTTGCGATGCGCGCGGTGGCGGACCTCGAACTCGGCAACGAGCGTGTGCGGTTCAAAGCGCGCTTCGGCGGTGTCAGCCACTCGGTCGAAGTCCCAGTCGGCGCGGTGCTCGCGATTTACGCGCAGGAGAATGGCCAAGGGATGATGTTCCCGGTGGAGCCGATCGAGGAAGTCGCGTCCGCGCCGGAGCAGCCGCAGAAGTCCGAACCCGAGTCGCCGAACGAGCCGCCGCCGCGGAAGGGACCGGTGCTTCGCATCGTGAAATGACACCGGTGCATGATCTGGTCGCCGGCGACGCGCCTCAGCACTCCATCGGCCGGGTCGGAACGCTCGCCGATTCGAGGCTGGCGCCGAGGTAGACGAGGAAGCCCCGCTCGCGGCCGACGCCATCGACGCTGTAGTCGAAACTGTAGCGGCGTCGCAGCGCAATCCCCCAAGGCGCCCGGACCGGTCGAACGTCGCGGAGCGCGACCGATTGGTCCAGCAACTGGACCCCCGCGTCCTTGCAGATCCGCGTGGCAAGCGCTTGCGCGGCCTCGCGGGCCCTCGCGGCCGAAGCCCAGACTTGCACCAGCAGTCCGATGGCCAGGAGTGAGAACAGGGTAGGCCACATCAGGCGGCGCCCCGGTCGCTCGCGCCGAGGATGCGCAGCGACAGGTCGATCGCTTGCACGTGCTTGGTCAGCCCGCCGATCGAAACGTAATCGACTCCGGTCTCGGCGACCGCCCGCAGGCGTTCGAGGCCGATACCGCCCGAAGCTTCGAGTTCGGCGCGGCCCGCCGTGCGGCGCACGGCCTCGCACATCGCCTCGAGGTCGAATTCGTCGAGCATGATCCGGTCGGCGCCGGCCGCGAGCGCCTCATCGAGCTCGTCGAGCGACTCGACCTCGACCTCGAGCAGCAGGTCGGGGCGTGCGACCCGCGCGGCGGCGCAGGCGGCAGCGATGCCGCCCGCCGCAGCGATGTGGTTCTCCTTGACCAGGTACTGGTCGTAGAGGCCGATGCGGTGGTTGTGGCCGCCGCCGGCGCGCACCGCGTACTTTTGCGCGTAGCGCAGCCCCGGCAGGGTCTTGCGCGTATCGAGGACGCGGGTTGGAAGACCTGCGAGAGTGGCAACGGCCGCCGCGGTGGCGGTCGCGGTTGCCGACAGTGTCTGCAGAAAATTGAGTGCCGTCCGTTCGGCGGCAAGCAGTGTGCGCGCATGACCGGAGACCACGGCGAGCCGCGCGCCTGCCTCGAAACGGGCGCCCTCGTCGATGTGCCAGTCGACGCGCGCGGTCGCGTCGAGTGCGACGAAGGCGCGATCGAACCAGTCGCGGCCGGCCAGGACTCCGGCCTCCTTCGCGGTCAACACGCCGGTCGCGCGGCGAGCCTCGGGGATCAGCGCGCCGGTGACGTCACCGCTGCCGAGGTCTTCCTCGAGCGCCCGCGCGACGTCGCGCGCGACGATCACCGGATCGGGCGGCGCGACGAGTTTCGTCAAGCCGGGAAGTCCGCGAACTGGGTCGTGCCGATGCCTGAGTCGGGCAGCATGACCGGGATGCCGTCGTCGATGCGGTAGACCACCTTCGCATCGCGCGTGACCAGTCCCTCGGTCAGCGGCTGCTCGACCGGCCGGCCCTCGACGTCGACGACCGCGCCCTCGGCGATTCGCGCGTTGAGATAGGCCAACTGGCGCGCGGACAGCATCGCCACGGGCATCTTCGAGACCGGACAGCACAAGATGTCGAGCAGGCGTCGATCGATGCCCATCGCGGAGTCGCTTGCGTGAGGGACGGCTAAGATACCGGCTTTGCCGGCGACCGACCATGCAGACGACACACGAGCCCCTCATGGGCGTGGTGATGGGATCGAGGAGCGACTGGCCGACGATGGCCGGCGCGGCTGAGATTCTCGAGCGGCTCGGGATCGCGCATGAAGTGCGGGTCGTGTCTGCGCACCGCACCCCTGACCTGCTCTTCGATTACGCGACGAGGGCCGCTGGACGCGGGCTCCGCGCGATCATCGCCGGGGCGGGCGGCGCCGCACACCTGCCCGGAATGCTGGCGTCGAAGACGCGTGTGCCGGTGCTCGGCGTACCGGTTCAGTCGAAGGCGCTGAACGGGCTCGACTCGCTGCTGTCGATCGTCCAGATGCCGGCCGG
>CALDVP010000019.1 GCA_937924195.1 uncultured Lysobacterales bacterium
TTCGGTTTCGGCGGCACGACGGTCAGCGGACCGACGAAATCGCGCACCTGTCCCAGCCAGAAGGCCCCGAGCTGGTTCGCCAGGGCCAGCGCGTCGCGCGCGGCGCCGGTCGTCCACTCGGTCAGGCGGCGCTCGTCGACCTGGACGAACTGGCGCCCGAGGTCGGGCCATTCGGCGGCACGCGCGCGCGGCATCCGCGCCAGCGCGCCGGCGCGCATGCCGATGGCCCAGGTCAGCGCGATCTGCGACAGCGCGCCGGTGAGCGCCTCCGCGGCAGGCACCGCGACCCGAGTCAGCCCGCGGCCGAGCGCGCGCTGGATCGACCAGACCAGCGCCCTTGCGCTCTCTATCCCGGCGTGCCGCGCGCCGACGTGGGTTCCGGCCAGCGCCGTGACCGCGAGCCGCTCGGCATCGGCCGGGAGCTCTACGCCGTAGAGGTCGAAGGTCTCGACGATCAGTTCGGCCTGCAGCATCGTCAGCAGCGAGTCCTCGGCCAGCGGACCCAGCATCGTCTTCGTCAGCACGCCACTGCCGGGCAGCAGGCCGGCGAGACGCGCGACGCCCGAGACTGCGCCGACCTGGATGCACTTCGACAGCACGAGGCTGCGGTGCAGTTCCTCGGTGGACGATTCCGGGTAGCGCTCGCGCAGCGCCGCGACGCGGCGCTTGGCTGCGGCGCGATCGACGCGCGCGATCCCGCGCCACACGTCCCGAGAGGCCTTCGCCATCCGCCGCGCCGAGTCGAGCATGAAATGGTCTCCGTGGATGTCCGCCGGTCGACCGGACGCCGTCAGTGTCCGCCGACCGCGGCGGCGCGACAAGCCCGGCCCCTGCGCGCCGCGCGCGACGATCGGGCTAAGCTCGCGCGCCCGCCGGAACTGGAGCCGCCGCGATGACCATGCTCGACGCCCACGATTCCGTCCGCGCCCTCGACTGGCGTGGCGACTGCCTGATGTTGCTGGACCAGCGCGGGCTTCCGGCGCGCGAAGAGTGGATCGAGTGCCGCGACGCCGGCGCCGTGGCAGAGGCGATTCGGGCGCTGGTCGTGCGTGGCGCGCCGGCGATCGGGGTCGCCGCTGCGTATGGACTCGTGCTGGCCGCGCGCGCGCTTGCGACCTTGGGTCGGGCCATCGATGGCGATGCGCTGGCGCCGGCGCGTGCCGTTCTCGCCGCCTCGCGCCCGACCGCGGTCAACCTCTTCAACGCGCTGGCGCGGATGGACGCCGCGCTGGCGCGACAGGCATCCGCAGCCGATCCAGACGCCGTGACCGACGCCCTCGAGGCCGAGGCGCGCGCGATCGATGCCGAGGACCTCGCTGCGAACCGCCGCATGGGCGAGCTCGGCGCCGCGCTGGTCGAGCCCGGCTCCGGGGTGCTGACCCACTGCAACACCGGCTCGCTCGCCACCGCCGGCTTCGGCACCGCGCTCGGCGTGATCCGCGCCGGCTATGCCAGCGGCCGCGTCTGCGAGGTCTACGCCTGCGAGACCCGGCCGTGGCTCCAGGGCGCGCGGCTGACGATGTGGGAGTTGCTGCGCGACGGCATCCCGGCGCGACTGATCGCGGACTCCGCCGGCGCCCATCTGATGGCCTGTGGTCGAGTACGCTGGCTCATCGTTGGTGCCGATCGCATCTGCGCCAACGGCGACACTGCAAACAAGATCGGTACTCGCCAGCTCGCGATCGCTGCGCGCTATCACGGCGTGCGTGTGATGGTCGTGGCCCCGACCTCGACGCTGGATTTCGGGACCGTGACGGGCGACGCGATCGAGATCGAACTTCGCGATGGCCGGGAGCTCACCGAACTGTCCAGCGTGTCGACCGCCGCGCCCGGGTCCGAGGCGTGGAATCCGGTCTTCGATGTCACGCCGGCCGCACTGATCGACGCGATCGTCACCGAGCGCGGGGTGGTCGAACACCCGACCGCCGAGGCCCTGCGAGCCGCCTTCGGCTGACGCCTTCCGGACGTTGCTCCGGCCGCGCGGAGGCTTGGTTCCCGGCCCGTTGGCGAGGCCTCGGGAGAGGGTGCCCGCGTGGTATCCTCCAACGCTTGGCGTCACCCGGATCGGGTGGTCGCAACTCAATGATCCCAAAGGATTTTCTGGATGGCCGAGATCGCCAGGGAAGTGCTACGCGTCAGTATCGAGGACGAGGTCCGGCAAAGCTATCTCGACTATGCGATGAGCGTGATCGTCGGGCGTGCCCTGCCCGACGTCCGCGATGGACTGAAGCCGGTGCACCGGCGCATCTTCTACGCGATGCACGAGGCCGGCAACGTCTGGAACCGGCCTTACGTGAAGTGTGCGCGCATCGTCGGCGACGTGATGGGCAAGTACCACCCGCACGGCGACTCCGCGATCTACGACGCGCTGGTGCGCATGGCGCAGGATTTCTCGATGCGCCATCCGCTGATCGATGGCCAGGGCAATTTCGGCTCGATCGATGGCGACAACGCCGCGGCGATGCGCTACACCGAATGCCGGCTCGAGAAGCTGGCCGGTGAGTTGCTTGCCGATATCGACAAGGAAACGGTCGACTTCCAGCCGAACTACGACGAGAAGGAACTCGAGCCCACGGTCCTGCCGGCGCGGATCCCGAACCTCCTGATCAACGGATCCGCCGGCATCGCGGTCGGCATGGCGACCAACGTGCCGCCGCACAATCTCGGTGAGATCGTCGACGCGACGATCGCGCTGATCGACGACCCGGAGATCGGCATCGATCGGCTGATGGAGATCGTCCCCGGGCCGGACTTCCCGACCGGCGGCACGATCAACGGCATCGCGCCGGTGCGTGAGGCCTACCGCACGGGTCGTGGCCGCATCCGCGTGCGTGCGCGCTGCGAGATCGAGACCGACGGCGACGGCCGCGAAGCGATCATCGTCACCGAGATCCCCTACCAGGTGAACAAGGCGAAGCTGATCACGCAGATCGCCGAACTGGTCAAGGACAAGCGTATCGAAGGCATCGGCCCGGATCTGCGCGACGAGTCCGACAAGGACGGGATGCGGATCTACATCCCGATCAAGCGCGGCGAATCGGCCGAGGTCGTCCTCAACAATCTTTACAAGAACACCCAGCTCGAAGTGGTGTTCGGAGCCAACATCGTCGCGCTGGTCGACGGCCAGCCGCGCACGCTGTCGCTGAAGGAGGTTCTCGAGGCCTTCGTTCGCCACCGTCGCGAGGTGGTGACGCGGCGCACGGTGTTCGAGTTGCGCAAGGCGCGCGAACGCGCGCATGTGCTGGAAGGTCTCACCGTCGCGCTCGCGAACCTCGACGAGGTCATCGCGCTGATCCGTTCTTCCGGCACGCCCGAGATCGCGCGTGATCGCCTGGCCGCTCGGGTGTGGCAGCCGGGACTGGTCGCGACGCTGCTGGCGGCAGCCAGCGCCGAGGCCTCGCGGCCGGAGGACCTTCCGGCCGGGCTCGGCCTTGGGCCCGAGGGCTACCGGCTGTCGCCGGTCCAGGCCAAGGAGATCGTCGAGATGCGGCTTGCCCGCCTCACCGGGCTCGAGCAGGAGAAGATCTCCGACGAGTACCGCGGCATCCTCGAAGCGATCCGCGGCCTGATCCACATTCTCGAGAGCCCCGGGCGTCTGCTCGAGGTCATCCGCGAAGAACTCGCGCAGATCCGCGCCGACTACGCCGAGCCGCGTCGCACCCGGATCCAGCAGAACGAGGAGGACCTCCGCACGGAAGACCTGATCACGCCGGAAGACCTCGTGGTGACGCTCTCCCACGCCGGTTATGCCAAGGCCCAGCCGGTGACGACCTACCGGGCTCAGCGCCGCGGCGGCAAGGGCCGCAGCGCGACGGCGATCAAGGAGGAGGACTTCGTCGAGCGCATCCTGGTCGCGCATAGCCACGACACGATCCTGTGCTTCACCAGCGCGGGCCGCGTGTTCTGGTTGCGCACCTTCGATTTCCCAAACGCGGGGCCGAACTCGCGCGGCCGTCCGATCATCAACCTGCTGCCGAAGCTCGAGCCGGGCGAGAAGGTCAACGCGATGTTGCCGCTCAAGGAGTACGCGGACGATTGCTTCGTGTTCTTTGCGACCCGTCATGGCGTGGTCAAGAAGACCCCGCTCTCGGAGTTCTCGCGACCGCGCACGACCGGCATCTGGGCGATCGAACTCGACGAGGGCGATCGCCTGGTCGACGTCGCACTGACCGACGGCTCGCGCGATGTCCTGCTGTTCGCATCGAACGGCAAGGCGGTGCGCTTCGCCGAAAGCGAGGTGCGCGCGATGGGCCGCACCGCGCGCGGCGTGCGCGGCATCACGCTCGGCGACGGCGCGCGCGTGGTCACGATGCTGGTGGCCGAGGAGGAGGGCGATATCCTGACCGCTACCGCGCGCGGCTACGGCAAGCGCACGCCGCTCGAGGACTATCCGCGCAAGGGTCGTGGTATCCAAGGGGTGATCGCGATCCAGACATCGGAGCGCAACGGCGAGCTGGTTGGCGCGGTCCAGGTCACGGACGAGCACGAGATCATGTTGATCTCGGACCAGGGCACGCTGGTGCGAACGCGCGCCGCCGAGGTCGCGCGCGTCGGGCGCAACACCCAGGGTGTCACGCTGATCCGACTGCCCGAAGGCGAATCGCTGATCGGCATCGAGCGCGTCGCGGCGATCGGCGGCGAGGAGGCCGAGGGTGACGACGCCGTGAATGGGACGGAAGGTGATGCGACGGGATCGCCGTCCGGGTCCGCCGATGCCGCCGGTTGAGGACGGCACGGCCCGAGCGGTCGTGCTGGCGACGACGCTGGCGCTCACGCTCGCCGCGGGCGCACCGGCCGGAGCCGTGACCGCGGACGCCGGCACTGGCCCTCGCGTGCCGGCACCGACGCCGGAGCTGCGCGACCAGATGGCGGCGGTGCGCGAGGCGGTGCTGCCCTATGTCGTCAGCATCCTGGTCGTGCGCGAGGAGTTCCAGCAGGGCACGGCCCGACTGAGCCTCTCCGGCGGCAGCGGCACGATCGTCAGCGCCGAGGGCCACGTGGTGACCAATGCGCACGTGACCGACAAAGGGCGCGCCTTCCGCATCGTGTTCGGCGATGGCCGCGAGCTGCCGGCGACACTGGTCGGCGAGGATCCGCTTTCGGACATCGCGGTGCTGCGCATCCGCGGCGGCGGCGACGAGCGCTTCCGTTACGCGCGTTTCGCCGAGACGCTCGACCTGCGTGCCGGCGACTCGGTGGTCGCGATCGGCGCTCCGTGGGGCATGGCGAATTCGCTATCGGCGGGCGTCGTCAACAATCCGCGCCGGCTGCTGGTCAGCATCTTCCAGGACGAGGCCGACCACGAAAGCCAGCTCGGCCCGGACCAGCCAAGCGGCCGCTACTACGCGTGGATCCAGCACGACGCGCCGATCTCGCCCGGCAACAGTGGCGGGCCGCTGGTCGATCTCGCCGGTCGGATCGTCGGCGTCAACACGCTCGGACAGTTCTTCGGCGGCGACATGGCCTTCGCGATCCCGGGTCCGGAGGCGGCCGACGTCGCGCGGCAGTTGATCGAGGGCGGGCGCGTGCGTCGCGCCGACTTCGGGATGCGTCTGCGCTCGCGCGCCGGCAGCGCCTTCGCGAGCGGCGTGCTGGTCAACAGCGTGCGTCCGGAAGGTCCCGCGGCGCGCGCGGGCCTGAAACCTGGTGATCGGCTGGTCGCGCTCGATGGCGAGCCGATCGACGCCGCGTTCGCCGAGGCCATCCCGGCGATCGAGCGGCGTCTAGCCGAGCTCCGGCCGGGCTCACCGGTGGCGGCGACGATCGCGCGCGGTGAGCGCCGCCTCGAGGTCCGCCTCGTCCCGGACGAGGCCTCGGCCGATCGCGGACGCGAGCGCGAGGTGCGCGCCTGGGGACTGACCGCGGTCGAATTGACGCCGGCGATGGCCGCGCGGCGCGGACTGCCCTACCGCGAGGGTCTCGTCGTCAGCGGCGTGCGTCCGGGCGGAGCGGCGGCGACG
>CALDVP010000020.1 GCA_937924195.1 uncultured Lysobacterales bacterium
CCGGGAGGGTCCGGATTCTGGGCACAAAAAAGGGCGCGGAGCGCCCTCTGATCCGGAAGCGAGGCAGCGCGCCGCAGGTCAGTGGTTGCCGTTGCCTCGCGTCATCGTGATCGTGTCCGTTCGGACTACGCCTCGCCGTTACCAGGAAGCCACGCCAGCCGGCGTGGTGGGCGCGACAGGGATCGAACCTGTGACCCCTACCATGTCAAGGTAGTGCTCTACCGCTGAGCTACGCGCCCGAACAGCCCCAAAGGATAACGCGTCGCAGAAGGGCGCGCCAGCCCGGATCGTCCGCAGGGGCTGCGCAGTAGACCGACCCAAGGCAGCCTCCGGTCCGGGGGCTGCGCGCGCAAGGCTCATCCGCCAGGCCTAGCGCGCGAGCGAGCGGTGTGCGCCCTCGATCAAGCCGCGCGCGGTGCGAGCGATCTGGTTGAAGCCCAGGTCGGCGCTGCGCACACCGGCCGTGCGTGGACCGGAGGGCGGCACCGCGATCGGCGGCAGGCCCTTCGTTTCGAGCACGCGGTTGATGCGCGGCAGGCGGTCGGCCATGAGCTTCGCGAAATCGGCGTCGATCGCGGCGTAATCGGCGCGCAACACGTCGATACGCTGCAGCAAATAGTCGCCGGGTCGGCCCTCGTAGCCCATCAGCGCGCCATAGAGCTCGTCGGCATGTTCCCGCAGCCTCACTTCACCGGTGATCGCACCGCCTTCGGTGGTGGCGACGATCCGCTTGCGGATCGACTCGGTGGCGGCGACATAGGCTTCGAGGTCGCGGCGCAGCTGGTCGTGCTCGGGCAGTTGCCCGGCCAGTCGACCAGCCATGCCGGCGGTGCCGGTGATGCGATCCATCAGGGCGCTCATGTCGCCGAACAGCGCGTGCACCCGCATGACCGCTTCGAACTGGACCTTGCGGTCCTCGACGGTGTAATCGGCGCGGCGATCGAGGCCGATCACGAGCGGGGCTTCGTAAACCCGATCACCCTTGGTCAGGCGCACGGTATAGATACCCGGGAGCACGCGCGGACCCTGCGAGGCGTTGAACGCAGCCTGCGCGCCCTTCGGCACGCGCGGCGGCGGCACCCGCATCGACCAGGTCACGCGGTTGATGCCGCGACGCTTGCTCGCTGGAATGATGTCGACGACCTCGCCGGCCGCGTCGAGGATCTCGATCCTGATCGGCCCGAACAGATGCCGCGTTCGCTGGTAGTAGCTGATGACCGCGCCACCCGGGGCGCTCGGGCCTGAGAACTTCGCGTCGCCCTCGGTCCAGCCACCGACGCCCGCGATGCGCTGCTGCACCGGGCGCGCGGCCAGGAAGGCGCCGTCGCGGGCGAGTGTCGCATCGTCGAGCGATCGTAGCGCGCTCACGTCGTCGATGATCCAGATCCCGCGGCCATGGGTGCCGAGCACCAGGTCGTGCTCACGCTCCTGCACCGCGATGTCGCGCACTGCCACGGACGGAAAGTTGCCGCCTTTGAACTCGGCCCAGCGCCGACCACCGTCGTTGCTGATCCACAAGCCCTTCTCGGTGCCAAGGAACAGGATGTCCGGATCGACCGTATCCTCCTTGATGACGTGGGCATAGCCACGGATGCCATCGGCGGCGGCGCCGATGCGCGTCCAGTTGCGGCCATGGTCGCGGGTGACGAACACGTGCGGATCCAGGTCGCCCCACATGTGGCGATCGATCGTGACGTAGGCGGTAGCCGCGTCGTGGCGGCTGGCCTCGACCCAGGAGATCCAGTTCTCCTTCGGCAGGCCGCGCAGGTTGCGCGCGACGTTGGTCCAGGTCCTGCCGTCGTCGCGGGTGAGCTGGATGTTGCCGTCGTCAGTGCCGACCCAGATCGTCCTCGCGTCGAGCGGCGACTCGCTGATCGAGAAGATCGTGGTGTGCATCTCGGCCGAGGAGTTGTCGACGGTAATGCCGCCCGAGAGCTCCTGCTGCTGCTTCGCGGGGTCGTTCGTGGTGAGGTCCGGCGAGATCCGGTCCCAGCTTCGGCCGCGGTCGCGGGTCCGGAACAGGTACTGCGCACCGAGGTAGAGCGTGCCTTTGTTGGTCGCCGAGAGGTGCATCGGCGCGTTCCAGTTGAAGCGCAGCTTCTCGCCGGCGCCGGCCTTGGGCTGAATGTCGCGGGCGAGTCGCGTCTGGCGATCGAACACGGCGATGTTGCCGCCCTGGTACTCGGCGTAGACGTAGCGTGGGTCGGCGTTGTCGGGCAGGACCCAGAAGCCGTCGCCGCCGTAGATATTGTTCCAGCGGTCGTTGGTGACGCCGCCGGGGTAGCTCGAGTCGCCGATCCACGAGCTGTTGTCCTGCAGGCCGCCGTAGACCTGGTAGGGGTCCTGCTGGTCGACCGCGACGCGGTAGAACTGGGAGATCGGCAGATTCTCGCCCTTCCACCAGCGCGATCCGCCATCGTGGCTGTACCACATGCCGCCGTCGTCGCCCATCACGATGTGCTGGGGATTGGTCGGATTGACCCAGAGGTCGTGCGAGTCCGCGTGCGTGGAGCCGGCCGTGTTGGAGAAACTCCTGCCGCCATCGTTGCTGACGATCAGTCGCAGGTTGGTCTTGAAAACGCGGTCGGCGTTGGTCGGGTCGACGATCAGGTTGGCAAAGTAGAAGGGCCGCCAGACCATCATCTGGCTCTTGTCCCGCTGCTCCCAGGTCGCGCCGCCGTCCTCGGACACATAAAGCGCCGAGTCGATGCCCTCGATGAAAACGTAGATGCGCTTCGCGTCGGACGGCGCGATCTCGACCTCGATGCGTCCCCAGGGCTTGGGCGGGAGGCCGTTGGCGCCGGCGGCGAGTTCGCGCCAGGTATTGCCGCCGTCGATGGAGCGATAGAGCCCACTGCCCGAGGCCGCAGTCGGGCCCTCGCCGCCGGAGCGGAAGGTCCAGCCCTTTCGGCGGAAATCCCAGGTGCCCGCGAACATCACGTCTGGATTGGTCGGATCCATGGTCACGCCGGAGCAACCGGTGGACGGGTTCGGACCCTTCAGCACCTGCTGCCAGCTCCTGCCGCCATCGCGGGTGCGGTAGAGGCCACGTTCGTGCGAATCACTCCACAGCTTGCCCGGGACGCACACGTAGACGGTGTTGCCGTCCTTGGGATGCACCAGGATCTTGCTGATGCGTTCGCTCTCCGGCAGGCCGAGATATTCCCAGGTGCTGCCCCCGTCACGCGAGCGATATACGCCGTTGCCGACCGAGACCGAGTTGCGGGTCCAGCTCTCGCCAGTGCCGACCCACACCGTTTGGGGATCACTTGGATCCAGTGCCAGCGCGCCGATCGACTGCACCGGCTGCTTGTCGAAGATCGGCTCGTAGGTGGTGCCGCCGTCCTCGGACTTCCAGACACCGCCGGAGGCGGCGCCGGCGTAGATCGTGACCTTGCCGTTCGCGGCTTGGGCTGCGATCGCGGAGATGCGGCCGCTCATCGTGGCCGAACCAATGTTGCGCGCGCCGAGCCCGGAGATCGTGGCCGAATCGAAGCGCGCTGGTGGCGCATCAGCGGCGAGGACCGCGCCGGCGCAGGCCAGCGACGCCGCGACGATCAGGTGGATGGCTTTCATCGTCGAAGGTCCTCGCGTCAGCGGGCGGGAAAGGCGAACTGGGCCGGATCGATGTCGACGCCGATCTCGATCTTCTCGATCTCAATCTTCTGGGTCTTCGCCCCACCCTTGGGCCCGGACTCGATCGAGTACGGCATGTAGACGCCCCCGACGCGCTCGTAGTCGCCGAGGTCGGTCTCTTGCTCCTGGCGGACGCCACGCACCGTAGTCTGCGTGATATGGCGGATCTCGAGGAAATAGTCCGGATCGAAGTAGATGGTCTGCACGTTGCCGTTCTTCAGCGTCACCCGGAGCTTGTGCGCCTCGGTGCCATCGACGTCCTCGGTGCCCTGGTACTCGACCTGGTGCCCCTTGGCCTGCCAGTCGACCAGCGGCCCGGCGAGATCCGCGCAGTACTCGAGTGCCTTCGCGTCGTCGGCCGACATGCGCTCGGGATCACGGCGGCCCTGGAACGGCGAGACGCTCCAGCCGGTGCTGCCGTCCCAGGCGGTGATCGCCGTGAGCCCCTGCAGCGTGACCTCGGTGCGACATCCGGCCCCGGCCCGGACCTGGTTCACGTAGCCGAGCTCGATCGAGAAGTCGCCCTGGGCATAGACCATGCGCCCGCTGGCGCGAATCGCATCGATCGCCCGGATCCTGTCGACGCCTCCCCGGGCCTCGAGGTTCTTCGCGATCAGCTCCTCCGCCGTGATCGCCCCTGCGGAAGATGCAAACCCGAGGCCGATACCAAGCGCCACCGCGCGCAATTTCCTGGGCATCACGATCTCCGCATACGGATGGGCCACGCGATCGGGTCGATCGCGTGCAGCGCCGACGAGGGTCGTCGGGAGTCTTTCGCTCACTCGAACGTAGCGCGGTGACAGGAGGGCGGCATCGGACGAAAGTCATGCGACGACCGTATCCGAAGGACCTCTTCCGGAGCCTGATCGCAATTGGGCGACCCCGAGGTCCCGGCAGTCGACGCAGCCGGCCCGCAGGCCACGGGCGATTTGCAGACGTTCCCCAAGGAGTGGCCCGAGAACCGTCGATGCGGGATCGTTGCCGGACGAGTCCCGCCACCACTCGGTAAACGCGGCCGAACGACACGCTCCCGGCCTGGAGTTCCAGGCTCTGGCCTGGCTGCCGCGTCCGGCCGCACAATTGCGGACCGCCGCGGGACCGCCGATGCCTTTCGACACACTGACCTTCCTCGCCTTCTTCGGCGCGGTGCTCGTGATCACGAATGCGATCGCCGGCTGGGAGACCCGCAAGCGCTTCCTGCTGGTGGCGAGCTGGATCTTCTACGCGGCCTGGAATCCGCCGTTCGTGCTGCTGCTCGTCGGTTCGAGCACGCTCGACTGGTACGTGGCGCGGCGGATGGCCGCCATCGACCGCCAGCCCGAGCGCCTGCCGTGGCTGCGACTGTCCCTTGCGGTGAACCTCGGGATCCTTGCGGCCTTCAAGTACCAGTACTTCATCCTCGGCAACGTGGCCTGGTCGCTGGAGCGCTTCGGGATCGAGTGGCAGACGCCCGACCTCGGCATCGTGCTGCCGGTCGGCATTTCCTTCTACACCTTTCAGTCGATCTCCTACGCGATCGACGTCTACCGCGGCCGCGAATCGCCGATCCGGAGCTGGCGCGACTACGCGCTCTACGTGGCGTTCTTCCCCCAGCTCGTGGCCGGTCCAATCGTCCGCTTCGGACACATGCGCCATCAGCTTGCGGAGCCAAGGCGGTCGACGCTGCCGGACCTCGGCGTCGGCCTGTCGCTGATGGTCCTCGGACTCTTCCAGAAGATCGTGCTGGCCGACGGGATCTTCGCACCGGTCGCCGACGCCGGCTACGCCGACCCGGCCGCTGCGACCGCGCTCGGCGCATGGACCGGGACCATCGCCTTCGCCGGCCAGATCTTCTGCGACTTCGCCGGCTACTCGACCACCGCGATCGGCGCGGCGCGCTGCCTCGGCTTCCACCTTCCGCTCAACTTCCGCTTCCCCTATGCGGCCGCCGGCTTCTCCGACTTCTGGCGCCGCTGGCACATCTCGCTGTCGACCTGGCTGCGCGACTACCTGTACGTCGCGCTCGGCGGCAACCGGCTCGGCCGCTGGCTGACGCTACGCAACCTGATGCTGACGATGCTGATCGGCGGGCTCTGGCACGGCGCGGCCTGGCACTTCGTGATCTGGGGCGGCCTGCACGGATCGTGGCTGGTCATCGAGCGCGTGCTGATGGACCGGGGCTGGTTCCGACCGGAGGCCGCCGGCCGGATCGGGCGCACGGCCTGGGCCGCGCTGACGCTCGCGGCCGTGGTCTACGCGTGGGTCTGGTTCCGCGCGAACGACCTCGACCACGCGCTCGCGGTGAGCCGCGCACTCGCCGACCTGCCCGGACTCGTCTCCTCGTGGTCGGCGCGCGACGCACGCGACACGCTTGCACTGCTCGCCTTCGCTTTGGTCGTCGCAGTCCACTGGGCGATGCGTTCGACCACGGTCGAGGACCTGCTCGCACGCGCGCCCGCCCCGCTGGTCGCGCTGGCACTGGGCCTGATGGTCGCGGCGATCGTGCTCTCTCCCGGAACCTCGCATGCCTTCATCTACTTCCAGTTCTGATCGTCGCTGGGGCCTGCTGCTGCCTGCGGCGGCGTTGCTGGTGGCCGCGATCGTCGGCGTCACGGAGGCTTACTGGCGTGGCGCCGGCTATCGGCCGCAGGTGATCGATTCGAAGGCGCTGTGGGCGCTCGAGCGCGCGCGGGTGGACCTCACCCGACGCGAGCCCTTCGTGATCCTCGGCGCGT
>CALDVP010000021.1 GCA_937924195.1 uncultured Lysobacterales bacterium
ACCGCGTCGACCAGGAACGCGTCGCGCTGGTCTCGGCCAATCTCGCCTATGGCGATCTCGGTGCCGCGATCGTCGAGGTCGAGCGCATGCTGGCCGAGCGCCCGCTCGGCGCCGCGGTCGACGTCACGATCGGCGGCCAGAGCGAGGAGCTCGACGCCTCGGTGCGTTCGCTGGTCTTCGCGCTGTCGCTTGCGATCTTCCTCGTCTACCTGGTCATGGCGTCCCAGTTCGAGTCGCTGCTGCACCCGTTCGTGATCATGTTCACCGTGCCGCTGGCGATGGTGGGCGCGGTGCTGGCGCTGTTCCTCACGGGCACGCCACTGTCGGTGGTCGTGTTCATCGGCCTGATCCTGCTGGTCGGCGTCGTGGTCAAGAACGCGATCGTGCTGATCGACAAGGTGAACCAGCTGCGCGGGGAGGGGGTGCCGAAGCGCGAGGCGCTGTACCGGGGCGCCGAGTCCCGACTGCGACCGATCGCGATGACCAGCCTGTGCACGATCTTCGGCTTCCTGCCGCTGGCGATTGGGGCCGGCGAGGGCGCCGAGGTGCGCGCGCCGATGGCGATCGCCGTGATCGGCGGCCTCGTGGTCTCGACCCTGCTGACGCTGTTCGTGATCCCGGTGATGTACGACCGTATGGATCGCCGCCCGGACAGCCACTACCGCGCGCGCGCCGAACGCGCGCATCGAAAGCTCGACGTCGCGGCCACCGCCTGAGTTCGGGGACGATTCCATGCACCTCGCCGAGTTGTCGCTCAAGCGCCCGGTCACGACCGTGATGTTCTTCATCAGCCTGACCGTGGTCGGGCTGATCGCGGCCTTCCGCCTGCCGCTCGAGTTCATGCCCGCGGTCGATGCGCCGTTCGCGTTCATCCAGATCCCCTACCCGGGTTCGACTCCGCAGGAAGTCGAGCGCACGATCACGCGACCGGTCGAGGAATCGCTGGCGACACTGTCAGGCATCAAGCGAATGTTCTCGAACTCGAGCGCCGACAATGCCCAGATCTTCATGGAGTTCGAGTGGGGCGCGGATCCGGCGATCAAGGCGTCCGAGGCGCGCGAGCGCATCGATGCGATCCGCGACGAACTGCCCGACGATCTCCAGCGCTATTTCGTGTTCAAGTTCTCGACCGGCGATCAGCCGGTCCTGCGCGTGCGCATCGCCAGCGAGCAGGGGCTCGGGAGTGCGTGGGACCTGCTCGACCGCAAGCTCAAGCGGCCGATCGAGCGCCTGCCCGGTGTCGCCCGTGTCGATATCTCGGGCGTCGGCCGCCCGGAGGTCGCGATCGAGCTGCTACCCGACCGGATCGCGGCCCACAACATCGCCCTGAACGACCTCAACCGACGCCTCCAGGCGGCAAACTTCTCGGTCTCGGCCGGCGTCATCTCGGATGCCGGCAGCCGTTTCCGCGTGCAGCCGATCGGCGAGTTCGGCTCGCTGGAAGAGATCCGCGGCCTCGTGATCGACGAGCGTGGGCTGCGCCTCGGCGACATCGCCCGGGTCACGCTGAAGCCGCAGCGGCTCGACTTCCGCCGTCGCCTCGACCTCCAGCCGGCGGTCGGAATCGACATCTTCCGCGAGCGCACCGCCAACCTCGTCGACGTCAGCGCACGGGTGCTCGCGACCATCGAGCGCGCCTCGCGCGATCCGGAACTCGCCGGGATCCAGGTCTACGTGCTGTCCAACCAGGGCGAGGCGGTCACGAGCTCCCTTGGCGAACTGCTCGAGGCCGGCCTGCTCGGCTCGCTGATGTCGCTGCTGGTGCTCTACCTGTTCCTGCGCCACTGGCCGTCGACGCTGATGGTTTCCCTTGCAGTGCCGTTGTGCATCGTGATCACGCTCGGGCTCATGTATTTCGCCGGGATCACGCTGAATATCCTGTCGATGATGGGGTTGTTGCTCGGCGTCGGCATGGTGGTCGACAACGCGGTGGTCGCGGTCGAGAGCATCTACCAGCAGCGGCGTCACTTCCCCGACGACCCGCCGAAGGCCTCGATCGTCGGCATCCGTCAGGTAGCGATCGCGCTGTCGGCCGGCACGCTGTCGCACTGCATCGTGTTCCTGCCGAACATCTTCGGCGAGACGAACATGATCTCGATCTACCTCGCCCAGGTCGCGATCACGATCAGCATCTCGCTGCTCGCCTCGTGGCTGGTCGCGGTCACGCTGGTGCCGATGCTCTCGGCTCGCATTCCGACCCCACCCTCGCTGCTCGACGACGACACCTGGATCGCCCGGCTCAAGCAACGCTATGGCAAGTATCTCGGCTGGTCGCTTGCGAACCCGGCCAAGGTGATGCTGGCGACCGGCGTGCTGCTGGCGGTGAGCTTCGTGCCCATCGCGCTGACCAAGAAGGACATGTTCCCCGAGGGCCAGACTCGGGAGTTGCGGCTGCAGTATCAGTTGAACGGCAACTACACGCTGGACCAGGTGCAGGATTCGGTCGAGGCGGTCGAGCGCTACCTGCTCGACAACCGCGAGCGCTTCGAGATCCGCTCGGTCTACAGCGCCTTCCGCGAGAACGGCGGGCAGACCGACATCCTGCTGGTCGACGATGGCACGCAGAAGCTGACGACCGCCGAGATCATGGACCTGATCCGCAAGGACCTGCCGCGGATCGCGATTGGCGAGGTCGGCTTCGGCATCAACCAGCGGGCCGGCGGACAGAGCCTGCAAGTGAACCTCTTCGGTGACTCGAACGACGAGTTGCGCTCGCTTGGCGATGCGGTGGTACCCCTGCTGCGGCGGGTCGAGGGTATGCGCGACGTCCGCATCGAGGAGTCGACCGTCGATCGCGAGCTCGCGGTCCGGGTCGACCGCGAGCGCGCGGCGGCCTACGGCTTCAGCGCGCAGGAAGTCGCGAGCTACATCGCGATCGCGCTGCGCGGCGCGCCGCTGCGCGAGTTCCGTGGCGAGCGCCGTGAGATCCCGGTCTGGCTGCGCTTCGCTGGCGGCGAGGAAGCCAGCGTCGACAACCTGCGCGACTTCAAGCTGACGCGTCCGGACGGCACCCAAGTGCCGCTGCTGTCGCTGGTCGAGGTCCGCATCGAGTCGGCGGCCGGCACCATCCGCCGGCAGGACCGCCAGACGGCGTTGCCGATCACGGTCAATGCCGCGCCGGGGACCGACATGGGCCAGTTCAGGCGTGCGATCACGCAGGCGATGGACGGCGTGCCACTGCCGCCGGGCTACCGCTGGGCCTTCGGCGGCGGCTTCAACTTCGGCGCCGACGCCGGGCAGCAGATGGCGTTCAACACGCTGATCGCCCTGTTGCTGATCCTCATCGTCATGGCGGCGGTATTCGAGTCGCTGCTCTATCCGGTCGCGATCGTGACCACGATCCTGTTTTCGATCTGCGGCGTGTTCTGGTTGTTCTGGCTGACCGGGACCACCTTCTCGATCATGGCCGCGATCGGCATCCTCGTGCTGATGGGCGTGGTCGTGAACAATGGCATCGTGATGGTCGAACACGTCAACCAATTGCGCCTCGAAGGTCTCAGGCGCACCGAGGCGCTGATCGCCGGCGCGCGCGATCGCCTGCGACCGGTGCTGATGACGACCGCCACCACGGTGCTGGGCATGCTGCCGCTGTGCTTCAGCAGCACCCAGATCGGTGGCGACGGGCCGCCGTACTACCCGATGGCACGCGCGATCGTCGGCGGGCTGGTGTTCTCGACGATCGTCACGCTGCTGGTGCTGCCGGTCATCTATGCGCTGCTCGACGACCTTCGGCTGCACGCGCGGCGCGTGGTGCGGACGAGAGGGGGCGCGTCCGCGCCGGCAATCCCGGGCGCCGCCTGACGCGACGCCTCGCGCGGACACGAATCGATCACGCATCGTGGACGGGCGCTTGATCGCGGCCGTCGCATTCTCGCGGCGCCACGCGACGGCCGTTCGGTTCTGCACAATGGGTTCACGTCGTGCAGTACCGGTGATGGACTCCGTGGTCCACCCCCACGCGAAGGAGCAGACGATGTCCCGTACCCTCCGATCCACCCTCCTCGGCGCGGCGCTGACCGCCGCACTCTCGCTTCCGGCCGGCGTCTCGGCCGCCCCGACGGTCAACACCTTTGCCGGCAACACCCAGGTCACGCTGTCGAACGAGTTCGTCGCGGCGCTGACCACGCTCGGGATCGCGCCGAGCGCCGAGTTCCCCGGCAGCCTGGTCGCCGGTCGCGCGACCTTCCCGGTCGATGCCGGCGAACTGGACGCCGGCACCGCGAAGGGCGAGATCATCCATACCGGCGGCCTCAACCTGCGTCGCGGCGGCACCACGGTGACGATCGGGACCTTCACGATCGACACGATCGGTGCGCAGCCGGTGCTGACCGGCATCGTCAAGGCCAACGACTCGGTCGTCGGCCGCATCCCGTTGTTCAACCTGAGCCTGCCGGCGCTGACGTTGCCGATCCGACCGATCCAGTTCCCGCCGCCGCTGGCGCCACAGTTCGGGCAGGTCGTGATCCCGGGCGTGGGCGTCACGCTCACGGCCACCGCCGCGTCCGCGCTCAACGAGGCCTTTGGCGTGACCGCCTTCGCGGCCGGGATCCCGATCGGCACTGCGGTCGCGAACGTGCTGGTTCTCTCGCCCGAGAACTTCGCCCCCTGAGCCTCGCGGATTTCAACCGAACCTGCTTCAGGGCCGGGCGCCAGCCGCCTGGCCCCTGACTTACAAGCGGGCTGAAGCCCTTGCGGAGCGGGCGTCCAGCGCCACGAGCACCATTTCGCCGACGTGCGATTACCCTGCGGTCGCTTGCCGCGCTAGGCCGGAACCCGGTGGTCGGTCGGCTCGCGGCGCCCATCGCCCGTCTGGAGCCCTTCGTCGCAAACGGGCCCGGCTCGCCTGCAAGCGGACCGGGCTCCCCTATGATGCATGTCTGTTCGGCCCGGCCGCTCCCCGATGTCCCTCCGCAGGCGCCTCACCGGCGCAACCCGCAGGCGCCCCACCGGTGCGACTCGAATCTGGATGCGATGGGCGCTCGCGTGGGCGCTCGCGCTGCTACCGTTCCTCGCATGGTCCTCGGAGGGGCGGCATGTCGACCGGATCCTGTTCGACCGCGTCGGCGACGAGCAGCGCATTCCGGACGGGGTGATCACGGCGATCGCCCAGGACGGTCGTGGATTCATCTGGATCGGCACGCCCGAAGCGCTGGTCCGCTACGACGGCCAGCGTTTCCGGCGCTATGTCAACGATCCATCCGACGCCGGCAGCCTTCCCGGCAACCGCATCGTCGCATTGATGTCCGCGCGCGACGGCCGGCTCTGGGTCGGCCTGCAGGCGGAGGGCGTCGCGGTCTACGACCCGGACCGTGATCGCTTCGAGCGCGTGGACGTGCCCGGCGACGCGGATGCGCGTCCGGCGCAGGTCCGTGCGTTCGCCGAGACGCCGGACGGATCGGTCTGGATCGGGACCATCGGCCACGGCCTGCACCGGATCGAAGCGGACGGCCAGGCCCGGACCTATCGCCGCGACGACCAACCGGGCTCGCTGCCCGACGACCGGGTCGCGTCCCTTGCGGTCGACCATCACGGTGCGCTCTGGGTCGGGACCTGGCGCGGCTTGGCCCGTTGGCGCGGTGACGCCGCCGGCTTCGAACCCCTGCCCGCCTTGCCGGCCAAAGCGACCGAACCGGGTCTGACGACGGTGCGCGGCATCCACGCGGCGCGCGACGGCAACCTCTGGGTCGGCGCGCAGCAGGGACAGGTCGCGATGATCCCTGCCGAGGAACTCGGCCTCGAGCGATTGCCGGATCCCGGCCGTATCAGGAAGTGGCAGGCCGACGGCTTCTTCGTCGCCGCCGAGCCGGACGAGGGCGTCGTCTGGCTGGGCAACGCCGTCGGCATCGATGTCTTCCCGGCCGATGGCCAGGGCGAGCCACGCCGGATCCGGCACGAAGCAGAGGAGGGGCTGAGCCTCGCGAACGCGGAGGTCCGCGGCCTGCTCGTCGATCGCACCGGGCTGGTCTGGGTCGGGACCTTCGGTGGCGGCCTGCAGCGCGCGAATCCTGCCAATCGCGCGCTGGTCTCGCGCCGCTTCGATCCGCAGGTCGACGCGCCGCTCCGGCACCTCAACGCCCTGACCGTGGCCGAGGCGCCGGGTGGGGGCTTCTGGGCCGGGATCTCGCAGCAGGGCGTGGTTCGCTTCGACGAAGATCTGCGCATCGCCGCGCTCATCCCCGGTCGCGATGTGACCATCGGATTCCCGGGACGGCAGCCGTCGGCGCTGGCGGAAGGCCGGGACGGCAGCCTCTGGGTCGCCAGCGAGTTCGGCATCCACGTCCGTGCCCCGGGCAGCGACCGGTTCGAGACCGTGACCGCGCCGGAATTCGCCGAGGGGGCCGCCGTCCGCCGCCTCGTGCCGCGGCCGGACGGCAGCCTGTGGGTCGCGACCGCGGATGGACTCTTCGTGATCGACGCCCGGCGTGGCGTACGGCGAGCCGCCGCGCCCGACGGCGGGCGGGTCGGCGGCATCTTCAACGCCGTCTTCGAGCTGGCCGATGGTGGTGGTTGGGCCGGAGGCTCCGAGGGGTTGTTCCGGATCACCACGGACGGAGCGCTCGAGGCCATGCGCCTCGAGTCAGACGGCCAGCCGGTACGGGCCACCGTGCAGGGCGTGCTGGTCGATCGCTCGGGCGCGCTCTGGATCGACGCCGACGGGCTGCTGCGGGTGGTCGCCGTCGATGGCGGGACGGCGCGAGCCGAGGCGATCAGTCGCCGGCACGGACTTGCGAACGTCGCGTTCGGCGCCAACCTGCTCGAAGATCGCGACGGGCGGATCTGGACCCACCGTTTCGTCTACGACCCGAAGCGCGATCTGTTGTTGCGGCTCGGTCGGGCAGATGGCGCGCTGGTCGGCACGGGCTGGTTCCGAGCCTACGCGGGCCTTGCAGGCGATCGCTTCGCGTTCGGCGCGACCGAGGGCATCCTGGTCGTCGACCCGGCCCGCTTCCAGCCGGAGGCCGACGAGCAGCCGCTCGCCTTCACCGAACTCCGGGTCGACGGCCGGCCGCGCCCGGTCGGCGCGCGACCGACCGTGATCGAGATCGCCCCCGGCGAGCGCAACTTCTCGCTCGAGTTCGCCGCGCTCGACTTCGGGGCGCCGGACTCGCGCCGCTATCGCTACCGGCTCGACGGGGTCGACGGCGACTGGCTGGTGGTGGACGCGGCTTCGCGGATCGCCAGCTACGGCGGGCTGTGGCCTGGCACGTACCGGCTGCGCGTGCAGAGCAG
>CALDVP010000022.1 GCA_937924195.1 uncultured Lysobacterales bacterium
CCGAAGCGCTGCTCGCCGAAGCGGTTCGGCACGCCGTGACGGGCGATCCGCTGGACGAGGTGGTCCACGGCGCTGCGATCGCCCTCGACTCCGCGGATGACCAGCCGGAAGCGATTGCCCGAGAGCGCGCCCCGCGCCAGCTTGCGCGAGTGGCGGGTCGCCGACAGCACGCGGACGCCCTCGATCGACAGCGCCGACCAGTCCGGATCGGGCCGACCCGGCAGGTGCACCGTGAAGGCCTGGCGCGTCAGCGCGTGGCGGTCCTTGAGCCCGGCAAAGCCGATCGCGATCGGCGGCACGCCGGCGAGACGCGCGAGCTCGCGCGCGACCCATTCGGTGTTCGCGTCGCGCTTCTCGATTTCGAGCCAGGCGTGCTCGCCGGAGCCGCCGGGCCCGAAGGCTCGCATTTCCTCGACCTCGAAGTCCTCGGGCGCGGTCCGCAGGCGCCCGCGCAGGACCGGACCGCCGTGGGCCGTGCCCGGCCGCTCGCCGCCCACCTCAGGCGCGCTCGACCAGCGCGACGGCCATCGCAGCGATGCCCTCGCCGCGCCCGACGAAGCCGAGCCGCTCGGTGGTCGTCGCCTTGAGGCCGACATCGCCGACCGCGATCGCCAAATCCGCCGCGATCCGCGCGCGCATCGCCTCCGCATGCGGACCGACCTTGGGCGCCTCGGCGAGCACGGTCACATCGACGTTGACGACCCGGAATCCGGCCTCGCCGACCATCCGTCGCACCTCGCGCAGCAGGAGCCGGCTGTCGGCGTCCTTCCAGCGCGGATCGCCGGGCGGGAAGTGGCGGCCGATGTCGCCGAGCGAGAGCGCGCCCAGCAACGCATCACAGAGCGAATGGAGAACGACATCGCCATCCGAGTGCGCGACGACGCCCTGCGCGTGCGGGATCCGCACCCCGCCGAGCATCACGTGGTCCCCCGGACCGAAGGCATGGACATCGAAGCCCTGGCCGATGCGGATCATGTCATGCTTCCCGCGGGAGAGAACGATAAAAAACGATTTGAAAGCGGGCAGTCAGAATCCATCATTGGAGAACGCCGTTCTCCTGCGCGAGCCACTGCCTTGCCCAATCGAGATCCGGCACCGTCGTCACCTTGATATTCGATTCATTACCTTCGATCAAACAGATAGTTGCGCCGATTTCCTCAAGCGCGTTCGACTCGTCGGTCGGCACCTGTCCACGCCCGTGGCCGGCGCGCGCGAGACTGGTCGCAAGCGCCCGCTCGAGCACCGCCCGTGGCGCGCACTGCGGCGTCTGCGCCCTCCAGAGGTTCTCCCGCGGCACCGTCGCTGCGACCGTGCCGTCCGCGTTCGCGCGCTTGATCGTATCCCGCACCGGCACCGCGAGCAGTGCTGCTGACCCAGAGCGAAAACAGAAAGAGAACAGGCGATCGAGCTCGGCCATCCGCACGCACGGCCTTGCCGCATCGTGCACCGCGACCCAGTCCTCGGCCGCGACCTCCCGCGGCAGCGCGCGCAAGGCGGCGAGCACGGACTCTGCGCGGGTCGCGCCACCGGTCACGGTCAGGACGGGCCGGCCCTTGACCCCATGGATGCCCGGCCACCAGCGGTCATCGGCCGCCAGCGCGACCACCGCGCCGGCCACCGCCGGGTGCGCAAGCAGCCGCTCGAGCGTGACCTCGATCAGAGGTTTACCGCCCAGATCCATGTATTGCTTGGGTTTTTCAGCCCCGAACCGGCTGCCGCTGCCGGCTGCGGGCACGACGCACCAGACGCGACTTCGGCTCCCGGAAGCGGCACTCATTGGCGCTCCGATCGTTCGGCAGCCCGACGCTCGATGCCACCCTCGACGACCTGGTAGAACACCTCATCGTCACGAATCATCCCGAGTTCCTCTCGAGCGCGTTCTTCGATCGCCTCGCGGCCGGTCTTCAGGTCCTCGACGTCGGCCGCCAACGCCCGGTTCCGGGCGCGCAGCGCTTCGTTCTCGGCGCGCTGCGCAGCGACCCGCTGCTCGAGGCGGTCGACGTCCGGGATGCCACCACGGCCCGTCCACAGCTCCCACTGCAGCCAGAGCACGAGAACGCCGACCGCGAGCGCGGCGATGCGGGACCACCGGCGCACCCGGGGGCTCATCGGTCGGGGCGTGGCGGCGTGGCGATCGCGGGCATACCCGGATTATCGCCGAGCGGCCATAGCGGAAGGAAAGCGGATTCTCGATTCGGCGCCCTCCGGCGTCGGGATCAGGCGCGCGCCAGGCTCACGAAGGCGTCGCGACCGGCGTAGCGCGCGTCAGCCCCGAGCGCAGCCTCGATCCGCAACAGCTGGTTGTACTTGGCCACACGGTCGCTGCGGCACAGCGAGCCGGTCTTGATCTGCGTGGCGGTGGTCGCAACCGCGAGGTCGGCGATCGTGGTGTCCTCGGTCTCGCCGGAGCGGTGCGAAATGATCGCCGCGTAGCGGTGCTCCGCCGCCATCGCGATCGCATCGAGCGTCTCGCTCAGCGTGCCGATCTGGTTGACCTTGACCAGGATCCCGTTGCCGATGCCGCGCGCGATGCCGTCGGCGAATATCCGGGGGTTGGTCACGAAAATATCGTCGCCGACCAGCTGCACGCGGCCGCCGAGACGGCGGGTCAGCTCGGCCCAGCCGTCCCAGTCGTCCTCGGCCATGCCGTCCTCGATCGTCACGATCGGGTACTTCGCGCACCAGTCGGCGAGAAAGTCGATCATCTGCGCCGCCGTGAGGCGCTTGCCCTCGCCGGTCAGCTGGTACTTGCCGTCCTTGTGGAACTCGCTGGCCGCGCAATCGAGGCCGAGCAGCACATCCTCGCCGGCGCGGTAGCCGGCCTTGCCGATCGCCTCGAGGATGGTCTCGATCGCTTCCTCGTTCGAGCGCAGGTCCGGCGCAAAACCGCCCTCGTCGCCGACCGCGGTCGCAAGGCCCCGCCCTTTCAGCACGGCCTTCAGCGCATGGAAGACCTCGGCGCCGCAGCGCAGGGCCTCGGCGAAGCTGTCGACGCCGACCGGCAGGATCATGAACTCCTGCATATCGACATTGTTGTCGGCGTGCGCGCCGCCATTGACGATGTTCATCATCGGCACCGGCAGCATCGGCGCCGGCGAGCCGGCCAAATCGTTGAGCCAGCGCCACAGGGGTACCCGCCGCTCGGCGGCGACCGCGTGGGCGGCGGCCATCGAGACGCCGAGCAGCGCATTGGCGCCGAGGCGACCCTTGTTCGCGGTGCCGTCGAGCTCCACCAGCCGGACGTCGAGCCCGCGCTGGTCGGCCGCGTCGAAGCCGGCGAGCGCGCCCGCGATCTCGCCGTTGACGTTGGCCACGGCGCGGGTCACGCCCTTGCCGAGATAGCGCGTGCGGTCGCCGTCACGCAGCTCGACGGCCTCGTTTGCGCCGGTCGAGGCGCCGCTCGGCACCGCCGCGCGACCGAAAGCCCCCGAGGCCAGGGTGACCTCGGCCTCGAGGGTCGGGTTGCCGCGGGAGTCCAGGATCTCGCGGGCGTGGATCGAACGGATCTGGGTCATGGCGAGGCTCGGTCGATCAGGGATTCGAGGGGGGGAACGTACGCTGTCCGGCAGGCAGCGTATGAAAAATGCTCAGGCATGGCGCTTGGCGATCGCGTCGAACTCGCGCAGCTCGGACAAAAGGGACTCCATCCGACCGAGCGGCCACGCGTTCGGGCCATCCGACAGCGCGTGCTCGGGATCGGGGTGCGTCTCCATAAAGAGGCCTGCGACGCCGACCGCGACCGCCGCCCGCGCCAGCGCCGGCACGAACTCGCGCTGGCCGCCGGAACGGTCACCCTGCCCGCCCGGCAGCTGCACCGAGTGGGTCGCGTCGAACACGACCGGGCAGCCGGTGTCGCGCATCACCACCAGCGCGCGCATGTCGGAGACGAGGTTGTTGTAGCCGAAACTGACCCCGCGCTCGCAGACCAGGATGTCGCGGTTACCGGTCTCGAAGGCCTTTTCGACGACGTTCTTCATCTCCCACGGCGACAGGAACTGGCCCTTCTTGATGTTGACGGGCCGGCCGGCTCGGGCGACGGCGTGGATGAAGTCGGTCTGCCGACACAGGAAGGCCGGGGTCTGCAGCACGTCGACCACCGCCGCGACCTCGCCCATCGGCGTGTACTCGTGGACGTCGGTCAGCACCGGCACACCGAGCTGGCGCTTGACCTCGGACAGCACGCGGAGGCCCTCTTCCATGCCGGGCCCGCGGAAGCTCCGGCCCGAGGAGCGGTTGGCTTTGTCGAAGCTCGACTTGAAGATGAACGGAATGCCGAGCCGCCCGGTGATCTCCTTGAGACGTCCGGCGGTGTCGAGCTGGAGCTGCTCGGACTCGACGACACACGGCCCGGCGATCAGGAAGAACGGCCGATCTGGGCCGACCTCGAAGCCGCACAGCTTCATGCCGCGGCCTCCCCGAGGCCCAGCCGCCGCGCGCGGTGAGCGCGCGCGGCGCGCACGAAGCCGATGAACAGCGGATGCCCATCGCGCGGCGTCGAGGTGAACTCCGGATGGAACTGACAGGCCAAAAACCACGGGTGGTCGCGCAGCTCGATGATCTCGACCAGGGTCTCGTCGAGCGAGCGTCCCGAAACGACGAGGCCCAGGTCCTCGAACCGCTGCCGATAGCGATTGTTGAACTCGTAGCGGTGGCGATGGCGCTCGCTGACGGTGTCGGTGCCGTAGAGCTCGCGCGCGAGCGTGCCGTGCTTGAGGCGGCACTCCTGCGCGCCGAGCCGCATCGTGCCGCCGAGGTCGGAGTCGTCGCTGCGGCTCTCGATCTCGCCGCTCGCGGTGCGCCACTCGGTGATCAGCGCGATCACCGGATGCGGGCTCTGGCGGTCGTTCTCGGTGCTGTTGGCGCCGGCAAGGCCGGCCACGTGGCGGGCAAAGTCCACGGTCGCCGCGTGCATGCCGTAGCAGATGCCGAAGTACGGGATGCGGTGCTCGCGCGCGTGGCGCGCCGCGATCACCTTGCCCTCGAAGCCGCGCACGCCGAAGCCGCCCGGTACCAGGATCGCGTCGACGTCGGCCAGCAGGCCGAGGCCCTTCGACTCGAGTTCCTCGGCCTCGATCCAGCGCAGCTCGACGCGCGTCCCCTGCTTCAGGCCGCCGTGGCGCAGCGCCTCGCCGAGCGACTTGTAGGCGTCCTTGTGATCGACGTACTTGCCGGCGATCGCGATCGTGACTTCGTTGAGCGGGTGCTCGGCGGCGTGGACGGTACGCTCCCAGGCCGACAGGTCGGCCTCGGCGCGCGCCGGCAGACGCAGGCGGTCGACCACGATGCGGTCGAGGCCCTGCTCGTGCAGCCACAGCGGAATCCGGTAGATGGTCTCGAGGTCGATCGCCGAGATCACCGCATCGACCGACACGTTGGTGAACAGCGCGATCTTGCGCCGCTCGTCGTCCGGCAGGGGCTGCTCGCAGCGGCATAGCAGCACGTCGGGCTGGATGCCGATCGAGCGCAGTTCCTTGACCGAGTGCTGGGTCGGCTTGGTCTTGATCTCGCCGGCGGCCTTGATGTAGGGCACCAGCGTCAGGTGCATGAACAGCGTCCGGTCGGCGCCGCGCTCGATCCGCATCTGGCGGATCGCTTCGAGGAAGGGCAGCGACTCGATGTCACCTACGGTGCCGCCGATCTCGACCAGTGCGACATCGAAACCAGCGGTGGCCTCGTCGATCCGGGACTTGATCTCGTCGGTGATGTGCGGAATCACCTGCACGGTGCCGCCGAGGTA
>CALDVP010000023.1 GCA_937924195.1 uncultured Lysobacterales bacterium
TGCTGCTCGAGGCCGCGCTGCTGACGATCGCCGGCGCCCTGCTGGGGCTAGCGCTGATGAACGGCGCGCTCACCGGCCTCTCCGGCTGGCTCGAGGGGCGCTTCGGCCTGTACGCGACGGCCGGCTGGCCGACGCCCACCGAATGGCGACTGCTCGGCCTCATCGTCTGCGCCGGGCTGGTGGCGGGACTGCTTCCGGCCTGGCTCGCGTACCGGCGTTCAGTCGCCGACGGCATGACCGTGAGAACATGATCCGCTGCCTCGGCTGCGGGGTGGCGAGGGGCGCAACCGGCCCCGCGGACGCTCAGACCCTCACCCCTTTCAAGTACGCCAGATGAACCGACCGATCCTGCTTGCCGGACTCTCGATTGCCGCGATGGCCACCAGCATCCTGGCGCTGGCACCGAGCCCGAGCGGTCGCGTCCCGACGATGGCCGCGGTCGGAACCGTGATCTCGCCGGCCCGCGCCGAGTCCGGCCCCACGGTCGGCACGCCGGCACCCGCCGGCGCTCGCAACGACCCACGCGAGATCGATTGGCTCGACCTGATGCCGCCCGAGGATCTCGAGGCGATCAAGAACCTGCCGCCGATCGACCACACCGGCTTCTTCGCGGCCGACCAGTTCATGAGCTTCAACACGGTGCCGAAGTTCGACGGCTTCAGCGGCCGTATCGCCGGATACATCGTGCCGCTCGACAGCGACGCGAAGGGTCGCCTGACCGAGTTCTTCCTGGTGCCCTACTTCGGCGCCTGCATCCACGTTCCGCCGCCGCCGCCAAATCAGATCATCCGCGGCAAGCTGGCCGAGCCGATCCCGATGACCGACCTGTATTCGCCGTACTGGATCGACGGCACACTGCACATCGAGCGCTCGGACAACGAACTCGGCGCCTCGGCCTACACCATGGACGTCGCCGCGGTGACTCTGTGGGAGGACAGCGGCGACTGAGCGCCACGATCGAAAAAGCCTGGCCGCGCGCTGCCCGTCAGCCCTTGCGGGTGATCGACAAACCGACCTCGACGATGTGGCGAGCGTCATCGAGCCGACGCACGACGAGTTCGATCGGCCCGAGCCCGATCCGGTCGCCGACCTCGATCGCCTCGCCGAACTCGCGTTCGAGGAAGCTGCGCACCGACTGGCCACGCTTGCCGCTGTTCACGACCGCGCCATAGAAATCCGCGAGCTCGTCGATCGGCGTATGCGGATCGACCTCGAACTCGCCGAAGAACTCGCGGTCACCGGGCTCGGGCGGCTTCGGGCTCTCGATCAATCGGTCGAGCAGCGGAATCCGGTGGGGCCGCACGAACACGTAGATCACGTCGCCCGCGCGCAGGCGATCGAGGCGCATGCTGCGGATCGACTGACCATCACGGACGATCAGTGCGGGCTTGACCCAGCGCGGCATCGCGACGCGTCCGAGAATCGGGCTGTCCTCGTGCAGGCGGTAGGCCAGGAGCTCATGGGCCGCATCGCTCGGAAGGTCGAGCTGGATGCGTTCGATCGCGCCGCCGCGCGCCGGGATCACCAGTTTCAAGGTCTTCGCAAGCGGAGCGATCGTCCATCCCTGCAGGACCAGCGATACCAGCACGATCAGGAAGGCGAGGTTCAACAGCAGCTTGCCATCGTCGAGACCGTAGGCGACCGGCAGGATCGCCAGCAAGATCGAGACCGCGCCGCGGAGGCCGACCCAGCCAACGAAGATGCGCTCCGCGCGCGAGAAATCGAAGCCTGCCAAGCAGAGCATCGTCGCCAGCGGCCGCACCACCAGTGCAAGCAAGAGGCCCAGCGCGAGGCCCGGCAGCAGCACCGCGGGGAACTCCGATGGCGTCGCCAGCAGACCCAGCGTCACGAACATCGCGATCTGCGCAAGCCAGGTCAGCCCCTGCTGGAAGCGCTTGAGCTCGTTACCGCGGCGAATGCGGCGGTTCCCGGCGACGAGTCCCGCGACGTACACGGCCAGGAAGCCGCTGCCACCGGCGAGGTTCGTGGTCGCGAACACCGCCAGGGCGAGCGCGGCCACCAGCAGCGGGTACAGCGCGCCTTCGAGTTCCAACCGGTTCACGATGCGAACGATGACGTGACCCCCGAGGAACCCGAGGACGAGGCCAAGGCCCATTTGCTGGACGAAGAGTCCGAGCGTCGACCATCCGAGCCCCTCGGACCCGGGACGGAACAGGGTCACGAGGCCCAGCACGAGGAAGACCGCCATCGGATCGTTGCTGCCGGACTCGACCTCCAGCGTCGCGCGGACCCGCTCGCGCACGCGGAGGCCACCGACGCGCAGCAGGAAAAACACCGCCGCCGCATCGGTCGATCCGACGATCGCCCCGAGCAGCAGCGCGTGCTGCCAGGCAAGACCGAACAGGAAATGCGCCGCCAACGCCATCAGTCCGGCCGTGAGCACGACACCGAAGGTCGCCAGCCAGATGGCCGGCGCGGCCACGAGCCTGAACGACGCCCACAGCGTGCCGAACCCGGAGTCGAACAACACCAGCGCCAGCGCGATGCTGCCGATCACGAAGGCCGCTTCGACGTTGTCGAACTGGATGTTTCCGAGACCGTCCTCGCCGGCGAGGAATCCGACCAGCAAGAACACGAGCAGGATCGGCGCACCAGCCCGGAACGAGAACAGCGTCGACATGATGCTCACGATCGCGAGCAGCGCGACCACGATCAGCACGGCGTTGTAGGTCTCGATCATGCGGTCATCCTAACCAACGGCATCGCCGGGCCGGATCCGGGCGAGGCTTGATCGACGGCACGAGGTCGATCCTCGAGCGCAGGACGACGTGGTCGCTTGCCGACTGCCGGAGACGGTCGTTATCTTTCGGCGGTGCGCGCATTGTTCCACGCCGTCCTCGTCCTCTGCATCGCCTGCGCCGGCGTCGTCGCCCCGACGCATGTGTGCGCGCTCGGTGACCCGGGAACCGAGGCACCCGCGCCCGCGGACGAGTCGCACGACCCTTGCGGCGGCCATGGCGATCGAGCGCCCGCGAAGTCGGCCGATGAGACCGATCGGACTTCGGACATCGATTGCCCGGACTGCTGCGGCAGCGGCCGATGCAGCTGTCCGTGCGCGACCGTCGCCGCCATACCGCCGAGCGCCTCACCGTTCGACCGCGTGCCGGCACCACCCGGCCCGCCGGTCGCGACCATCGTCGCGCTTCCGCCCGCCCCTTCGGCGCCGCCGCTGAGACCCCCGATCAGCTGATCCCTGGCTACGCGCACCGGCCGCGAGCGGCCGGCCCTGAAGCTTCCAGGAGATCAACGATGAAACGACTTGCACGCGCCGCCGTCGCGGCGGCGCTCCTTGCGCTGCCTGTGGCAGCCGCCGTCGCGCGCCCGATCGCCTACGCCGACGCGACCACCGTGATGGGCGACCGGTCGCGCGATGGCCGCGAGCTCAGTGTGTTCCACGCCCCCCGCCACTGGTGGTCGGCGGGCGTCGTGCACCTGGTGCTGGACGCTGCCGACTCGCGCGCCCAGCATCAGCTCGACCTGGTCCGCGCCAACTACCTCGTCCGCCGCTGGAACTTGCCGAAGGCGCAGGCCAATGCCTACGTCTGGGGCGGCGTCGGGCGTGGCCGCGGCCGCGAATTCGACGGTGGCGAATTGGCGTGGAACGCCGGTTTCCAGCTCGACTACGAGACGCTGTGGTTCTACTCGATGGTCAAGAGCGACTGGCACCGGACCTCGTCGTTCCAACATCGGATGGATACCGCGCAGCTCGGCGTCGCGCTCTACGAACACGCGTGGGATCGATTGGCGACCTGGGTCGTGCTGCAGGGTCGCCACATGAGCGGCGACTTCACACGTGACGCCGAGGCCGCGCTGCTGCTCCGCTTCTTCCGCAAGACGCATTGGATCGAGGCCGGCATCACCGACAAGGGCGGCTTCACGACGATGTTCATGGTCAATTTCTGAGGAGAAACGACATGGTCCGCAACGCGTTCCTAGCCGCACTGATCGCCTTCGTCGCAACCGCGGCGCTTCCCACCCTGGCCGCCGACGCGACCCGAACCATCCGCATGGAGGTCGCGGGCCTCGTCTGCGGCTTCTGCGCCCAGGGTATCGATAAGCAGATGCGTTCGTTCGACGCGACCCACGACGTCTGGGTCGACCTTGCGCGCGGCGTGGTCGCGGTCGAGCTCGATCCCGGCGAGGACATCACCGACGAGGTACTCGACAAGGCGCTGACCGATGCCGGCTACACGCTGACCGCGATCCGGCGTGTCGATCAGCCGCTGGCCGAAGTACGACGCGAGGTCGAGAATGAGCCCCGCCGATGACGGACAAGGCGTCCTTCGCCGCAGCGCCTTCGCATCGATGGCTGCACTCCTCACGGCTGGCGGCACGCTGGTCTGTTGCGTGCTTCCGGCGGTGATGGTCGCGCTCGGGGCCGGCGCCGCGCTGGCCGGCCTCGTCAGCGCGGTGCCGCAGCTGATCTGGCTGTCGGCCAACAAGGCGCTGGTGTTCGGCGTCGCCGCGATCGCGCTGGTCGTCTCCGGCGTGATGCTCCACCGAGCCAGGCTCGCGCCGTGCCCGGCCGATCCGGCGCAGGCGCGCGCGTGCGCCCGCCTGCGCGCGCTCTCGCACTGGACCTGGGCGATCGCCGTCGCGGCGATCACGCTCGGTGCGCTGTTCGCCTTCGCTCTGCCTTGGTGGATGGCACGCAGCTGATCCCCGGCTGAAGACCGCGCATCCGCTGGCTGCTCCGGACGCGCCCGATCGATCGCTTGCGCCGATCGACCGGCGCGGTCCGGCGCACCGCGGCTCCGGCGCGAGCTGCGGCCTCCGCGTGCCGGACGGTACGACGGCGCCGACGGAGGTGACGTCCCACGTCGCCGGATCGGGCGGGCTGCGGGATATTCTCGAGCCATGCCGTCTACCGGAAATCACCCCATGGCCGCGTTCGACCGACCCCTGCGCCATGCGACCGTCCTCTTGGTGTTCCTCGCAGCGGGCGCCACGGCCTCCGCCGCAACCCGCTTCGACGCGCGCCAGCTCGTCGCGAACCAGCCACCGGTTTCGTCGACGGACTCGCGCATCGTCGTCGGCGTGCGCGGCGCCGCCGGCGAGGAGCTCGAACTCATGCTTCGACCCGTCGACGTCTGGGCCCCCGACGCGCGGCTCGTCGTCGTCGAGGCCGATGGCGAACGCCTGCTCGAGCGGCCGCGCGACCGCTTCTTCCATGGAACGATCGTAGGCCAGCCCGCGGCGCGCGTCTTCATCGGCATCGATCCGGATGGCGAGGTCTTCGGTCTCGTCGACCGCATGCTCGGCCTGGAGCGCATTGCCGCACGGCGGGACGCATCGGGACGCGTCACTGGACTCGCCCTGGCGCGCGTCGACCGCGCCGGCCTCGACGAGGCCCGCCCGTTCGAATGCCAGCAGTCGCGGCTCGGCCCGGTTCCGGAAGAAGCCTTGGCCGGCGCGATGGACGGGGCGTCTGCCGATGGCGATGAGTCGCCGCGGTCCGAACCTCTGCCGGACGGGATCGACTGGCGCGCGCGGATCGCGGTCGAGACCGACTTCGAGTTCTTCCAGCGCTTCGCGAGCGCGCAGGCCGCCACGACCTACGTCGGCAACCTGATCGGCTACGCCTCGGGCATCTACGTCGCCCAGCTCGACACCCAGCTGCAGGTCAGCTACCTGCGCCTTTGGAACACCGCGGCCGACCCGTGGGCCCAGACCTCGTCGATCTGCGCGCTGTACGAGTTCGGCAAGCAATGGAACGACAACATGGCCGGTGAGAGCCGCACCATCGCCCACATGCTGAGCGGCAAGACCACTGGCGGCGGCGTGGCGTGGGTCGGCGTGCTGTGCAGCGCTGCCTTCAACACCAGCGCCGCGAGTGCCGGCTGCGCGGCGCCGATCACCGGCACCTCGAACTTCGGCGGCGCCTATGGTTTCACCGGCAGCATCACCGGCAGCTTCAACCCCTCGAGTCCGAGCGTGGTCTGGGACATCGTCGCGACCGCCCACGAGATCGGGCACAACTTCAACTCACCACACACCCACTGCTACGCCGGGCTCAACGGCAACAGCGCCCCGATCGACCAGTGCTATGGGTCCGAGCCCGGCACGGGCTGCTTCAGCGGGACGCCGACCCTGCCCGGCCCGCAAGGACAGGGCACGGGCACGATCATGAGCTACTGCCACCTGCGACCCGGCGGCTTCTCGAACGTGACGCTGACTCTCGGCCAAGGGCACGCCTTCGGCGTCGCGCCGGAGCGCGTGCCGACGCGGATGCGCGCACACGTCCAGGCTCGCGCAACGACGAACCCCACCTGTCTTGCGACCGGCACCCCGGCTGCACCGGCGGCGCCGACGACGACCGCCGGCACTGCGGTCGGCAATACGACGTTCACCGCCAACTGGACGCGACCGGCCGGCTCGACCGGCTTCCTGCTCGACGTCTCGACCCAGTCGAACTTCGCAAGCTTCGTGCCTGGATTCCAAGGGCTCGCAGTTGGCGCTGTGCAGAGCCACGTGGTCTCGGGCCTCGCCGCCGGCACCACGTACTTCTATCGCGTCCGCGCGACCAATGCCGGCGGCACCAGCGCGAACTCGAACGTGACCCAGGTGACCACCGCGGGCGGACAGCCAGATCGGATCTTCGCGAACGGCTTCGAATCCTGACGTCGCGATCAAGGACGGCGAGCAGGAGCGGGGCGTCCGGTTGTCGCAGGCTCACGTAGGGACCATGAGCTGCCGATATTCTTGTCACTCCATGATCGGCGATCCGGAGAGATCGATGCGTCGTCTGCTTCTACCTCTGCTGCTCGCACTGCCGGCCCTGCCGGCCTTCGGCTGCGAACTCGAGCTCGAGAACGCCTGGGTGCGCCCGGCCCCACCCACCGCGAAGGTGGTCGCTGGATTCGGCCGCATCGTCAATCCCGGCACCGTCGAGGTCGAACTTGCGGCGCTCGCGAGCCCGACCTTCGGCCGCGTCGAACTGCACGAGATGAAGACCGTCGATGGCGTGATGCAGATGCGCCAGATCGAGCGGCTCAAACTGGGACCGGGCGAGTCGATCGAACTCGCACCCGGCGGCAACCACTTCATGCTCTACGACCCCGTGGCGCCACTCGCCGAAGGCGACGCGGTGGAGCTCTCGATGACGCTCGCCTGCGACACCGAGATCAAGGCCGTCCTGCCAGTCGCGAAAGGCCCGATCGGTGGTTCTACCGGCAAGCACGGCGGCGACGATCCGCACCGCCATCAACCCTGATCGAACCGCTCACGCCGTGCGGCCGCCGACACATGAGCGGCTGCGACCGTACGGCGGCGGTGGCGGGCGGATTGCTCGCGCTTCGATCTGCAGCGCAAGCCATCTGCCTGGTGAATCGCGAAGTCGACCGGCCAGGGATGGTAGGCGGTCCAATGGACGCCTCTGCCGAGGCCACTCGAGGGCCGGATGGACGTCGCTGTTCGACCGCGAGAAAGGCAGCAGAAATCAGGCGCGCTCTCCCAGCGCGACGTTCGCGGATTCGTCCGGTGCGCAAGGGCGCCCGCTCCGGCGGTAACGATTTCCCGTCCCCGGCACGCATCCGGGCGCGACCCGAACCGGGCGTCGACCTCTCTCGGCGGGTTGGCTCCTCGCGGGGTATACGACAAATGGCACATGGCCCGGCCGGCGCCGCCCGTTAGCCTTCCCCGGTGGGCAGCTTCCAGCACCTCTCCGACGTGGCCCTCGTTTGGCCCTCCTGCCGGAAACGGCCGCCGCGCGCGTCCTCGGCAACACGACTTGCGATCCTGGCGTTGCTCGTCGGCGCGGCCAGCGCGCCTGCTGCTGCCGACGCGGATGCGGACGAGTCGGTCCCGGTCCTGATCCTGGACGGCCGGCTCGACGAGCCGGCTTGGTCGCAGGCGCGCGTGTTCCGCGACTTCGTCGTCACCGAACCCTTCACCCTCGCCACGCCGACGCTGCCGACCGAGGTGCGGCTGCTGGCGACGCCCGAAGGCATCGCGATCGGCTTCGATCTCCACCATCCGCCCGAGGTGCCGCGTGTGGTCGAGCGCACCGCGCGCGACGCCGACCAGGTCGGCGATCGCATCAACGTCTACATCGACTTCGACGCCGACGGCCAGGTGGCCTACAACTTCACGGTCGGTCTGTCCGGCTCGGTGCAGGACGCCACCTGGACCAACGAAAACTCTTACTCGGCCGACTGGGACGGCGACTGGCGACACGCGGTCCACGTCGAGGACGACCGCTGGTCGGTCGAGATCCTGATCCCGTGGACGGTCGCCTCGATGCGAGGCTCCGGCACCGACACCCGCACCATCGGCGTGCTCTTCGACCGCTACCTCGCCGCCAATCGCGAGCGCAGTGCTTCGGCACCAGCGAGTTTCCGGCGACCGCGTTACATCTCCGAGTTCACTCGCGTCGAGATCCTCCAGTATGCGAGCGCGGTGTTCGAGATCTACCCCTACGTCACCGCCGTCCACGACCTGGCCGGCCGCAGCGGCGACGGCAGGATCGGGGCCGATCTGTTCTGGAAGCCCTCGGGGGACTTCCAGCTCACCGCAGCGCTGAACCCCGACTTCGGCCAGATCGAAGCCGACGAGCTGGTCGTCAACTTCGAGGCCATCGAGGCCTTCCGCTCGGACAAGCGTCCGTTCTTCACCGAGAACCAAGGCCTCTTCGACCTGCGCACGACCGACTCGGGACTATTGATCTACACGCGACGGATCGGCGGTCCACGCGACGACGACCCGGCGCGTGCGGCCGACATCGACGCCGCGATCAAGCTCAACGGCGCGTGGCGCGGGATCGCGTGGGGCACGCTGGCCGCGATCGAATCCGAGCATGCCGACGGGATCGGCTCCGCCTTCTTCGCGCAGCGCCTCGTGCGACCGGGCGATGTCTGGACGATCGGTTACCTTGGCACCTTCGTCGATCGCCCGTTCCTGGACCGTCGCACGAGCGTGCATGCGATCGACGCGACCTGGCGGCCGGAGCCGACCGTGCTCGTGACCGGCCAGGTCATCGACTCGCGGGTCGATCGCGCCGGCGCGGGCCGCAACGGCACCGGCGCGTGGATCCGAATGTTCCTGACGCCCTCGCCCACGTGGCAGCACGAACTGGAGCTGACCCGCTTCACCCGCGGCCTCGACTTCAACGACATGGGTTTCCTGCGTCGGGCGGACCTCGAAGAACTCGAGTGGACCACGACCTACCTCCGCCAAGACCACGCCGAGGACGACCCGGTGCGCTCCAGCAGCTGGCGAATCGAGCCGCAGATCCGCCGTAATACTGCCGGCGACCTGCTGCCACCGATGGTCTTCATCGATCGCGGGCGCAGCTTTCGCGACGGCGCCAGCCTGAGGTGGCAGGCGCGGATCCAGGGCGCGGGCATCGACGATCTCGTGACCCGCGGAAACGGGAAGGTACGCCTGCCCCCGCGCCACCTGCTCTATGCCGAGTACGACTCGCCGCGCATCGGCGACTTCGAATACGAGGTCTCGGGCCGAGTGTTCCAAGAAGGACTCGACCACTGGGCGCGGGCGATCGGGATCGAAGCGCGCTGGATCGCCTCGGAACGACTCGGCCTCAACGCCGAGATCGTTGCTCTCGACAGCGCCGACTGGCTGATCTGGCGGCGGGGATCGGTGCTCGGTCAGTTCGAGCGCACCCAGGTCACCAAGGCGCTGGAGATCGACTGGTTCCCGGCGGCCGACCACGAGTTCCGCGCGAAGATGCAATGGGTGGGACTGCGGGCCCGCAACCCGCGTGCCTGGCGCGCCACGGCCAACGCGGATCTGGTGCCGGGAGACGATCCGGTGGACCCCTTCGCGCTCAATTCGATCGGCATCCAGTTTCGCTACCGCTGGACCTTCGCGCCGCAGTCCGACCTATTCGTCGTGTATGGCCGCGGCGGCGAGCGCTTCGACCTCGGTCCGCCCGACGGCCTCGGCGGTCTGTTCCGAGACGCCCTTGGGTTCCGCGACGTCGACCAGTTCCTCGTCAAGGTGCGCTGGCGGATCTGAACCAATCAACGGACCTGCGACGCTTTATGCTCGGCCGCGAACTCCCGTCGGTCGACTCCGCAGAACCATGCGCATGCGCCTGATCGTCGCCTCGGTCCTGATTCTGGCTAGCAGCGGCGCGCACGCCTCGCCCGCCTGGCGCATCGACCCGACTCGCAATCCTGAGCGAGCGCTGGCCGGACATCCCGCCGTGGTGGCTGCCGCCGCGGTGACGCTCGACTGGCGCGTCGCGCGCGCCGATGCGGAACGCCTCGATCTGGTCTTGCCTGGCGGTGCGATCGTGGCGGCCAAGCGCATCGCGGTCGAGCAACGCGGCCCGGAGGACTGGACGTGGATCGGCACCGTCGGCGCCGACCGGCAACAGCAGGTGGTGCTGAGCCGTGTCGGCGAACACGTCGCCGGCTATCTGAGCCTTGCATCCGGCATCCATGAGCTGACGCCGACGGCCGTCGGGCCGGTGCTGATGAAGCTCGACACCGATCGCTTTCCGTCTTGCGGCGGCGCTCACGTGCCGACCGGCGGCAATGACGATGCTGACGCGTCCGAAGCGGAGCTTTCGCTTCGCAAGACGGCGGACCACCTGATGGACGTGTTGGTGGTGTTTTCGCCGGGCTCGCTGGCACAGCTCGGCGGCCAGCCGCAGGCAATCGCGTTCGCGCAGAACGCGGTCGACTCGTCGAACCAGGCCTTCGCGAACAGCCTGATGAAGGCACGCTTCCGGCTGGCTGGCGTCCGTTTCACGTCGCGGGCCGATTCCGGCAGTTCGTCGACCGACCTTTCGTGGCTGCGCGACGACCCGGAGGTCGCGGCCTGGCGCAACGAGGCCGGCGCGGACATGGTCGGCATGATCAGCGAGTTCACCAACGCCTGCGGCCAGGGCTACCTGATGGGCAATCCGCCTGGACCCGGCTTTGCACCAAACGCCTTCCAGGTCACGGCCCGTACCTGTGCGATCGGCAACCTCAGCTACGCCCACGAGCACGGCCACAACATGGGCTTCCAGCACAACCCCGAGAACGGCTCCGGCCCCGCCTTTCCCTATGCTTTCGGGCACTGGGTCAACGGTAACTTCCGCACCGTGATGAGCTATTCGAACCCGTGCACGAGTGGCTGCACAAGGCGACCCTACTTCTCGAACCCCAACGTCAGCTTCAATGGCGCGCCGACCGGCATCGCCGACCAGCGCGACAACGCGCGCGCCGGCAACCACACGGCCCCGATCGTCGCTGCGTTCCGTATCCCCCAGTACATCTTCGCGGACCAGTTCGAGTGAGCCGATCTCGATTGAATCGGTCACCGTGATCGCCCGCATCGCGCGTCCGTTCCACGCGAAAACCATCCCATCCGCCGTCACGTGCGCGCGGGCCGAGCGCCCCTGACCGAGATCATCGCCACGAGGCGCGCTCGGTGAGCCCGCGATCGCATCTGCGTCGCGCCAGTCCATCCGCGCCCGGCGCCTGACCAGCATCAATCCCCATCATCCGGTCCCTTCGTGGCGAGATCAAAATCGAAACCGGATAGATAGGAAATTCGCCAAACCCGATCCTCGCGGACCGCCCTGATCGAACGCTTGAATCCCGGATCCTGGTCGCGAGATGCGCCACCCTGTTGACCCCACGTCCACGTCGCCGCCGCGACCGACCCTTCGATCGAGAGCTCGATGATTTCCAACGCCGACGGGTCCAGATGATCCTGACACTGACACCACGGATCGTGATCGCTCGCAAAATCAAATGGCGGCAGATCACCGACGAACCACTCGCCGAAGTCTCCTCTGCGCAACATTTGATCGAGATTGGTAATCAGACGATCGTAATTCGCAATGAACTGCTCTGCAAAAATTCCGGTTTGCCGCAATCGATAGACATTTTGCCTGTGGCGGTTTGCATCGAGCCCGACGAACCGGGTACCAGTATCATCCGGCACCGCGGGCAGCGGTTCGAAGTCCTGCTGCGATGACGACCAGACCAGCATCGATCGGATCAGCTCGCGTAGCGCATTCCGATCCTCGAGCGGGACACGCGCCATTTCAGAAATTCGTGCAGCATCGCCTTCTGCGAAAACCGATGTTACGCCAATCAGTAGCGACCAGCCCAAGCCCAGCGTCGATATCAAGATTCTTTTCATATTTGCGCATCACCGATGCAAGCTCTTGGCAACTCACCGAGACCGCTCCGGCCTTCCCACTGCCGTGATCTCGGAGACCGGGGGTCTGGCGGTTTTGGTCGCGCTTTCGTTCGATTTCCAGGACATTGTGCCTTCAAAGAGCGCCCTTTTCCCGATGTTCGGAGCGGCATCCGGGCGCGCCCATTGCTTCGCAGCCAAGAGATACCGCTGCGCCAGATACGGTTGCGTCAATGCTACCAGCATCTGCAACAGGCCGAGGTGCTTTTGAAGTCCCCGGTAGCGCACCTCGTAGTAGCCGAACTGCGCCTCAGCCGGGTCTCGCACAGGAACGAGGGCCGTTCCCGCTCGCCGTTGGGCCAGTGGGGCGCGATGACGGCGGCCAGTTCGGCCCACGGCACGACCCGGTCCATCTCGGCCAGGAGGCGCCCGCGCCGCGTCGGCTTCCGCTTGCCGGCGTACTCGGCGCCCCCAAAGGTCAGCCACCGAGACATGGTGGATGAGCTTCTTGCAATCGAAGGTCACCTCACCGCGCGGGATCCTCCAGGGGTTCCTTGGGTCTCGCCGTTGTTTGCCGAGGCGAATTCACGGGCGAGCGGCCGGCCGCCGGCCCCGCGCAAGGCGGGTCAGACGTCGTGCGATAGCGCGCGTGTCGGCACCGTAGGCCTCCGGATCGGCGTAGACACGCTCCAGCGCGACCAGCAGCCGCGCAAGGCTCGCGATGTCCTGACGATGATGCGCCAGCGTCATGGCAAGACCAGTCGGGTCGCGCAGCTGCAGCCAGCGACGCCAGGTCTCGGGGACGAGTGCGCTCGGCAGGTCGTCGTGGCGGCGGACCCGGAGCAGCCGCGCCTCGGCGGTGCCGAGCCGGCAATCGTCCCAGCGTGTCCCGAAGGCGGCCCGCAGTGGATGCAACAGGTCCCAGTGCGGGCGACCGGTGTAACGGTCCTGCCGCCGGCACATCCGATGCCGCGTCGCAAGCAGCGGCACGTCGAAGGCGCGGCCGTTGAAGCTGACCCAGGTCGGCTGCTCCGGCAATTCG
>CALDVP010000024.1 GCA_937924195.1 uncultured Lysobacterales bacterium
GATCCATGTCGACCTCGGGGTTGATCGCCGGCTGCGGAGTCGCGTCGAGCGACAGCTTCTCGACTTCGGCGCCGAGTTCGAGATGGAGGCCGTAGCGCGCCATGTCCTCGACGAAGACGACCTCGCGGATCGGCACATAGACGTAGGCGCGGAGGTGATCGGCCCAGGCACGAGCATTCTTGTGCGTCGGCATCCACGCGACGCCGGCCTCGATCGCGAGCAGCACGAGCGCCCACGCCAGCAGCCAGCCGAAGGCCGGCAGGCCGCGGCCACGCGCCAGTCGACCATCGGCGATCAGGATCGCGAGCGGCGCGCAGAGCGGCAGCAGGTAGAGGGGCAGTCGCGAGCGCGCGAGGCAGAACACCAGCAGCGGCAGCGCGAACCAGAGGATCAGGAACCAGAGCGCCTCCGGTCGTCCGGGGACGAGGCGCTCGCGCCAGCGGGTCACGAGCGCGCGCGCCTGGGCCCCGATCGCCCGGAGCGCGTCGAGCGTCCAGGGCAGGGTGCCGACCAGCAGGGTCGGCGCGTAGACGAGGAGCCAGCCGTACCACTGCGGATTGCGACCGTGCTCGCCGGAGGCGACGCGGGCGATGACCTCATGGCCGATGAAGTAGTCGAACAGCCGCGGCTCATCGCGGATCACGACGAGGTACCAGGGCAGCGCGATGGCCGCGAACAGCAGCAGGCCGCGCGGATCGAGGATCCGGGCACGCCGCGCGGCATCGCTCGTCCAGTGGAAGGCAAGGATCGCCGCGAGCGGCAGCAGGGCCGGCGGACCCTTGGTCAGGAAGGCGAGGCCGAAGGCCGCCCACATCAGCGTGATCCACGCCCCAGCTCGCGCCGCCGGCGCGAATCGCGCGCGAACCCAGCCGTAGACCGCGAGGGTCACGGAGGCCGCGAGCAGGTAATCGGTGGTGATGATCTGCGAGGCCGCGAACGGCAGGAAACTCGTCGCGTAGACGACGCTGGCGAGGGTCTCGCGCCCGGGGAGCAGTACGCGGGCGATCCCGAACACCAGCACGATCGAGACCAGGAAGGCCAGCGCCGCCGGGAGTCGCGCGGCCCAGGGCTTGGGTCCGAACGCCGCGATGCTGCCGGCGATCGCCCAGTAGGTCAGCGGCGGCTTGGTCCAGTGCCCGGTCTCGTGATGCCGATGCGGGTGGATGTAGTCGCCGGTCTCGAGCATCTCGATCGCGACGTTGGTGTAGCGACCCTCGTCAGGATCCCAGATGCCGCGCCAGCCGAGGCCGACGCAGGCGACGAGCACACCCAGCAGCAGCGCCGGCAACAGGGAGCGCGACCAGTCCACGCGTCGGTCCATCTCGTGACTCCTGGCCGGACAGGGTGACGGGACGCTTGAGCGTCGCCGCCGGACGCAAGGATAGCGTTCGCGTCGATCGCGAGGCCGCTTCGCCGACAGGGTCGGTGGGCCATGGTTCGATGGCGACCGGTCGCGCTGGCATCATCGCGCCATGGACACCCGAAACGCTTCTCGCCGCACCCGGATCATCGCCACGCTCGGACCCGCTACGGATCCACCGGAGGTGCTCGAGGGTGTGCTCGCCGCCGGCGTGGACGTGGTCCGACTCAACTTCTCGCACGGCGAGCGCGGCCAGCACGCGGCGCGCGCGGCGCGCGTGCGTTCGATCGCCCATCGCCTCGGGCGCGAGGTGGGTGTGCTGGCGGATCTCTCCGGCCCGAAGATCCGGGTCGAGCGCTTCGCCGAGGGCGCGGTGGTCCTGCGCGCGGGCGAGCCGTTCACCCTCGACTGTCGCGCCGATGCGCCGCTGGGCGACGCGACTCGGGTCGGCGTCAGCTATCTCGGGTTGCCGGGCGACGTGGCCCCTGGCGATGTGCTGCTGCTCGACGATGGGCTGATCGCGCTCGAGGTCGAGTCCGTCGCCGGGACCGAGATCCGCACGCGCGTAACGACCGGCGGACGACTGTCCGACCGCAAGGGCCTCAACCGTCTCGGCGGCGGTCTGTCGCTCGGCGCACTGACCGACAAGGACCGTGCCGACATCCGGCTCGCTGCCGAGATCGGCGCCGACTTCATCGCGGTTTCGTTCTGCCGCTCGGCCGCGGACATCCACGAGACCCGCGCGCTGGCCGAGGCCGCGGGCGCTCACGCCGCCCTGGTCGCCAAGATCGAGCGCAGCGAGGCGATCGCGAACCTCGCCGAGATCATCGCCGCGGCCGACGCGGTGATGGTCGCGCGCGGTGACCTCGGGGTCGAGATCGGCGACGCCGAGCTGCCGGGCCTGCAGAAGCGGATCATCCGCGAGGCGCTCGAGCACTCGAAGATCGCGATCACGGCGACCCAGATGTTGCAGTCGATGGTCGACTCGCCGATCCCGACCCGCGCCGAGGTGCTGGACGTCGCGAACTCGGTGATCGACGGCACCGACGCGGTGATGCTGTCGCAGGAGACGGCGGCCGGAAACCACCCGCGGGCTGCGGTCGAGGCGATGTCGCGGATCTGCCTCGGCGCCGAGCGCCAGTTCCGCATGGATACCGACTTCGAGGCTGCGCCGCGCAACCTCGAGCGCGCCGACCAGGCGATCGCGATGGCGACGATGTTCCTGTCCGAGCACATCACGGTGCGGGCGATCATCGCGCTGACCGAATCGGGCAGCACCGCGCGCTGGCTGTCGCGCTTCCGCAGCCAGGTGCCGATCTACGCGCTGTCGCGGCACGAGCACGCGCGGCGCCGGATGGCGCTGATGCGCGACGTGTTCCCGGTTGCTTTCGATTCGCGCGGGTTGCCGCCAGCGCAGGCCGCGCGGGTCGCGATCAAGCACCTCTTCGACCTCGGCCTGCTCGCGGCTGGCGATCGCGTGATGGCGACCAGCGGCGACCAGATGCAGCACGCCGGCAGCACCAACACGCTTCGGTTACTCAAGGTCGGCGCAGACGGCACCACCGAGGGCCTCGGGGCCCTGTAGCCGGGAGCGGACGGCGACGGTTTCACACGGGACCCGGGTCGCGCGCCGTCGCGTGGCGGTTGGCAGCAGGTCGCAAGGGGTGCCAGTATCCGTAGCGGTCGGACCGGGGTCGGACCTGACGATGGCGAGCACGCCCTCCCTGATATTCGTCGCGAAGTTGCTGGCGGTTTTCGCATCGGCGCCGATGGCGGTCGGGTGGTCGGCGCCGGTCGATCCCGAGCGACTGAGCCCGCTATGGCGCCTTGCCGAGCGCCCGGTACCTCGAGGCCTCGGGCTTTCGCCGCGGGCATCGGGTTGCGCCGTGATCGCGTTCACGATCGCCGCGGACGGCAAGCCCCGCGATCTCGAGGTGGTCGCGAGCCACCCCGATGCGCGCTTCGGCGGCGCGGCGAAGGCCCTGATCGAGGCGCGACGCTACGTGCCGGGCGATGGTAATCCCGCCGCGCGAGCCATAGCGACTTTCGAGATTCTGAGCTTCGGCCAGCGCCGGCCGCGCACCGGCAGCCGCATCGGCGCTTCGATCGATCCAGCGGTGTTCGCGCCCTGCGACCTCGACGCGGGCGAGGTTGCCGCGCGACTGGCCGCACGCGCGGCGGATTGACCGGCGGCGCCGGCCACGCGAGGCTTCCGGGTCCGACGCCGCAGGGCAGCAGCCCATGACCTTTCAGTCCGTACTCGATGCGATCCGCTACGACCTCTGGGGTCCGGCACTGCTCGATTTCAGTGGCCGCCTGCTGACCGCGCTCCTCATACTCGGGGCTGGCTGGTGGCTGGCGCATCGGATCGCGGGGCTGGTCGGCAAGGCGATCGGCGCGCGCGGTGGCGATCTGGTGCTCGCCAACTTCCTGCGACGCCTGGTCTTGATCGCGCTGATCGTGATCACCGTGGTCGGCGCGCTCGACCGGCTCGGCGTGCCGATCGCCTCGCTGCTCGCGGCGCTCGGCGCTGCGGGCCTGGCGCTGGCACTGGCGATGCGCGACTCGCTGTCGAATCTCGCCGCAGGCGTGCTGCTGGTGGTCACGCGGCCCTTTCGCGCCGGCGATTTCGTCGACATCAGCGGCCAGCAGGGACGGGTCGAGCGCATCGATCTGCTGCAGACCGTGCTCGCGACCGTCGACAACCGGCTGATCACGCTGCCGAACTCGCAGGTGATGAACCAGCCGATCATCAATTTCAGCGCGCGCGAGGAGCGCCGGCTCGACCTGCCGGTCTCGATCGCCTACGAGGACGACCCGGCGCGCGCGATCGAGGTGATCCGCAGGGTGCTCGACGAACATCCGCGCGTGCTGAAGACCCGCGAGCCGCAACTGCTGGTGCAGCGCTTCGGCGCCAGCAGCGTCGATCTTGCGGTCCGGCCGTGGGTCCGCACCAGCGAGGTGCTGCAGGCGCAGAGTGATCTCCTCGCCGCGATCAAGGCCGCGCTCGAGGCCGCGCACATCACGATCCCGTATCCGCAGCAGGTCCTGCGCTTCGCCGGTGACCCGCCGCCCACCGGATTGCGACCGGCCGCAGAACGAGCCGAGGAAGCGATTCCCCGCTCCTGATCTCCGTGGAAGGACGATGCAGGGCGTCTGCCGCCGTTCGGCGGTTCGTGACGGCTCAGCTCTTGAGTTCCGAAAGATCGCGGAAGTAGTCGAGCGCTTGCGGGTTCGCGAGGGCATCGGTGTTCTTCACTGGGCGGCCGTGCACGATGTTGCGCACCGCAAGTTCAGTGATCTTGCCCGAGATCGTGCGCGGCAGGTCCGGCACTTGGACGACCTTGGCCGGAACGTGACGGGGCGTCGTGCCCTCGCGGATCGCGCGCCGGATCCGCTCGCGCAACGCGTCGTCGAGCACCAGCCCGTCGCGCAGGCGCACGAACAGCACGACGCGCACGTCGCCCTCCCAATCCTGCCCGATCGCGAGCGCCTCGAGCACCTCGGGAACCTGCTCGACCTGGCGGTAGATCTCGGCGGTGCCGATGCGGACGCCGCCAGGATTCAGTGTCGCGTCCGAGCGGCCGTGGATTACGAGTCCGTCGTGCGTGGTCAGCGTCGCCCAGTCGCCGTGGCACCAGATGCCGGGATGGGTCTCGAAATAGGCGGCGCGGTACCTGGACCCGTCTGGATCATTCCAGAACCCGACCGGCATCGACGGGAATGGCGCGAGGCAGGCCAGTTCGCCGGCCTCGCCGCGCACCGGCCGGCCGTCCTCGCCGAGGATCTCGACCTTCATGCCGAGGCCGCGGCACTGGAGTTCTCCGCGCCAGACCGGCAGCAGCGGGTTGCCGAGCGCGAAGCAGCTGATGATGTCGGTGCCGCCCGAGATCGACGACAGCAGCACGCGTTCCTTGACGTCGCGGTAGACGTAGTCGAAGCCCTCGGGCGCGAGCGGCGAGCCGGTGGACAGGATCGTACGCAGCGCGAGCAGCTTGTGGGTTTCGCGCGGCTTCACGCCAGCCTTCTCGGTCGCGGCGATCCACTTCGCGCTGGTGCCGAAGATGCTGATGCCGAGCTCGTCGGCGAGGTCCCACAGCCGGTTGCCGTCGGGATGGAACGGAGATCCCTCGTAAAGCACCAAGGTCGCACCGACCGCGAGCGCCGAGACCAGCCAGTTCCACATCATCCAGCCGCAGGTCGTGTAGTAGAAGATCCGGTCCTCGCGCTTTAGGTCGACGTGGAGCACGTGTTCCTTGAGGTGCTGGATCAGCGTGCCGCCGGCGCCGTGGACGATGCACTTCGGCACGCCGGTCGTGCCCGACGAATACATGATGTAGAGCGGATGGTCGAAGGCCGTCGGCACGAACTCGAGCGGCTTCGGCGCGCATGGGGCGAGGAAATCGTCGGCGTGGACCGCGCCGGGGATCGCGTCGAGCGTGTCCGGACGCTCGGGGTAGGGGATCACGACGACGCGCTCGATCGCACCGATCGCCGCGCGGATGCCGGCGACCTTCCCGGTCAGGTCGAAGCGCTTGCCGCCGTAGCCGTAGCCGGCGACCGTGACCAGCACCTTCGGTGCGATCTGGCCGAAGCGGTCGACGACGCCACCCACGCCGAAGTCGGGCGAGGTGCTCGACCAGGTCGCGCCGAGGCTGGTCGCGGCGAGCATCGCGACGACGGTCTCAGGAATGTTCGGCAGGAAGCCCGCGACCCGGTCGCCGACGCCGACGCCCGCTGCGGCGAAGGCCTGCTGCCAGCGCGACACGCGCTCGTGTAGCTCCGCGTAGGAGATCTCGCCGGCATGGCCGAACTCGTCGCGGAAGACGATCGCCGGCCGCTCGTCGCGGAAGCGCAGCAGGTTCTGCGCGAAGTTGAGCCGGACGTTCGGGAACCAGCGCGCGCCGGGCATCCGGTCGGCATCGACGAGCACAGGCTCGCGCTCGCCCTGGGCGCGGATCCCGCAGAAATCCCAGACTGCAAGCCAGAAGCGCTCTGGCTCTCGGACCGACCAATCGTAGAGGTCGCCCCAGGTCTCGAGCTGGGGTTCCCGGAGCTCCTCGCGGACGAAGCGCAGGAAGCGTGACAGGTTGGCGCGGTCGATCCGTTCCGCGCCTGGCTCCCAAAGCGGACGACATTCCATCATCGGCATTTCCCCATCGTGCGTCGCCTGCGGGGCCGTCGGCCCCGGTTGCTCGCGCCACGCGCAACGCTAGATCAACGGCGCGGCTGCGACCAGCGGCGCGGCATCGGACTTTTGGACGATGGTCCAAGCGGTGCGGACGGTCCTCGCACCCGGAGCCAGCTCAGCCCAGCGCCTGCTCGAGTTCGGGGATGATCTTGAAGAGATCCCCGACGAGCCCGTAATCGGCGATCTCGAAGATCGGTGCCTCGGCATCCTTGTTGATTGCGACGATGGTGCCGGCGTCCTTGATGCCGGTCAGGTGCTGGATCGCGCCCGAGATGCCGATCGCGACGTAGAGCTCCGGCGCGATGATCTTGCCGGTCTGCCCGACCTGCATGTCGTTCGGGGCGTAGCCCGCATCGACTGCCGCGCGCGAGGCGCCGACGCCGGCACCGAGCTTGTCGGCGAGCCGATAGATCAACTCGAAGTTCTCGGCCGAGCCGAGCGCGCGGCCACCCGAGACCACCCGCGCGGCCGTCTGCAGGTCGGGGCGGTCGCTCGCGGCCGCCTCGAGCTTCACGAAGCGCGTGTGGGTCGGCAGCGCAGCCTCGACCGTCGTCGCCTCGACCGGTGCTGCGGTGGCGCCGGAGCCGGTGGCCGGGTACGAGGCGCTGCGGATCGTCGCGACGACCTTGCGGCCTTCGGGGACCCTGACCGTGATGATCGCGTTGCCGGCATAGATCGGCCGCTCGAAGGTACGGGCGTCGATCACCTTCATCACGTCGGTGACCTGGGCCTCGCCGAGTAGCGCGGCGACCCGCGGCATCAGATCCTTGCCGAAGGTGGTCGAGGGCCCGAGCACGTGCGTGTAGCCGCCCGCGAGGGTGACGACCTGCGGCGCCAGCACCGCGCCGAGCGCGTTCGCGTTGGCCGGGTTCGCGACCGCCAGCACGCGCGCGACGCCGTCGATCGCGGCGGCCTGCGAGGCCACCGCCGACGGATCGGCCGCGAACACGGCGATGTCGATGTCCCCGCCGATCTGCCGCGCTGCGGTGACGCAGCGCGCGGTGGCGGCGTTGAGCTTGCCGTTCGAGTGTTCGGCGACGATCAGGATACGGTTCATGCGATCAGTCCCTTGTTGCGCAATGCGGCGACCAGTTCGCCGACGTCCTTGACCATCACGCCGCGCGAGCGCTTCGGCGGCGGCGCGTAGTGGGTGGTCTCGTGGTGGTCGCCCGACTCGACGCCGAGCGTGTCGAAGGCGATCGTCTCGAGCGGCTTCGATTTGGCCTTCATGATGTCCGGCAACTTGATGAAGCGCGGCTCGTTGAGACGCAGGTCGGTGGTGATCACGGCCGGAAGGTCGACCTCGATGGTCTCGAGTCCGGCATCGACCTCGCGCGTCACGGTCGCGACTCGGCCCACGATCTCGACCTTGGAGGCGAAGGTGGCCTGTGCCTTGTCCCATAGCGCCGCGAGCATCTGGCCGGTCTGGCCGGCGTCGTCGTCGATCGCTTGCTTGCCGAGGATCACGAGGTCGGGCTGCTCTTTCTCGATGAGCTTCAGCAGCGTGCGGGCCGCGGTCAGCGGCTGGACCGCGCGGTCGGTGACGACGTGGATGGCGCGGTTCGCGCCCATCGCGAGACCGTTGCGCAGGTGGGCCTGCGCGTCGGCCGGGCCGATCGTCGCGACCACGACTTCGGTCGCGACGCCCTGCTCGCGAAGTCGCAGCGCCTCCTCGAGGGCGATGTCGTCGAAGGGATTCGGAGAGAGCTTGACGCCGTCCGTGACCACGCCCGAGCCGTCGGGCTTGACCTGGATGCGGACGTTGTAGTCGACGACGCGCTTGTACGCGACGAGGATTTTCATGGGGACGATCCGTACGGGGAACGCCTGAGAGTTTAGGGCCCGGACCCGTCACGCGCACGTCGAGGGTGGCCCGTCCGCGGAGCGTCGAGGCCCTTGCGTCGCAGCGCTCATGCGGCGATGCTGGAAAATGTCCGGACCAATTGCGAGATCCACCATGACGCGCCTTCCGAACCTCGTGCTCCTGGCGGTTTTCGCGGGCGCGATCGTGTGTCCCGCCCGCGCGGCCGAGCCGCCGGGGCCGTTGCCGCTCGACCGACAGCTCGCGCTCTTGCTCGAATGGTTCCCCGGCGAATGGGACAACCACGAGCAGCACTGGCGACACAAGACGGTCGAACGGCGCGAGAAGCCGCACGATTGGATTCATCATGTGTTCCGACCGGTCCAGGTGCCGGCGATCGGGGAGCATGCGTTCTTCGTGCGCCAGACCTTTGGTGACCAGCCCGATCGCGTGTACCGTCAGCGCCTGTATCGCTTCACGGTGGACCCGGAGCGCAGCGCGGTCCGGCTGTCGATCTACACCTTCCGCGACGAAGCCAGATACGCGGACGGGTGGCGCGATCCATCGATCCTCACCGACCTCGGCCCAGCGGACCTCGAAACACGACCGGGCTGTGACGTGTTCTGGCGCCTCGAGCCCACCGCCAGGTATTTCGAGGGCGAGATGGAAGCAGGTGCCTGCCGCTTTCGATCCGAACGCCTCGGCAAGGACATCGTGATCCACGACGACCTTCGGCTGTCGTCGGAGGAACTCTGGATCCGCGATGTCGCGACCGATCTCGACGGCAACCGCGTGTTCGGGGACCCCGACGGCGAGCACCACGAGAACCGCAAGGTCCGCTATTTCAGCGGCTGGGCGGCGATCAAGCGCGACGGTCCGGAAGCACCGCCCGACTCGCGCGACTGGATCGGCATGCGCGACATCCTGATGCACAACGAGGGCGGCCGCGTGCGCGTGGTCGACGGCGATGGCAACCCGGTCGGCTACACGATCGAGCTCGCTCGGCTGACCTACCAGAATTCTCAGACACCGATCCTGAAACTCGGCGTGATCGACGATGCCAGCGGCAAGACCATCGCTTACGCCTGGAACGAGCCGGACGGCCGACGGCTCGGGATCAATCTCGGCTGGTTCCAGGCCGGGGTGACGATCAAGGCGGAGAACCCGCACCAGCGCTGGTGAGGCCCACGACCTGAACGCGGCGGTGCCGATCCGCGAGCGCCCCGGAATCGATCACCGCCAGCGTGATTTCCCGGCCAGGAAGGCGGCTGCATCCTCGAGCGAGTCCGGGACGCGCTCGAGCCACAGGTTCGGCGGATAGCGACCGGCGTAGGCTGCGAAGACATCCCGGTACAGCTCCATATGGACGTCCGGCAGGCGCCGTCGGGCGCGGAAGTCGGCGATCGGGATGCGTGCGATCAGCAGCTGTTCTTCCTTGCCGCTGGCCTCGGCGATCGGTTTGCCGTCGGGCCCATAGACCGCCGTACCTCCCGATCCGGCGTCGTCGAAGAACAGGCCGTTGTCGGGGGACACGGAGTTGTTGACGATCGCGGTGTAGACGCCGTTGTAGAGGCTGGTCGCGGCGATGTCCATCGGCGTGAAGCCGCCCGATGCGGTGCGCAGGATGACCTCGGCGCCCTTCATCGCCATCGCCCGGAACAGCTCGGGCTCGCGCTGGATCGAGCTGGTCGCGAGGTTGCCAAGCGGCGTGCGTGTGACTGGCACCACGGCATCGCGGCCATACATCTCGACGTAGCGGTCGAGCACGTCGAAGATCGTCGTCGTGAAGAGCTCGAAGCCGGCGAAGAGGCCTTTGACGTTGCGCGCCTTCCAGTGCCGGTCGACGATCCGGCCTCCGGCATCCATGATCGTCGTGATCGACAGCACGTGGCCGGGCCAGTCACGGTCCTTCGCGTAGGCGCCGAACACGATCCAGCAGCCGTACTCGCGTGCCTTCTTCGCGATCGCCTCGGTCTCCTCGCCCGGGATCTCGATCGCGAAGCGCAGGATCTCCTCGCGCGTCCAGCGGCGCCATCCGCTCAGCGGGAACTCGTGGAAGAACAGGAGGTCCGGGCGTGGTCCGTAGTAGAACGCCTTGTCGATCAGCTCGAGCATGTGCGCGAGATTCTCGCGCGTGGCCTGGCGGTGCCGATCGGCGTCGAAGCTGCGCACGCGCGACTGCACGACGCCGAGCGTCCAGGCAGGCTTCGACAACTGTGAGGTCGCGTAGGTGCCATCGGCCCGGACGTCGTGTGCGGCCGGGCCGCCGCGGGCTGCGGCAGACGCCTCGCGGGCATCGAGCATCGCGGCGCCGGCCAGGATCGCGGCGGAGCCTTTCAAAATCGTGCGTCGGGTGCTGTCCATCGTTTAGCTCGGTCGTTCGTTCGCGGGGCCGAGGCGACCGGTTGAAGGTCGCCGCCGCGTGAAGGTAGCATTGAATTGGTCCGGACATTTGACCGATACGTTCCGGGCCAAGCCGCTGCGATCGGCAGCGACCAACCACGGGGGAAACAGCGCATGAACACGATCCCGACCCGCCGACTCCTGGCTCTCGCGATTGGCGCGGCACTCGCCGCCGCATTCACCGTGCCGAGCTCGGCCGAGCCCGCGGCGGAGCCCGAATCCGAAACACCTGATGCAACCCGAGCGCAGGACTCGGTCCAGCTCGAAGCGATCACGGTCACTGCGCGTCGCCTCGATGAGCAGCTTCAGGACGTGCCGGTGCCGGTGACCGCGATCACCCGCGAGACCATCGAACGCAAGGGCATGAACGACGTCCGGGACGTCGCCACCTTCACGCCGAGCTTTTCGTTCCGATCGGCGTTCGGGCGCGATGGTGACCGCCCGGTGATTCGTGGCATGTCGAACATCCAGGGTGAACCCAACGCCTCGTTTTTCATCGACGGCGTGTACGTGCAGGGCGACATCTCCGGTTTCGGACTGGAGAACATCGAACGGGTCGAGGTCGTCCGGGGCCCACAGTCGGCAGCATTCGGACGCCGCACGTTCTCCGGCGCCGTGAACTTCGTCACCCGGCGACCGAACAACGACCCGATCGGCAAGGTCACGCTTGGAGGCGGCAGCGACGGCTGGCAGCGTCTGTCGGCCTTTTATTCGGGGCCGATCGTCCCGGATCTACTTTGGTTCGACATCGGCGCGGTCCACGATCGCACGGACGGCCTGTTCTTCAATCCGGTCTCCGGCACGAAGGACATCGCCGGCGAGATGACCAATGGCTTTCTGTCCTCGCTGTTGTTCCGGCCGAACGATTCGATCGAGGTGCTTGGACGCCTCGGCTATCAGCTCAATCGCGACCAGCCCTACCCGATCCGACGGCAGGGCAGCGAACTCAACAACTGCTTCCTGCCCGAGATCATCGGCACGGTGCCGGGTGCTGGTTTCCCCATCGGGCGGACCCGCACCCGCGGTTACTTCTGCGGGGTTCCGCGGACGCCACGCGAGTTTCCGATGAACACCCCCGACTTCCTGCTGGCGGGTTACGGCGCTGGTCTCCGCCGCGACAACCTGCGCTCGAGTGTGGTCGTCGATTGGTCGCTCCCGAACGGCTGGTCACTGCTATCGACCAGCGCTTACAACGAGACCCGCGAATACTCGGGGATCGACCAGGACTTCTCGGCGATCCGCGGCTTCAATGGTGCGTTCGAGACCTTCGGTCAGACCAAACTGTATGACTGGTCTCAGGACCTGCGACTCACGACCGACACCGAACAGCCCGTCTACGGAATGGTCGGTGCCTATTGGTATTCCGAGACCCGGGGTCCGGGCTTCAGTGGCAATCTCTCCGGCTTCAACCTGCCGCCGGCCTTCGTTCGTGCGCCGGTGATCGCGACCCGCAACGATCCGGTGAACGACGTCGAGAACCGTGCGATCTATGGGTTCGTCGAGTGGAAGATCGACGAGCGGTGGTCGACATCGGCCGAGATCCGTTTTGCGCGTGACAAACTGACGCTCGGCGGCACCGATCGGCGAACCGTGACGACGCCGGCGCCGCCGCGCGTGTTCGAACGCAGCTTTCTGCTCACCGACACGTTCAAGTCGACGACGCCCCGGTTCACGCTGTCCTACCGCGCGAACGACGATCTGAATGTCTATGCGCTGGCCTCGAAGGGCACCAAGCCCGGCGGCTTCAATACCGACGTGCAGCGCGCCGACCTTCGTGAGGACAGCCGCCAGCTGCTCGTGAACGAGGGGCTCACGTCGTTCGAGGAGGAGCGGGCCTGGAACTACGAGCTCGGTCTCAAGAGCGATCTGCTCGACCGCACGCTGAGGCTCAATGCCAATCTGTTCTGGATCGATTGGGACAACCAGCAGCTCACCGAAACCCGCTCGGTGTTCCTGGTCAACAACGCGCCGTTCCTGACGTCGTTCACGACCAATATCGGCAAGTCGCGGATCCGCGGTCTCGAGATCGAGGGGCAGTGGCGGGCAGCCGAGCAGACGAGGATCGATTTCTCGTACTCGTACAACGACGCGAAGATCCGCGATTTCATCAGCCAGGATCAGGCCGACCTGTTCTGTAACGTGCCGGTGCCGGTGCTGACCCAGCCGTGCGCCAATGCCCGTGGCTTCTTCCTGCCGCGCGTGCCCAAGCATCAGGCGGCGATCGGCGTGACCGTCGATGGCAACTTCGCCAATGGCTGGGGCTGGTTCGCGAACGCCGACATGAACTACGAATCGACGCGCTACACGCAGGTCGACAATCTCGCCGAGACCGGATCGAGTACCCGCGTCAACGTGCGGTTCGCGGTCGAACCGGGCGACAACTGGCGGGTCACGGCGTGGGTCCGGAACCTGTTCAACGATGACACGCCGGAGGACATTCTTCGTTACGTCGATCCGGCGCGCTTCATTTCGATCCCGAACGTGCTGCCGCCGCCCGCTCCGGCGCGGACCACGACCAACATCCGGGACTTCGCGGTCACCGCGCCGCGTCCGCGGATGTGGGGAGTCGAGGTCAGCTATCGATTCTGATGGCGTGGAATCCCGAGCCGGTTTGGCGCGCGAACGCCGGTCGATGCGGATGACGCTGGATCGTCGGACCCTGATCGGTGCCGGTCTCGCGGCTGGCGCCCTGCTCTCGCCGATCGGCCGCGCGGTCGCATCGACCCGCGCCGACGTGCTGATCGTGGGCGCAGGCCTCGCGGGCCTGGCGGCGGCCTTTGCACTCGAACGCGCGGGTCGGCGTGTGATGGTGCTGGAAGCCCGCGACCGCGTCGGTGGTCGACTCGAAACGATCGAGCGGGGTGGCTTGCGTTTCGAAGTCGGCGGGGTCGAGGTCGGCTCGCGCTACGCGCGCGTGCTCGCGCACGCGAAGCGGCTCGGTATCGCAGTCGAGGGCCCGCCTACGCCGTCGGCAGGGTCCGCGCCGCCACCGCGGCCGGCAATCACGCTTGCGGTCGGCGAGCGCCTCATCTCGTCGGACCGCTGGACCGAGGATCCAGACAATCCGTTCGAAGGCCGCGAGCGCGTGCCGCCGCCAGGCCTGCTCGCGGCGGCGCTCGAGACCCTGCCGAAGCTCGACGATCCGCAGGCGTGGATCGACCCCGAGCGCCGCGGACTCGACCGACCGCTGGCGACGTTGCTCGCCGAGGCCGGCTGGAGCATCGCTGCGATCCGCGCGATGGCTGTCGCGGCGAACTATTCGTCGCTGTCGACCGTGTCGGCCCTCGACGTGTTGCGGCGCGAGGCGCTCCGCCGGCGCAACCCGGGCGCGCCGCTCCGGATCGTTCCGGGAAGTCAGGCCTTGCCTGAAGCGATGGCCGCCGCCCTCGAGGGGCCGGTCGTGCTCGGCGCCCCGGTGCGCAGTCTCGCGTGGACAGGTCGCGGCGTCACCGCGACGACCGTGGACGGTCGCCGCTACCAGGCTCGGCACGCGATCGTCGCGGTGCCGTGTGCGCCGCTCCTTCGGATCGCCTTCGACCCGGCGCCGCCGGCCGAGCAGCTCGCGGTCTGGCGCGAGCGACCGTTCACGCCGATCACGACCCTCCATTTCCGTCCGAAACGGCCGTTCTGGGAGGACGACGGTCTCCCTGCGACGACGTGGGCCGATGCTGGCTTCGAGCGGCTCTTCGCCGTCCCCGGCCCGGGGAGTGGGGTCGAGCGGCTGATCGCCTGGCTGAACGGCGAGGGCGCCGCGAGTCTCGATCGCAGCTCGGCCAGTGAGGCCGAACTGACGAGTTGGGTGCGTATCGAAATCGAACGGCGCCGTCCGAGCGCCGTCGACGCACTCGACTGGCTCGCAACGAAGTCCTGGGGGCGCGACCCGTGGGCTGGAGGCGCCTACGCCGAGATCGCGGCCGGGCAGGCTTTCCGCACGGCCGAGTGGACGCGTCGTCCGCTCGGGCCGATCCGCTTCGCCGGCGAGCACACGGTGTTCGACGAGCCCGGCATGGAAGCGGCAATGGCCTCGGGCGAGCTCGCGGCGACCGAGATCCTCGCCGCGGATTGACCCGGCTCGTCGCGCCACGTCGGGACGCCCGATCGCGCGCGGTTCGGCCCCCGGACGCTCAAGAGTCGAAGTCGATCCGCTCCAGCAGCCCCTCGACCAGCCGTTAGGCGGCGCCGGGGCCGTGTTCGAGGAACAGCGAAGGCTCGACCAGTTCGAGTTCGAGCACGACGGGCGCGTTTTCGCAATCGCGCACCAGATCGACGCGGGCGTAGAGCGGTGGCGAGCCGGGAATCGCATTGAACGCGGCCTTGGCGACCCGGCCCTCGTCCTTGCCCGGCTCGCGCGGGCGGATGTCCTCGACCGCGAACAGGCCTTCGACGAAGCCGGCGCCGGGCGCCAGCAGCGGGCCCTTGCGGATCGCATGTGAAAGCCGTCCGTCGAGGTAGACCATCGCGGTCTCGCCGTCGGCGTCGACCGAGGCGAGATAGGGCTGGAGCATCGCGCTGCGCCCGGCGGCGAGCAGCGCGGCGAGATGCTCGAGCGCCCGCGCGCGGTCGTCGGCGGAATTCGCCCGATAGCGCGCTGCATCCTTGCTGCCGGCGCCGATCGCCGGCTTGACCACGTATTCCGATGCCGCGCCGATCGTCGCCTCGGCTGTCGCTTGCGGAGCGCCCCGCGTGAGGAAGGCCCGAAGGGCCGCGGCGGCGGCGTCGCCGGGTTCGACGAAGCGCGTCGGCACGGTCGGCACACCGGCGCTCGCAAGGTCGGCGAGGTAGTGCTTGTCGAGGCTCCATGCCACCCGCGCGGGCGGGTTGTGGAGCCGCGTCAGCCGCGAGACCCGATCGACGAAGGCGCGGAACTCGGCCGCGCGCGGCACGTAATCCCAAGTCGAGCGCAGCACGGCCGCGTCGAAGCCGGCCCAGTCGACCGCCGGATCGTCCCAGCATGGCGTGTCGACTTCGCAGCCGGTGGCCGTGAAGGCCGCGAGGAGCGGCGGCATGTCCGGGTCGAGCGCGAGCGCCTCGCGCGCCGTGACCAGCGCGATGCGGCGGCTCACAGGTTCTGGTAGTTCGGACCCGCTCCGCCCTCGGGCGTGACCCAGTCGATGATCTGGTACGGGTCCTTGATGTCGCAGGTCTTGCAGTGCACGCAGTTCGAGGCGTTGATCTGCAGGCGCTTGCCACCCTCGTCCGCGACGATCTCGTAGACCCCGGCTGGGCAGAAGCGCGTGCAGGGGTTGTCGTACTCGGTCGTGCAGCGGTCGATGCAGATGCTGGTGTCGGCGACCCGCAGGTGGATCGGCTGGTCCTCGTCGTGCTCGGTCGCGGCGAAATAGACGCCGGCCAGGCGGTCACGCGGAGGCAGGGTGCGCTCGATCCAGTTGCGGTCCGGCGAGACGTAGCGGTCGAGCTTCTTCAGCGCCGCGTGGTCGGCGTGGTGCTCGAGCGTCCACGGCGACAGTCCGCCGGTCGCGGTTTCCCACGCGGCGTTGGCCATGCCGAACCAAAAGCCCTTCGCGAATCCGGGACGGATGTTGCGGACCTTCTTCAGCTCCGCGACCACCTCTGATGCGCGCAGCCGCGCGTCGAAGCCGCGCGGGTCGAGTGCCTCGGCAAGGTGCTCGGCGGCGACGAGGCCCGAGCGCATCGCCTGGTGGGTGCCCTTGATCTTCGGCACGTTCAGGGTGCCGGCTGTGTCGCCGATCAGGATCGCGCCCGGCATCTCGACCTTCGGTAGCGCCTGGTAACCGCCCTCCATCAGCGCGCGCGCGCCGGCCGACAGGATCTGCCCGCCCTCGAGCAGCGGCTTCACCATCGCGTGGTGCTTCCACTGCTGGAAGGCCTCGTAGGGCTGGAAGCGCGGGTCCTCGTAGTCGAGGCCGATCACGAAGCCGAGCGCGACGCGGTCCTGGTCGAGGTGATAGAGGAAGCTGCCGCCATAGGTTCGGGTGTCGAGCGGCCAGCCGGTGGTGTGCACGATCTTGCCGGGCTCGCCCTTGCCGGGCGCGAGCTGCCACAGCTCCTTGATGCCGATCGCGTAGGTCTGCGGGCTCGCGTCGCGGTCGAGGCCATAGCGACGGATCAGCTGCTTGGTCAGGTGCCCGCGGCAACCTTCGGCCAGCACCGTGACCTTGGCGCGGATGTCGATGCCTTGCGTGTACGAGGGCTTGTGACTGCCGTCGCGGGCCACGCCCATGTCCCCGATGCGCACGCCAGCCACGGCGCCGCCCTCGTCGAAGATCGGCTCGGCGGCGGCAAAACCTGGGAAGACCTCGACGCCTAGCGCCTCGGCCTGCGGCGCCAGCCACGCACACATCGCGCCGAGCGAGACGATCACGTTGCCGGCATTGTGCATCTGCGGCGGCGTCGGCAGGCGCAGCGACCGGGTCGGCGAGCGCAGCCACCAGAACTCGTCCTTCGCCGCCGGCACGCAGATCGGCGGCGGGTTCGAGCGCCAGTCGGGTAGCAGCGCGTCGAGCGGACCGGTTTCGATCACCGCGCCCGAGAGAATGTGCGCGCCGACCGTCGAGGACTTCTCGATCACGCAGACCGAGAGCTCGGGCTTGCGCTGCTTCAGTCGCATCGCGAACGCGAGCCCGGCGGGGCCGGCCCCGACCGTGACGACGTCGTACTCCATCACCTCGCGCTCGCTCATCGCTGACTCTCCGGCCGTAACCGCCCGATTCTCCGGGAAGGGGCGTGAGGGGGCAAACGACGTCGCAGGAAGAACGACCGGCCACCACGCTGGTTCATGGGCTCGACGTTGGCCGGAGGGGTCATCGCGGGAATCACAGATCCGGGTCGACGGATGCAAGTCCGAGCTCGCGCGCCACCCGATGCAGACGCCGGTCGCGGGTCCACAGGCGACAGTCGACCGTCAGCGCCGTCGCGGTCAGCAGATGGGTGTCCACGTAGCCGACCCCCTGGCCGTGCAGTGCGTGGCGCGCGATGAAGCGCAACACCTCGGCGTCGTCGGCCACGGTTGCGGCCGGCAGATCCGACAGCAGTTCGAGGATCAGCTCGCGGTCGCGAAGGCTACCGAGCGCGAGCTCGCCGATCACGAAGGGGTGGATCAGGACGGCCGAACGGTCGAGCAGATCGGCGAGGGCCCCATCGCCGCGTCGGAAATGGTCGATCCAGACCGAGGTGTCGACCAGGATCAAGCGCGAGTCCGGGGGCGCCGGCGGGGAACGGATCGCAGGTCCGGCTGGGTGCCGCCCAGCCGGGCCAGCCGCCGCGCGCTTTCGCGCTGGATCAGGGCCTTCAGCGCCTCATCGAGTAGGGTCGTGCGGTCCATCGGCCCCGCGAGTCGGGATGCCTTCTCGAGCAGTTCGCGGTCGAGGTTGATCGTGGTGCGCATCTCGGTTTTCCCCTCGGGTGCCACCGAATCTAGCATCAAACGATGCCTCGATCGATGCGCGCGCCCCCGGTTACGGACGGCGACAGGAGTTGGTCGGCGCTCCGTCGCCCGACGCGCGAACGCGCCTGCGACGCGAACCGCGGAATACTTGCGCGATGCTGAACCTGGGCGTCATCCGCGAGGCATCGACCGACCTCGACCTGCCCGACGGCCGGCTGTCGTGGTGGCCGGCCTTTATCGCGCCGTTGGAGGCTGCCGAGCTCGCCGCGCGGCTGCGCGACGAGATCCCGTGGGAGCAGCACCAGGTGCGGATCATGGGCCGCCTGCTCGATTGTCCGCGGCTGTCGTGCTGGATCGGCGACCCGGGAACGGCCTATGTCTATTCGCGAGTGCGCTTCGAGCCGCGGCCGTGGACGCCGACGCTCGCCGCGCTGCGCGAGCGGGTGTCGGCAGCGGCTGGGGTGCGCTTCAACAGCGTGCTGGCGAACCGCTACCGCGACGGAAGCGACGCGATGGGCTGGCACGCCGACGACGAGCCCGAACTCGGTCCTGAGCCGGTGATCGCCTCGCTCTCGCTCGGGGCGACTCGGCGCTTCGCGCTCAAGCATCGCGAGAGCGGCGATCGCCGGAATCTCGACCTCACCGCCGGCAGCCTCTTGGTGATGGCCGGAGCCACCCAGCGCCATTGGGTCCATGCGCTGCCGCGCACGGCCCGTCCGGTCGGGGAGCGGATCAACCTGACATTTCGCGTCGTGCGACCAGCGCGTGAGGCCGGCGTGACCTCCTCCTAGTTCCCGAAGCGCACGACCGTCCAGACACAGCGGCGTTCATGGCCCGCCTGGACACACGCGAGCGTCGGTCGACCGAAACTGGTCTCCTGGATGTGGAAGTGGCTCGGCCCCACGACGCGGTCACGGTAGAACAGGGCGACCTGCTCGATGAAATGTTCTCCTTCGAGATAGAACTCGACCGACTCGAAGTCATCACCGCTGGCCGCGATGCGCATGCCCGAGGGGGAGCGGGCCGAGGTCGGATCGAGCGTCGTCCGGAGGTTGCTCAGGTTGAGGGGGAACTCGGCCGAACTTCCATCGGGAAACTCGACGCGGTAACGGGTCTCCAGGTTTTGTTGGTGGTTGACGAAGGCCGCCGGTTGGCGAATGCGTTCGCGCCGGTAGTCCGGGGCTGCGTTCAGTGAAGCGGCGAGCCAGACCATGTCGTCACCGAGCCTCGCGCCATTGCTGCCCGGCCAGCGCAGGATGTCGAGCACCGATTCGCCGTACTCGTTTCCTGATGCAAGGACCACGGTGTGGGTGACCTTTCCACCGCGGCCGTCCTCCGCGAACTGATGGGCGGTCGCTCGGAAATCCTCTGCGGCGGCGCTCGCTGCCACAGGTCCGTTCGCGGCACAGACGAACTGCCCCCAGCCCGGACCAGACCATGCTCGGGCGCTTTCCGACGGCGAGGATGGAGGGTCGTCCGCCGGCACGCGCGATCGCTCGGGAACGCCATCGCCTCCGAACGGCGAAATGAGGAGGCATTGCACATCGAAGCTCCACATGGCGCCAGGAAAGGCATCGATGACATTGACGCGAATGCCCCATCGCGGCTGCCCAGCGCTGATCCCGTAGCCGGCGTATTCGGCCACGCGCCGAGGCATGTCACCACCCCACCAGTGGCAGCCTGGGCAGTGGGCGTAGAACTCCCCTTCGAGGCCGGCCCAATCCTCCTCCCCGGCGGCCGCGTGTGGGCACAACAGTGCAGCGGGAAACATCAGGACCGCGAGCGCGACACGGCGCAGGAAGATTTCAATCGATGACATCATTTACCGCCTCCCCTTGCTGTGCTGCGGGGTGCAATGTACGAGATCGGGCGGGGGGGCAAGTGCATTGGTTCGCATTTCACCGTCTCGGACTGGTCGAGTCCCATTCTCCCAAATAGCGGGATCGCGGCGGTGATCAAATAGCGGGATCGCGGCGGTGATGCGGATTGACGGTGGTTGCGCCGGCGTCAATCCGTTTGGCGGAGGATGGGGATCTCGACCGTGACCAGAGGCCCTCGGCGTCTCACCCGAATTGCCCCATGCGAAGGGACGCCGGCTACGGATCCGGAAGCGCCGCGACGGCTCTCGATCCGCTTGCTCGGGCGCTGGATCTACTGGACGTTGGATACCCACTCGACCAGCGCGGGCACGACTTCGGCAACCGCGCGGTCGAAGCCGGTGACCACGGCGTCGATGCGGCGGGACTCGAGCGGAGCGCGGGCCTCGAAGTGGCGGCTGCCGACGATGCGGTTGCTGCGCGCGTCGATCAGGCGTGCGGTGAATGCGACGCGCACTGCGTCGCCGTCCGCTTCGTAGGCGGCATGGAAGGCGTCGAGGTCGAGCTCGAGCAGGCGGTCGGCACGCGCGCTGCTCGCGACCGGGGCGACGCCGGCAAGGCGGCCGGACCGCTCGAAGGCGCGAACCACGTGCGCCTGGAAGTGCCGCGGCGCGTGGTCGGTCCAGCGCACGCCAGCAAAGACGCCGAACTCGCCAGGCCGCGGCGAGAGCACGATCCGCGGGCCGTCGATCGGCTCTGGCGCCTTTGGCACGTCGACCAGGAGGTGCCAGTCGGCACGCTGCGGCCCCGATTCGATCGCGGGCTCGGCGATCGCGCGCAGGCTGACCTCGGGGCGCTCGCCGGCGCCGACGGTGATGCAGCCAGCCAAGACCAGGGTCGCGCCGGCGACCGTGACGATTCGGAATAGCCGGTTCATCGGGCGCGGTACTCCTTCGGGCGTTCGGCGCCATTGAGCAGCACGGACGGATCCTCGTCGAGTCGGGTCGCGACGCGCTCGAGTTCGCGCAGCGTCGCGCGCAGCTCGACCAGGATCGGGCCGACCTGGGCGAGGCCGCGGCCGGCGGCGCTGTCGATCGAGCCGCGGTTCTCCTCGATCACGGCGTTTGCATTGGCGGCGAGGCGCTTGACCTCGCCGAGCGATTCGCGCGCGGCGGCCAGCGCCTCGCGGGCCTCGCCGTCCATCAGCGCGCGCGTGCTCTCGGCGGCGCCATCGAGCCTGGCGACCAGCGCCTCGGTGCCGGCCAGCGTGTCCTTGAGCTGCGCACTGGCCGCGGAGAGGTCTGCAAGAGCCTGGCTGATCTCGTCGCTGCGGCCAGCAATCGACGAGGTGATCCGGTCGATGTTCTTGATCGTGCTGGCGATGCGTGTGGCGTTTTCGTCGTCCAGCAGCCGCGCGAGTCGGGTAACGACCATGTTGATGTTGGCGACCACGTCTTCGCCCGAGGCCAGCAGCTTTTGCAGTGCGGAGTCGTCGGCGACGATGCGTGGGCGCGGCAGCCCCTCGCGCGGGACCAGCTTCGGCGAGCCGGGCCTGCCGCCGGAGAGCTGGATGATTGCGACGCCGGTGAGGCCCTGGAAGGTCAGGCGCGCCGTGGTGTCCGCGGTGACGGGCGTGCCGCTGACCACGCGGATCCGGGCAATCACGTTGCGCGCGTCGTCGGGTGCGAGGATCAACTGGCGCACGTCGCCGACTTGGATGCCGTTGAACTGGACGGCACCTCCGACCGAAAGCCCGGTGACCGCCTCCTGGAACACGACTTCGTATTCATCCCACTCACGGTCGAGCTGCCACTTGCCGATCCACAGGACGAACAGCATCGCGAGGATCAACACCGCGAAGGTGAAGGCGCCGATCAGGACGTAGCTGGCACGGGTTTCCATCGGGACTCGTCGGTTTGGGGTCGTGGCTCAGCCGGCGCGGGCCAGGGAGGCGACCCACTCGGCCTGGCGGGCGGCGCTGCGGCCGCGTGGGCCAAGGAAGCACTGTCGCACCCAGTCGTCGTCGTACTGTTCCACCTTGTCGATGGTATCGGCGATGACGACCTTGCCGTTCGACAGCACCGCGACCCGTTCGCAGACCGCGTACAGGCTGTCCATGTCGTGGGTCACCAAGAACACGGTCAGTCCGAGCGAGGCATGCAGGGTCGCGATCAACTCGTCGAAGGCCGCGGCCGAGAGCGGATCGAGGCCCGAGGTCGGTTCGTCGAGGAACAGGATCTCGGGGTCCAGGGCCAGCGCGCGCGCGAGCCCCGCGCGCTTGCGCATGCCCCCCGAGAGCGCCGCCGGATACTTGTGCGCGGCCGAGGTCGGCAGCCCTGCGAGCCGGATCTTCAGCATCGCGAGGTCGTCGACCACGTCGTCCGGCAGCCGGTAGTATTCGATCAGCGGCACGCGCACGTTCTCGAGCACCGTCAACGAGCTGAACAGCGCGCCATCCTGGAATAGCAGGCCGAAGCGGCGCTCGATCGGTCGCCGCTCGGCATCGTCCATGTGGGTGGTGTCGATGCCGAACATCCGGATCGTGCCGCCTTGCGGCTGGCGAAGTCCGACGATGGTACGAAGCAGCACGCTCTTGCCGGCGCCGGAGCCGCCGATCACGCCGAGTACCTCGCCGCGATAGACGTCGAGGTCGAGTCCGTCGTGCACGACCTGGGTGCCGAAGCGCGAGACCACGCCGCGGACCTCGACCACGCGCTCGCGACCGTCCGGCATGGCGCTCACAGGCCGACCTCCATGAAGAAGACCGCAAACAGCGCATCGAATACGATCACGAGGAAGATCGCCTGCACCACCGACGCCGTGGTGTGGCGGCCGACCGACTCGGCGCTGCCTTCGACCTTGAGTCCCTCGAGGCAGCCGACCACCGCGATCAGGAAGGCGAACACCGGGGCTTTGACCATGCCGGCCCAGAAGTGCCGGATTTCGGTCATCTCGTTCAGGCGCGTGATGAACTGGCCGGCCGAGATGTCGAGCGACAGCATGCTGACGATGCCGCCGCCGACGAGGCCCATGATCATCGATAGGAAGGTCAGCAGCGGCAGCATCACGCACAGCGCGAGGAGGCGCGGCACCACCAGCAGTTCGATCGGGTCGAGTCCCAGCGCCTTGATTGCATCGAGCTCCTCGCGGCTCTTCATCGAGCCGATCTGCGCGGTGAAGGCACTACCCGAGCGGCCGGCCAGGATGATCGCCGTCAGCAGCACGCCGAACTCGCGCAGGAAGGCATAACTGACCAGCTCGACGGTGAAGATCGAAGCGCCGAAATCGCGCAGCACCGTGGCGCCGAGGAACGCGATCACCGCGCCGACGAGGAAGGACAGCAGGGCCACGATCGGCACCGCGTCGAGACCGGTCTCCTCCATGTGGTGGACGATCGAGGTCCAGCGCAGCTTCGCGCGACCGACGAGGACGCCGGCCAGGGTCGTCATCGTCAGGCCCACGAAGCCGAGCAGCTCCCAGGCCTGGGTGGCGAAGCGCGCCACCGCGCGGCCCATCCGCTCCAACATCGCGCGGAAGCCGAAGTAGGGCTCGCCGGCCTCGCACCGATCGCGCGAGCGCGCGTCGACCAGCTCGATCAGGCGCAGATCTGCCTCGCGCAGGCCGGTGAAGTCGACATCGCCGGGACCGAGCCCGGTGGCGCGCAACAGGCGAACCAGCAGCATCGCGCCGGCGGTGTCGAGGCTCGACAGGCGGCTGGCGTCCAGGGTCCAGCGTTCCGTGCAAGCGGGCAGGGCGGGGCGGCGGGCGAAGAGCGGCCCGAGGTTCGCAAGCGTCCAAGGGCCCGCGACGATGGCGCGGGCGGCCTCGGCATCGACCCTGAACTCTGGAGGTGGCGCGAAGCTCTGCGGCATCGCGCCAAGGCTAGCCCGTGGTTCGCGGGCGCGAAAGCGTGCCGCGCGTCATGCCTTGCGCGGCGCGAGCACGACTTCGGTCCCGGCGGCGAGATCGAACCAGGTCCGGCGGCGATGATCGAGCAGCCCCCACCCGATCGCCGCCGCACCCAGCGCTAGCAAGGTGAGGCCGACGGCCATACCGGGCCCGGCGCCCCGCGCCGCCCACGCACCGAAGGCCAGCGCAGCCACCACGACGGTGCCGGCGACGAAGCGGATCGCCGCAGGCCCCCAATCGAGCGGCTTGCCGTCCGCGCGCTGGACGCGGATGCGCCAGGCACGCATCCCGACGGTCTGCCCGCCGCGGATCCACGACCAGCCGAGGTAGCCGAAAGCGAGCGCGAGCAGGTACAGCTCGAACCACCAGGTCAGCGGCGGAACCGCCTCGCCGCGCAGCAGGACCACGACCAGTCCGCCACATATCCAGATCGCGACCAGCAGCAGGCCGTCGTAGAGGTTCGCGGCCAACCGCCGCCACAGCCCGGCGGGCACGTTTGGCGCGGCGCGAGAAGGCACGATGTGTTCCGAGGCGCTCATGCGTCGATGATAGATTGCGGCGATGCCACGATCCGTGGAGAACGCAGCGTCCCCGCTGACGCGGCCGCGCCTCGCGCGGGGCCGCCGTCCGAAGGCCTCGCCGCCTTCGCCGGTCATCGCCGAGTTCCTCGAGCGCGCGTGGGCCGAACTCGGCCTCGCCCGCAACACCCTCGCGAGCTATCGCAGCGATCTCTCGGGCTTCGAGAGCTGGCTCGCGGGCCGGGGCATGACGCTCGAGACCGCCGACCGGGCCGCGATCCTGCGCTATCTCTCCGAGCGCCAGCAGGCTGGCATCGGCGCGCGCAGCAACGCGCGGCTGCTGTCGTGCCTGCGGCACTTCTACCGGCTGTGGCTGCGCCTCGGCCGCATCGAGGTCGACCCGACCGCGCTGGTCGACGCGCCAAAGCTGCCAAAGCCGCTGCCGAAGTCGCTTACCGAGACCGAGGTCGATGCCCTGCTCCGGGCCGGCGATACCACGACGCCCGAGGGTCTGCGCGACCAGGCGATGCTCGAACTCATGTACGCCTGCGGCCTGCGCGTCAGCGAGCTGGTCGCTCTGGGCGTCGACCAGGTGAACCTGCGTCAGGGCGTCCTGCGG
>CALDVP010000025.1 GCA_937924195.1 uncultured Lysobacterales bacterium
GGTCGGCGCCAGCGCGGCGGGCCTCGAGGTGCTCTCGCGCAAGGGCGAATGGGTGCCGTTCACCGCCGACGGCGACACCATCGTCGTCAATATCGGCGACATGCTGCAGCGCCTGACCAACCACGTCTATCCATCGACGACACACCGCGTGGTCAATCCCCCGGGTGAGCTTGCGCGCCAGCCGCGCTACTCGGTGCCATTCTTCCTGCACCCAAACCCGGACTTCCTGATCGACGTGCTGCCTGCCTGCATCGACGCCGACCATCCGAACCGCTATCCCGAGCCGATCACCGCGCACGGCTATCTGATGGAACGACTGCGCGAAATCCGGTTGATCTGAGGGGCGCTCGAGGTCCGCCTCGGCCGGGAGTTCCGGTCGTTCCAGCGGACGCGACATTCCTCGTCGGAGGCGGGCGCCGATCGCGACGCGATCCGTCGTCGCAGGGCCCCGCACAGGCCCTGGCGGTGATGACCCGGGGTCGCGCCTACGCGAACCTCGTTTGCTGGAGACGCAGGCGCAGGTTCGCGATTCGCTGCAGGCCTTGTTCGAACGCGCCGCAGCTCGTCATGCTCAGTCCGCCGCGCGGAAGCGCTTCGACTGGCGCCGCATCAGAGCCTCGGCCGCGCGGTCGGGGAGCACCTCGACTAGCGCCTTGATCAGACGGTTCGGGCGTCCAGTCACGTGCACCACGCGACCCTGCGCCGCGGCGTCGAGGCCCTCGCGCACGACGTCCGCGGCGCTCATCCACATCCACTTCGGCAGCTGGCTCACCTGGGGCCGCGTGCCGGTGACGTCGTGGAACTCGGAGTAGGTGAACCCGGGGCAGAGCGCCGAGACCCGGATGCCGAACGCCGCGTTCTCGAAAGCGAGCGACTGCGAGAAGCGGATCAGAAAAGCCTTCGAGCCGCCGTAAAGCGTGTGTCCAGCAGAGCCCGGGGTGAGCCCGGCGAGCGACGCGACGTTGATGATCGTGCCGCGGCGCCGTTCGCGCATGCCGGGCAGGAAGCGCCAGCACAGCTCGACTGGTGCGGTCATCATCACCTGGACGAAGTCGCGGTGGACCGGCCACGGCTGACTGACGAGACTGCCGGGTACTCCGTAGCCGGCATTGTTGATCAGCACGTCGATCGCGAACCCGGCCTCGGCGACCGATGCCGCTAGCGCCTCCGGCGCCGTCGGGTCGACGAGATCCATCGACACGACGTGGCTGCGGGTGCCGTGGGTGCGCTGCAAATCGGCCGCCAGTTCGTCGAGCCGTTCGCGGCGACGCGCGGTCAGCACGAGGTCGTGGCCGCGCGCGGCGAGTTCGATCGCGAAGGCGCGGCCGATGCCGGCCGAGGCGCCGGTGACGAGGGCAACGGGACGGGACATCGAGGACTCCTCGCACGAGTGCTCTCCGAGTCTACGCGGGCCCATGTCGCGGCTTTATCACGAATCGTCGGGCCGCTATCCTCAGCCGGTTATCCTCCGCGGGTCGCTCGCTCCGATGCGTCGCATGATCGCTGCCGGCAACTGGAAGATGCATGGCACGCTGGCCAGCGCCCGAGCCCTGCTCGGCGAGGTCGCGGCCGCACTCGAGGCGCGCGTGATGACGCTGGTGTTTCCGCCCTTCGTGCAGATCGAGCCCTTGGCCCGCGAGTTCGCGGCCCGGGGCATCGACTTCGGTGCGCAGGACCTCTCCGCGCACGCGTACGGCGCCTACACCGGAGAGGTCTCGGGCGCGATGCTGGCGGATGTCGGCGCAAGTCACGTGTTGGTCGGCCACTCCGAGCGGCGTCAGTACCACGGCGAGACCGATGCCGTCGTCGCCGACAAGTTCGCAGCCGCGCAGGCGGCGGGTCTGGTGCCGGTGCTGTGCATCGGCGAGACGCTGGCGGAGCGCGAGGCGGGGGCCACCGAGGCGGTGCTGACGCAGCAGCTGATGGCCGTGATCGATCGGGTCGGCATCGGTGCCTTTGCGCGCGCCATCATCGCCTATGAGCCGGTCTGGGCGATCGGTACCGGGCGGACGGCGACCAGCGAGCAGGCGGCGCTGGCGCACGCGCACATCCGTGGCGAAGTCGCGCGGTGCGATGCTATGATCGCGAACTTGCTTCCAATCCTCTACGGCGGCAGCGTCAAGGCAGGCAACGCGTTCGAACTGTTCGGACGGGCTGAAGTCGACGGTGGTCTGGTGGGCGGTGCTTCCCTCGTCGGAAGCGAGTTCGCGGGGATCATCGCGGCGGCAGCGAAGGCCCGCTCGCAACCAGTGCAGGCGACATGACTCTCACCATCCTCAACATCCTCTATGTCCTGGTCGCGATCGCGATGGTCGGGTTCATCCTGATGCAGCGCGGCGCCGGGGCGCAGGCCGGCTCCGGCTTCGGCGCTGGCGCGTCGGCCACCGTCTTCGGCGCGCGGGGCGCCGCCTCGTTCCTCACACGCTCGACCGCGGTGCTGGCGACGCTGTTCTTCGCGACCAGCCTCGGTATGGGCATGTTCATCGCCCACACCTATGGCTCGAACAGCGCCGGCGACCTCGGCGTCATGGGCCGTGGCGCGCCGACCGCGCCGGTGCAGGCGCCAGCGCCGGCGACCGAGGTTCCGACGGCTCCGGCTGCAGAGGCTCCGGCTTCCGACGTGCCCGAGGCGCCCGCGCCGACGACTACGGCGGAAGAGCCGCCGAAGGAGTGATCGGGCGGTCCTTGACGTTTCGTGCATTGCCCAGGTGGCGGAATTGGTAGACGCACTACCTTGAGGTGGTAGCGGGGACACCCGTGAAGGTTCGAGTCCTTTCCTGGGCACCAATGATGGCGGCGGATCGCCGCGACGTAAGCGAAGCGAGTGATATGGATCTGTCACAGTACCTGCCGATCTTGATGTTCCTCGGCGTGGCCGGCGCGATCGCGATCGTACTCCTCGCCCTTGGCAGCGCGCTCGGCCCCCGGCGCGGTGGCGTCGAAAAGCTCTCTCCGTACGAGTGCGGCTTCGAGGCCTTCGAGGACGCGCGCATGAAGTTCGACGTCCGCTACTACCTCGTCGCGATCCTCTTCATCATCTTCGATCTCGAGATCGCCTTCCTGTTTCCGTGGGCGCTGGTGTTCGACGACATCGGCATGCCCGCGATCATCGCGATGACCGTGTTCCTCGGCATCCTCGTGATCGGTTTCGTGTACGAGTGGAAGAAGGGAGCGCTCGAATGGGAGTAGCCGAGGTATTCCACAACCCGATCCCGGTCGGGCAGGTCGACGACATCCTCAGGCCGCAGGGCGACAATCCGCTACTCGAGCGCGGCTTCGTCACGACATCGGTCGATGCGCTGGTCAACTGGGCACGAACCGGGTCGATGTGGCCGATGACCTTCGGGCTCGCGTGCTGCGCGGTCGAGATGATGCACGCCGGCGCGTCACGCCTCGACCTCGACCGCTTCGGCATCGTCTTTCGACCGAGTCCACGCCAGTCGGACGTGATGATCGTCGCCGGCACGCTGGTCAACAAGATGGCGCCGGCGCTGCGCAAGGTCTACGACCAGATGCCCGACCCGAAGTGGGTCATTTCGATGGGCTCCTGTGCGAATGGTGGCGGCTATTACCACTATTCCTACTCGGTGGTGCGCGGCTGCGACCGCATCGTTCCGGTCGATATTTATGTGCCGGGCTGCCCGCCGACCGCCGAGGCGCTGGTCTACGGGATCCTGCAGTTGCAGAAGAAGATCCGCCGAACCAACACGGTCACCCGCTGAGCGACACACCCGCATGAGTGAACACGCCTCGGAACTGGCGAAACGGATCGTCGCGCGCTTCGGTGACCGGGTCGCCGCCGTCCATGAGCGCCTCGGACAGGTCACGGTCGAGGTGACGCCGGCGAGCCTGCTCGAGGTCGCGCGGGCGCTGCGCGACGAGCGCGAGTTCTGCTTCGAGCAACTGGTCGACCTGTGCGGCGTCGACTACGCCTCGTACGGATTCTCGGAGTGGGAAGGTAGCGACGAGGCGTCGAGCGGCGGCTTCTCGCGCGGCGTCGAGGGTGCCGGTCCCGGGCGCTTCCGCTTCGGCGAGGTCCACTTCGCCGGGATCGCCCGTCGCTTCGCGAGCGTCGTCCACTTGCTCTCGATCGCCACCAACCGGCGCCTGCGCCTGCGCAGCTTCGCGCCTGACGACGAGCTGCCGGTGATCCCGTCGCTGACGGCGGTGTGGCCCGGGGCCAACTGGTTCGAGCGCGAAGCCTTCGACCTCTTCGGCATCGTCTACGAAGGACACCCGGACCTGCGCCGGATCCTCACCGATTACGGCTTCGTCGGCCATCCGTTCCGCAAGGATTTCCCACTGATCGGCAACGTCGAGGTCCGTTACGACCCCGAGAAAGGCCGCGTGGTCTATGAGCCGGTGTCGATCGAACCGCGCGTGCTGGTGCCGCGCGTCGTGCGCGAGGACTCGCGCTATCTCCAGAGCCGCGCCGAGCAGGAAGCGAGCGAGGGCAGGTAAGCGATGGCCGAGATCCAGACCTACACGATGAACTTCGGGCCGCAGCATCCGGCGGCTCACGGCGTGCTCCGGCTCGTGCTCGAAATGGACGGCGAGACCGTCGTCCGCGCCGACCCGCACGTCGGCCTCCTGCACCGCGGGACCGAGAAGCTCGCCGAATCCAAGCCCTTCAACCAGTCGATCGGCTACATGGACCGACTGGACTACGTGTCGATGATGTGTAACGAGCACGCCTACGTGCGTGCGATCGAGCAGCTGCTCGGCATCGAAGCACCGGAGCGGGCGCAATGGATCCGCACCATGTTCGACGAGATCACGCGGATCCTGAACCACCTGATGTGGATTGGCTCGAACGGGCTCGACCTCGGCGCAATGACGCTGTTCCTTTATGCGTTCCGCGAGCGCGAGGAGCTGATGGACTGTTACGAGGCGGTCTCGGGCGCGCGCATGCATGCGACCTACTACCGACCGGGGGGCGTCTATCGCGACCTGCCGGACCGGATGCCGCAGTATCGCGAGAGCCCGTGGCACAAGGGCCAGGACCTAAAGCGCCTGAACGCGTGGCGCGAGGGCTCGATGCTCGACTTCCTCGACGCCTTCTGCGAGGACTTCCCGCGCCGAGTCGACGAGTACGAGACCCTGCTGACCGACAACCGCATCTGGAAGCAGCGTACGGTCGGGATCGGCGTGGTGCCTCCGGAGCTGGCGATGGCCTGGGGCATGAGTGGACCCATGCTGCGCGGCTCGGGCATCGCCTGGGATCTGCGCAAGAAGCAGCCCTATGCGAAGTACGCCGACGTCGACTTCGACGTCCCGCTCGGCAGCAACGGTGACTGCTACGACCGCTACCTCGTCCGGGTCGAGGAGATGCGCCAATCCAATCGCATCATCAGGCAGTGCGTAGACTGGCTGCGGCGCAACCCGGGCCCGGTGATGGTTCGCAACTTCAAGGTTGCGCCGCCGTCCCGGGAAGAGATGAAGGACGACATGGAAGCGCTGATCCATCACTTCAAGCTCTTCACCGAGGGCTACAGCGTCCCCGCCGGCGAGACCTACGCCGCGGTCGAGGCACCGAAGGGCGAGTTCGGCTGCTATCTCGTCTCGGACGGCGCCAACAAGCCGTTCCGGGTCAAGCTACGCGCGCCGGGCTTCGCGCACCTCTCGGCGATGGACGAGATCGTACGCGGCCACATGCTGCCCGACGTGGTCGCGGTCATCGGCACGCTCGACGTGGTCTTCGGGGAGATCGACCGATGAAGTCGGCCATCGGTTTCAACGCCGTCCGGGACGTCGATCCGCTGTTGGTGCTGTCGGACGCGACGCGGGCGCACATCGACCACTGGGTCGCCAAGTTCCCGCCGGAGCGCAAGCGTTCGGCCGTGATCCAGGCGCTGATGAAGGCGCAGGAGCAGAACGAGGGCTGGCTGTCCGACGAGATCATCACTGCGGTCGCGAAGTATCTCGACCTTCCGCCGGTGTGGGCCTACGAGGTCGCCTCGTTCTACTCGATGCTGCACCTCGGCCGCTGCGGCCGCAACAAGGTCAGCATCTGCACCAACATCTCGTGCTGGCTGAACGGCGCCGATGAGCTGGTTCGTCATGCGGAAGCGCGGCTCGGCATCCAGCTCGGCCAGTCCACTCCCGACGGCCGGGTGCACCTGGTGGCCGAGGAGGAGTGCCTCGCTGCGTGCGTCCGCGCGCCAATGGCACAGGTCAACGGTCATTACCACGAAAATCTGACGCCGGCCGATCTCGACCGGCTGCTCGACGAACTCAAGTGACAGCCGGACACCCCCACATGGCCCGCCACGCTTACGAAGGATTCATGCCCGCTGCGCACAACGTGGTGTTCACCACGTTGCAGTTCGACGAGCCGTGGACCTACGAGAATTACCTCAAGGCTGGCGGCTACCAGGCGCTACGGAAGATCCTCTCCGAGCGGTGGTCACGTGAGCAGGTCATCGACACGGTCAAGGCATCGGCGCTGCGCGGACGCGGCGGCGCGGGCTTCCCGACCGGGCTCAAGTGGAGCTTCATGCCGCGGTCGGCACCGGGCACCAAGTACGTGCTGTGCAATTCGGACGAGTCCGAGCCCGGCACCTGCCACGATCGAGACATCCTGCGCTACAACCCGCATGCGGTGATCGAGGGCATGGCGATCGGCGCCTACGCGATGGGCGCCAACGTCGGCTACAACTACCTGCGCGGCGAGTTCATGCGCGAGCCCTTCGCGCGGATCGAGCAGGCGATCCGCGAGGCCTACCAGCACGGGTGGCTCGGCCGCGACATCCTGGGTTCGGGCTTCGACTTCGATCTCCACGCCGCGCTCGGCGCCGGCGCCTACATCTGCGGCGAGGAGACCGCGCTGATGGAGTCGCTCGAGGGCAAGAAGGGCCAGCCGCGATTCAAGCCGCCGTTCCCGGCCAATTTCGGCCTCTACGGCAAACCGACCACGATCAACAACACCGAGACCTTCGCTTCGGTGCCGGCGATCATCCGCAATGGCGCCGACTGGTTCCTCGGCATCGGCAAGCCCAACAACGGCGGTCCGAAGGTGTTCTCGGTCTCGGGCCATGTCACCCGTCCAGGCAACTACGAGGTCCCGCTCGGCACGCCCTTCCGGGACCTGCTCGAGATGGCCGGCGGTCTCAAGGCCGGGCGCACGCTCAAGGGCGTGATCCCCGGCGGCTCGTCGATGCCGGTGCTCCCCGGCGAGACGATGATGAACCTGACGATGGACTTCGACGCGTTGCAGAAGGCTGGCTCTGGCCTCGGGTCGGGCGCGGTCATCGTGATGGACGACACTACCTGCATGGTGCGGGCCTGCCAGCGCATCGCGCAGTTCTACTACCACGAGAGCTGCGGTCAGTGCACGCCGTGCCGCGAGGGCACCGGCTGGATGTACCGGTTGCTGACCCGGATCGTGAACGGCCAGGCTGAGCTCAAGGACCTCGACCTGCTCAAGGCCGCGGCCGGGCAGATCGAAGGTCACACGATCTGCGCCTTCGGGGAGGCCGCCGCATGGCCGGTGCAGGGCTTCCTGCGTCACTTCTGGCATGAGTTCGAGCACTACGTCGTCCACAGGCGCTCGCTCGTGGAGGACCTGCCGAGGAAGGCGGCATGAACGCGGTCGTGAACCCGGTCCCGGCCACCGACCTCGTCACCGTCGAGATCGATGGTCACACGGTCCAGGTGCCCAAGGGCAGCATGATCATCCAGGCCGCCGACCAGGTCGGCATCGCGATCCCGCGCTTCTGCTACCACGAGAAGCTCAGCATCGCGGCCAACTGTCGCATGTGCCTCGTCGACGTCGAAAAGGCCCCGAAGCCGATGCCGGCCTGCGCGACGCCGGTGATGGACGGCATGAAGGTGTACACACAGTCCAAGCGCGCGCTCGACGCCCAGCGCAGCGTGATGGAGTTCCTGCTGATCAACCATCCGCTCGACTGCCCGATCTGCGATCAGGGCGGCGAGTGCGAACTGCAGGACCTCGCGATGGGCTACGGCCGCTCGGTCAGCCGGTTCACCGAGCGCAAGCGCGTGGTCGCGGACGAGGACCTTGGCCCGCTGATCTCGACCGACATGACGCGCTGCATCCACTGCACGCGCTGCGTCCGCTTCATGACCGAGATCGCCGGCACCACCGAGCTTGGCGGCATGGGCCGCGGCGAGCACCTCGAGATCGGCACCTACATCGGCAAGGCGATCGAGTCCGAGCTCTCGGGCAACGTGATCGATGTCTGCCCGGTCGGCGCGCTGACCAACAAGGTCTACCGCTTCCGCGCCCGGGCATGGGAACTCATCGCGCGGCCGTCGATCGGCTACCACGACGCGATCGGCTCGAACCTGTTCCTGCACGTGCGTCGCGGCCAGGCGATGCGCGCGGTGCCGCGCGATGACGAGGCGATCAACGAGTGCTGGCTGGCCGACCGCGACCGCTACAGCCACCAGGGACTCGAGGCAGCCGACCGCGCCACGCGCCCGCTGGTGCGCCGCGAGGGCAAGCTGGTCGAGGTGCCGTGGGACGAGGCCATCGCCTTCGTCGCCGAGGGCCTGAAGGCGCGCGGCGGCGACGTCGGCGCGCTGGTCGCCCCGCTCGCGAGCTGCGAGGAGGGGTTGCTGCTTGGCGAGATCGTGCGCGGCCTCGGCAGCGATTCAATCGATCACCGCCTGCGTCTCACCGACGCGACCGACACCGCATCCGGCGCCACCTTCGAGAAGCCGCTGGCCGCGGTCGAGCACGCCGACGCGATCCTGCTGGTCGGTTCGAACCCGCGCCACGACCAGCCGCTGCTCGGCCACCGCATCCGCAAGGCGTGGCGTCGCGGGGCCAAGGTGCTCGCGGTCAACCCGGTGGCCTTCGACTTCCATTTCGAGATCGCCGCGGCACGGATCGCAGATCCGTGGCAGATGGTCGGCGAGCTTGCCGCCATTGCCGATGCGGCCGCACCGCTGCCGGCCGAACTCGCCGGTGCGGTCGGTGACTTCGACGCGGCCGACGCGCACCGTGCGATGGCAAGGACCCTCGCCGACGCCGCCGACGCGGTGCTGGTGTTCGGCGATTTCGCCGCGCAGCATCCTCAGGCCGCACTCCTACGCGCGCTGGCGCGGCATCTTGCCGCTGCCACCGGCTCGGCCTTCGATGAGGTGCCGATGGGTGCTAACGGCGTTGGCCTCGCCCGCGTTGGCGCGGTGCCGGCCAAGGCGGGCCGCAACGCCGCGGCCCTGATCGCGGCGCCGTCCGCCGCACTGCTCACCTGGCAGGCCGAGGCTGCCGATGCCGCGCTGCCGGCGGCCTTCGACCGTGCGCTGGCAGCGAGCGCCTTCCATGTCCACGTCGGGGCCTACCTGTCCGACAGTGCGCGTCGCAACGCGGCCGCGGTGCTGCCGATCGGACTGCCGCCCGAGACCGTGGGGACCTACGTCAACCTCGACGGCCGCGTCCAGCGCGTCGCCGCGGCGACGAAGCTGCCAGGCGAGGCCCGGGCCGGCTGGCGCGTGCTGCGCGCGCTCGGCGCCGCGCTCGGATTGCCCGGTTTCGATTTCGTCGAGCATGGCGAGGTGGCCGCGCGGGTCGATGCGCGGATCGCCGCGCCGGCCGCGACCGTCGCGGCCACGCCCGGTGCGCGCGGCGCGCGTCCCGCGGGCCTGCTGCGGATCGCCAGCATGCCGATCTACGCGGTCGATGCCGTGGTCCGGCGCGCGCCAGCGTTGCAGGCAACGCCGCTGGTCCGTCCGGCCACGGCGGTTCTGAACCCCTCGGACGCGCTTGCGGCCGGCCTGGCGGCCGGTGCCACGGCACGGGTCTCGGACGGCTCGGCGACCGTGCTGCTGCCGGTCGGGATCTCGACCGCGGTGCCGGTCGGCGCAGCGTGGGTCGAGTCCGGCCACGCGATCGTCGATGCGCTCGGTCCCACGGGCACGCCGCTCACCGTCGCGAGGGCTGAAGACTGATGGTCACCGACCTCGTCTACGGCCTGTTGGAGGCAGTGCTCGGCGGCATGCCGACCGTGCTGCTGCTCGTCTGGACGCTGATCAAGATCCTCGTCGTCACGCTGCCGATCATCCTCACGGTCGCGTTTTACACGCTGGCCGAGCGCAAGGTCATCGGGTTCATGCAAGTACGTATGGGCCCAAACCAGATCGGCCCGCTCGGCCTGCTGCAGCCTTTCGCCGACGTCTTCAAGATGCTGTTCAAGGAACTGATCGTTCCGACGAACGCGAACAAGTTCCTGTTCTACCTCGCACCGGTCCTGGCGATGGCGCCGGCCTTCGCGGCGTGGGCGGTGGTGCCCTTCGGCGATGGCCTCGTACTGGCCGACATCAACGCTGCGCTGCTGTACCTGCTGGCGATGACCTCGATGGGGGTGTACGGCGTGATTCTCGCCGGCTGGGCGTCGAACTCGAAATACGCCTTTCTTGGCGCGATGCGCTCGGCGGCGCAAGTCGTCTCCTACGAGATCGCAATGGGCTTCGCGCTGGTCGGCGTGCTGATGGCGGCCGGTTCGTTGAATCTGACCGAGATCGTCAATGCCCAGGCAGGCGACCGCGGCCTCTTCGAGTGGTTCTGGTTGCCCCTGCTGCCGCTGTTCCTGATCTACTTCATCTCCGGCGTCGCCGAGACCAACCGCGCGCCCTTCGATGTCGCCGAGGGCGAGTCCGAGATCGTCGCCGGCTTCCACGTCGAATACGGCGGGGCCGCGTTCGCGACCTTCTTCCTGGCCGAATACGCCAACATGATCCTGATCTCGGTGCTGACCGCGCTGATGTTCATGGGTGGCTGGCTGTCGCCGTTCCCGGCGGGCTGGGGCCTGATCGGCCAACCCGGCCCATGGTGGCTCGCGATCAAGGTCGTGTTCTTCATGTTCTGCTTTCTGTGGTTCCGCGCGACCTTCCCGCGCTATCGCTACGACCAGATCATGCGCCTTGGCTGGAAGGTCTTCATCCCGATCACGATCGTCTGGATCCTCGTGGTGGCGATGTTCGTCCATCTGAAGTGGCTGGTGCCGGGAGCCTGAGGAAAGTCCATGAACCGCGTCGTCGCCTACTTCAAGAGCCTGATGTTGATCGAGCTGCTCAAGGGGCTTGCCGTCACCGGCCGGTACTTCGCCAAGCCGAAGTACACGGTTCGCTACCCGATGGAGAGGATCCCGCAGTCGAACCGCTTCCGCGGGTTACACGCGTTGCGTCGCTACCCGAACGGCGAGGAGCGCTGCATCGCGTGCAAGCTGTGCGAGGCGGTGTGCCCGGCGCTCGCGATCACGATCGACTCCGAGCAGCGCGCCGATGGCACCCGCCGCACCACGCGCTATGACATCGACCTGTTCAAGTGCATCTACTGCGGTTTCTGCGAGGAGAGCTGCCCGGTCGATTCGATCGTCGAGACGCACCTGCACGAATACCACTTCGAGTCGCGCGGCGAGAACGTCGTGACCAAGCAGCAACTGCTCGCGATCGGCGACCGCCTCGAGGCCGAGATCGCGGCCAATCGTGCGCAGGACGCGCGCTACCGCTGAGCCGCCGATGAGCATCGAACTCGCTCTGTTCTGGTTCTTCGCCGCGATCGCGACCGGCGCCGCGGTTGGCGTGATCTCGGTCCGTAACTCGGTCCATGCCGCACTGCTGCTGGTTTTGACCTTCTTTTCGGTCGCCTGCGTATGGCTGCTGGCAAAGGCCGAGTTCCTCGCCATCGCGCTGGTGCTGGTCTATGTCGGTGCGGTGATGGTGCTGTTTCTGTTCGTCGTGATGATGCTCGACATCCGCACCGACATCGTGCGCGAAGGCTTCGCACGCTATCTGCCGTTCGCGATCTTGGTCGCGGTCGCGATGCTGGTCGAGATGCTGGCCCTGATCGGCTGGCGTCGGATGTCCGGCGTCGAGGCCCCGGCGGTCGATCCGGCCGCGGCGGCCGGCGTCAGCCATACCGAGTGGATCGGGCAGGCGCTGTTCACCGATTACCTGCTGCCGTTCGAGATTGCGGCCGTGATCCTGACCGTGGCCATCATCGCGGCGATCGCGCTGACGCTGCGCCCGCGTAAGGCCGGCTCCAAGGCCCAGGACCCGGGCCGCCAGGTGCTGGTCCGCAAGGAGGACCGCTTACGCGTGGTCAAGATGCCGGCCGAGAGGGTCGAATCGGAGGGCGGCCGATGAGCGCGCTCACGCTAGGTCACTTCCTTGGCCTCGGCGCGCTGCTGTTCTGCATCAGCGTCGCCGGGATCTTCATCAACCGCAAGAACGTGATCATCCTGCTGATGGCGATCGAGCTGATGTTGCTCGCGGTCAATATCAACTTCGTCGCCTTCGCCTACTTCCTCGGTGACGTGGCGGGGCAGGTCTTCGTCTTCTTCATCCTCACCGTCGCCGCCGCGGAATCGGCGATCGGCCTTGCGATCCTGGTCGTGCTGTTCCGCAACCGCAGCACGATCAACGTCGCCGAGATCAGCGACATGAAGGGGTGATGCGATCGTCCCGGGCGCTTCGGCGTCCGGCATCGCGGGCCACCGCGGGCGCGGCGGGCGGTACAGGTTTCAGGCAACGACCGGGCGCGCGCGGCCCGGACCACGACACGGGGAAACATCGGCGTGATCCCGCAATCCGTCCTGCTCGCCATCGTGCTGGCGCCGCTCTTCGGCGCCGTCGGCGCGGGCCTGTTCGGCCGCCAGATCGGCCGCGCCGGCGCGCACACGATCACGATCCTCGGCGTCGCGCTCTCCTGCGCGCTGTCGTGCTGGGTGCTGTGGCAGCTCGTGACGGGCGGCGCGCCGACCTTCAACGGGAACGTCTACACCTTCTTCGAGGTCGGTCGCTATTCGGCCCACGTCGGTTTCCTGGTCGACCGCCTGACCGCGGTGATGATGGTCGTCGTGACCTTCGTCTCGCTGCTGGTCCACGTCTACACCATCGGCTACATGGCTGATGACCCGGGCTACCAGCGCTTCTTCAGCTACATCTCGCTGTTCACGTTCTCGATGCTCATGCTGGTCATGAGCAACAACTTCCTACAGCTGTTCTTCGGCTGGGAGGCGGTGGGCCTGGTCTCGTACCTGCTCATCGGTTTCTGGTTCAAGCGTCCGACCGCGATCTTTGCGAACCTGAAGGCTTTCCTCGTCAATCGGGTCGGCGATTTCGGCTTCCTGCTCGGCATCGCGGCGGTCGTCTACTGGACCGGGAGCATGGATTACGCGACCGTGTTCGAGCGCGTCCAGGCCGGCGTGCTCGAGGGCGCGACCTTCTCGCCGTGGGCTGGCGCGGCGTGGGATGTGACGACGTTCATCTGCGTGTGCCTGTTCATCGGCGCGATGGGCAAGTCGGCGCAGGTGCCCTTGCACGTCTGGCTGCCGGACTCGATGGAGGGCCCGACCCCGATCTCGGCGCTGATCCACGCCGCGACCATGGTCACGGCCGGCATCTTCATGGTCGCGCGCACCTCGCCGCTCTTCGAGAACGCGCCGGCGGCGCTCGAGTTCGTGCTCTTCATCGGCGCGACCACGGCCTTCTTCACTGGGCTGATCGGACTCGTCCAGAACGACATCAAGCGCGTGGTCGCCTACTCGACGCTGTCGCAGCTCGGCTACATGACGGTCGCGCTCGGCGTCTCGGCCTACGGCGCCGCGATCTTCCATCTGATGACCCACGCCTTCTTCAAGGCGCTGCTGTTCCTCGCGGCGGGTTCGGTGATCATCGCGATGCATCACGAGCAGGACATGCGTCACATGGGCAACCTCCGGCGCTACCTGCCGTTGACCTTCTGGACCTCGATGATCGGCACGCTGGCGCTGGTCGGCACGCCGTTCTTCTCGGGCTTCTACTCGAAGGACGTCATCATCGAGGCCACCAAGCACGCGGCCGAGAGCGGGAACTTCGTGCACCATTACGCGAAGTGGCTGGTGCTGGCCGGTGTCTTCGTGACCTCGCTTTACAGCTTCCGGCTGATCTACCTGGCTTTCTTTGGCAAGGAGCGCTTCGTCGTCGATGCGAGCCACGGCGGCCACGGCCATGGAAGTGCGCACGACGATCACCATGACGACCACCACGGGCACCACACGCCCGGCCACCTCGCGCATCCCCCGCACGAGTCGCCGTGGGTGGTCACGCTGCCGCTGGTGCTGCTCGCGATCCCGTCGGTCGCGATCGGCTTCCTTACGGTCCAGCCGATGCTCTTTGGCGGATTCTTCGACGGCGCGATCTTCGTCAAGCCCGAGCACGACATGGTCGCGCGCATCGGCGAGCACTTCGGCAGCCCGCTCACCTTTGGTCTGCACGGCTTCGTGACCCCGGCGTTCTGGCTAGCGCTCGGCGGTTTCGCCGCGGCGACGCTGATGTACCTCGTGAAGCCCGAGCTCGCGGGCCGGGCGCGCGCGGCCTTCGCGCCGGTCGTGACGGTGCTCGAGCGCAAGTATGGCTTCGATGACTTCTACCAGGCCGTTTTCATGCGCGGCAGTGTGCGGCTGGGCCGCGGGCTATGGCGCGGTGGCGACGTCGCGGTGATCGACGATGGCCTCGTCAATGGCTCGGCTGATGTCGTCGACCGAATCGCAGGGCTCGTGCGCCGCGCCCAGTCGGGCTACCTCTATCACTATGCGTTCTCGATGATCCTCGGACTCATCGTGCTGCTTGGTTTCTTCGCATGGCCGCGCTGATGAAAGTCTCGCGAACCACGGACTGGCTGCTTTCGTCATGACTGCCGACTGGCCCCTGCTTTCCCTTCTGGTCTGGCTGCCGATCGTCGGCGGCGCACTGGTCCTCGGATTCGGCGCCGACCGCGCGCGCGAGGCGCGCTGGGCCGGCCTCGTCGTCGCGCTCGCCACGCTGCTGCTGTCGATTCCGCTGTACACCGATTTCGACGGCTCGAGCGCCGTGATGCAGTTCGTCGAACGCCACGAGTGGATCGCCGCGATCAACGCCTGGTACCACCTCGGTGTCGACGGTGTCTCGGTTGCGCTGATCCTGCTGACCGCGTTCTGCACCGTGCTGGTGCTGGTTGGCGCGTGGGAATCGATCGAGGATCGCGCCCACCAGTACGTCGCCAGCTTCCTGATCCTCGAAGGCATGATGATCGGCGTGTTCGCGGCGCTGGACGCGCTGCTGTTCTACGTCTTCTTCGAGGCGATGCTGGTGCCGATGTTCATCATCATCGGCATCTGGGGCGGGCCACGCCGCGTCTACGCCAGCATCAAGTTCTTCCTCTACACCTTCTTGGGCTCGATCTTCATGCTGGTCGGGCTGGTGTACCTGTACCTCAAGGCCGGCAACTGGGAGCTGGCGCAGTGGGCGCTGTTGCCGCTGAATGCAACCGAACAAATGTGGCTGTTCTTCGCCTTCCTGGTCGCCTTCGCGGTCAAGGTGCCGATGTGGCCGGTGCACACCTGGCTTCCGGATGCCCATGTCGAGGCGCCGACCGGCGGCTCGGTGATCCTGGCGGCGATCATGCTCAAGATCGGCGGCTACGGCTTCCTGCGCTTCTCGCTGCCGGTCACGCCCGACGCCTCGCAGGAGTGGGCTTGGCTGGTGATCGCGCTGTCGCTGGTCGCCGTGATCTACGTCGGCCTCGTGGCGCTGGTCCAGGAGGACATGAAGAAGCTGATCGCGTACTCGTCGATCTCGCACATGGGCTTCGTGACCCTCGGCACGTTCATCGCTTTTGCGCTGGTGCGCGAAGCCGGCAACGCCGACGCCGCGCGCCTGGGCCTGCAGGGCGCGATGGTCCAGATGGTCTCGCACGGCTTCATTTCCGGCGCGATGTTCTCCTGCGTCGGCGTGCTCTACGACCGGATGCACAGCCGCATGATCCGCGATTACGGCGGGGTCGCGAACTCGATGCCGTGGTTCGCTGCCCTGTTCGTGTTGTTCGCGATGGCGAACTCCGGCCTGCCCGGCACCAGCGGCTTCGTCGGCGAGTTCATGGTCATCATCGCCGCGTTCCAGGCCAATCCATGGTTCGCGGTGTTGGCAGGGCTGACGCTGGTGATCGGCGCCGCCTACACGCTCTGGCTGGTCAAGCGCGTGATCTTCGGCGAGGTCGCGAACCAGGAGGTCCGCGAACTCAAGGACATCGACGCGCGCGAGGCCTTCGTCCTTTGCGCCTTCGCGGTTGCGGTGCTGCTGGTCGGTGTGTGGCCGGCACCGCTGATCGAACTGATGGACGCCTCGCTGGCGGCGCTGGCCGACCACATCAGCGCCGGGAAGCTCTGAGATGAACGTGAACGTTGGCATGGCCGACCTTATGTCGCTGGCGCCCGAGCTGTTCCTGCTTGGCGCGGCGCTCTCGATCCTGATGATCGACTTGTTCGTGTCCCAGCAGCGGCGTGGCCTCACGCACTTCCTGTCGCTGTTGGCGCTGGTGCTGACCGCGATCCTGACGCTGCGCCCGCATACGGAGGAGATCCGTGTCTTCGGCGGCATGTTCGTGCGCGACGGCGCGGCCGACCTGCTCAAGGTCGCAATGCTGGTGACGATGGCCGCGGTCTTTGTCTACGCGAAGCCCTATCTGCGCGACCGCGGGCTTTTCGTCGGCGAGTTCTACGTGCTGGCGCTGTTCGGCACGCTTGGCATGATGCTGATGGCCTCGTCGGCAAACCTGCTGTTGCTCTACCTCGGACTCGAGCTGCTGGCGTTGTCTTCGTATGCGCTCGTCGCACTGAACCGCGACTCGTCCCTCTCGTCCGAGGCGGCGATGAAGTACTTCGTGCTCGGTGCGCTAGCCTCGGGGATGTTGCTCTACGGCATGTCGATGGTCTACGGCGCCACCGGATCGCTCGACTTCGGCTCGATCCACGGCGCGGCCTCGCTGGCCTACGAAAATCGTAACCTGCTGGTGCTCGGCGTCACCTTCATCGTCGTCGGCACCGCGTTCAAGCTCGGCGCCGCGCCGTTCCACATGTGGCTGCCGGATGTCTACGAGGGTTCGCCGACCGCGGTAACGCTGTTCCTCGCCAGCGCGCCGAAGATCGCGGCCTTTGCGATGGCCTATCGCCTGCTCGGCGACGCACTCGGCCCGATGGCGCTCGAATGGCAGCAAATGTTGGCAGTGCTCGCGGTGCTCTCGCTCGCGATCGGCAATCTCGCCGCGATCATGCAGACGAACCTGAAGCGGATGCTCGCGTACTCGACTGTCTCGCACATCGGATTCCTGCTGCTGGGCCTCGCCAGCGGCACCAACGACGGCTTCGCCGCGTCGATGTTCTATGCAATCACCTATGCGATCGGCGCCGCCGCGGCCTTCGGCCTGATCATCCTGCTCGCGCGCAACGGGCGCGAGGCCGACCAGATCGCCGACTTCAGCGGCCTCAACCAGCGCAACCCTTGGTACGCGCTGCTGATGCTGATGGTCATGGCCTCGATGGCCGGCGTGCCGATCTGGGTCGGCTTCGTCGCCAAGCTGGCGGTGCTGAAGGCCGCGGTCGGGGCAGGGCTGCTCTGGCTCGCGATCGTCGGTGCGGTGTTTGCGGTGATCGGCGCCTTCTACTACCTGCGCGTCATCAAGGTCATGTACTTCGACCCGCCGGCCGATCCGGAGCCGTTTGCGCTGCCAGACGACCGCCCGTTCCGCATCCTGCTCTCGATCAACGGCCTCGCGCTGCTCGGCCTCGGCATCTTCGCCGGCCCGCTGTGGGCCTGGTGTCTCGAGGTCGCCTCGCGCTAAGCGCTCGGCCGGGGTCGGATCGGGCGCGGCGGGCCGCCCGCGCTCGGCCGCATAGGCGCCGAGCAGCGGGAACAGCGCCGCGTTCTCATCGTGCGCGCGGCGCAGCGCCGGGTAGTGCCGCCACCCCACGTCCAGCGACCGCGCCCGCAGCAGTCGGCCTGCGGCCAGCAGCTGGCAGCGCTCGATCACACGCGCCAGGCGCGGCTGCCCGCCGGCCTCCAGCGCCTGCGCGTGCGCTGGCAACTCAACCGCCAGCTGTTGGCGGCCCGAGCGCGGCAGCGCCTCGAACACGACCTCGATCCACGGCCCACGCGTCGGCCGGCCGCGCGGTCAGCATCAGCTCGTGGACGCGCCGCGTCGCGCGCGTCGGCGACCAGGTCGAGCAGCGGCCCCGTATCCAACCGCACCCGGAAGGGCTCGCGCTCCGGCCCATAGCCGGCCAGTCCGAAGTCGATCGTCAGCACCGGCTCGAAACCCGCCATCGCATCCTCCTTATTGCCCAGGGAGGCACAGCGTGCGCGGTGGGTGTCGTACGGACCGAGACGGCGCGTGTCGGTCGCAGGGCCTGCCGGTCGGATGCGTTGCGCAGGTGTGCTTCACGTCATCGGCTGGGCTCGTGCGGTACTCAGCTGCGCAATGGGCCGTGTTGCGGGCCCTTCTGGAGGGCTGGTGACCAAGCTCCGGCGGTGGGGCAGCGGGAGGATCCTGGGCCCGGGGTGGTGCGCAAGAATCAAGCAGCGGCGCGGGTTTGCGAGTGGCGTGCTTGCACGTCCCCGGGGCGCCCGCTATATTCGTCGCTTGCGTGATGCGGGGTGGAGCAGTCTGGCAGCTCGTCGGGCTCATAACCCGAAGGTCGCAGGTTCAAATCCTGCCCCCGCTACCAAACCTTTCAGCGTCGGGCGTCCGCGTCCGACACCCGAAAAGGCTCCCGCGTGGAGCCTTTCGCGTTTTTGACGGATGCGTTCCGGCCCGTCCGGGACGTCGGCAGGCAGATGAAGCGACAGGACCTCGATCAGATCGTCGGACCGGTGGTGGACTCGCTCGGTCTCGAGTTCCTCGGGATCGAGTTCGTTCCCGGCCGCCGTTCGAGCCTCTTGCGCGTGTACATCGACGCGCCGGGTCGGTACGTGGCGCTCGAGGACTGCGAGGCGGTGAGCCGGCAGCTCGGCGCAGTGCTGGACGTCGAGGACCCGATCGCGGGCGCCTTCGACCTCGAAGTGTCCTCGCCGGGCTTCGACCGGCCCCTGTTCACGCCGGCGCACTTCGCGCGGTTTGCGGGACAGGCGGTGAAGGTCCTGACCAGTCTGCCGATCGGCGGGCGGCGGCGCTTCCAAGGTCCGGTCGCGGCAGTCGATGACGAGGCGGTGACCATCGCCCAGGACGGCGCCGAAGTCCGCATTGCGCACGCGAACATCCAGCGCGCGAACCTGGTGCCGGACTACTCCGCCTACGACGCGCAGCCCAAGGGCGGGCGCGCCAGGCCCGGTGGCGCGGCTGCAGGCCGGCCGAAGCCCGCGCCGGGAGCCGAGCCGAAGGGTGAAGGCAGTTCGAAGGCTGCGGCCAAAGCGGAGCCGAAGGCGCGGGCCAGGACCAACGAGATCACGCAAACCGGTCGACGCGGGTCGGCCACCGGAAGGAAGCCATGACGAAGGAAGTATTGCTGGTCGTCGATGCCGTCGCACACGAGAAGGGTGTCGAGAAGGGCGTCATCTTCGAGGCGCTGGAGGCGGCTCTGGCATCGGCCGCGAAGAAGCGCTACCACGACCAGGACGTCGCGATCCGTGTCGCGATCAACCGCTCGAACGGTGAATACGAGACCTTCCGGCGTTGGGAGGTGGTGGCCGACGACGTGGTGATGGAGTCGCCCGACCGCCAGATTCGACTGATGGATGCGGTGGACATCAAGCCGGATGCACGGATCGGCGACTTCATCGAGGAGCAAGTCGAGAACGCCGAGTTCGGGCGCATCGCGGCGCAGGCGGCGAAGCAGGTGATCGTGCAGCGCGTGCGCGAAGCCGAGCGCGCGAAGGTGGTGGAGCAGTTCAAGGACCGCGTCGGCGAACTGGTGACCGGCATCGTCAAGCGCGTCGAGCGCGGCAACATCTATGTCGATCTCGGTGGCAACGCCGAGGGTTTCGTGCCGCGCGAGAAGGCGATCCCGCGTGAGAACGTGCGGGCCGGCGACCGGCTGCGCGGCTACCTCGCGGAAGTCCGCGCCGAGGCGCGCGGCCCGCAGCTCTTCATCTCGCGCACCGCGCCGGAGTTCATGATGGAGCTGTTCAAGCTCGAGGTGCCGGAGGTCGGCCAGGGCCTGGTCGAGATCATGGCCTGCGCGCGCGATCCGGGCGACCGCGCCAAGATCGCGGTTCGCGCCAAGGACACTCGCACCGATCCGATCGGCGCGTGCATCGGCATGCGCGGCTCGCGTGTGCAGGCGGTGACCAACGAGCTCAACGGTGAGCGCGTCGACATCATCTTGTGGAACGACAATCCGGCGCAGTTCGTGATCAACGCGATGGCGCCGGCGGCGGTCGAGTCGATCATCGTCGACGAGGAGAAGCACTCGATGGACATCGCGGTCGCCGAATCCGAGCTGTCCAAGGCGATCGGCCGCGGTGGCCAGAACGTGAAGCTGGCAAGCCGGCTGACGGGCTGGCAACTCAACGTGATGACCCAGGCCGACGTGCAGGCCAAGAGCGAGGCCGAGCAGGAAGCGGCGAAGAAGCTGTTCATGGAAAAGCTCGAAGTCGACGAGGAAATCGCGTCGATCCTGGTGCAGGAGGGCTTCTCGACGGTCGAGGAGATCGCCTACGTGCCGCCGTCGGAGCTGCTGGCGGTCGAGGAGTTCGACGAGGACATCGTCGAGGAGCTGCGCGCCCGCGCTCGCGACGCGCTGCTGACGCAGATGCTGGCGCAGGAAGAAGCACTCGAGGACAACCCACTGCTGGAGCTCGAGGGCATGACGGCGGAGATCGCCGAGAAGCTCGCCGAGCGCGGCGTGCGCTCGATGGAGGATCTGGCCGATCTCGCGGTCGACGAGATCACCGACATCGAGGGCGTCGACGAGGCGCAGGCCGGGGCCTGGATCATGGCGGCGCGCGCGCCGCTGTTCGAGGCCGAGCAGGGCTGATCGACCGGAACCACCGGCCGGGCGACACACGCGGAGAGAGATGGCGATGTCCGAGAATTCAGTGAAGCAGCTGGCGCAGGCGCTGGGCCTCTCGGCCGACAAGCTGCTCGAGCAGATGGCGCAGGCCGGCATCGCAAAGGCGAGCGTCGACGAGGCCGTCACCAGCACTGAGAAAGTCAAGCTGCTGGGCTTCCTGCGTCGCCAGCATGGCAAGCGCGCGGATGCGCCGGCCGAGGCCGAGACGCCGCGCCAAATCACATTGCGGCGCAAGAAGGTCGGCGAGCTGACGGTGTCGAGCGGCGCCGCCAAGGGCAAGGTCGTCAACATCGAGGTGCGCCAGAAGCGGACCCTGGTCAAGCGCCCGGCCGAGAACGAGACGCAGCCGGTCGACGCCGAGCGCGAGCGCGCGCTGGCGCTGCTGCGGGAGTCCGAGGCCCAGCGGGCCGAGGAAGAGCGTCGGTTGCGCGAAGCCGACGAGCGGCGTGCTCGCGAGGAAGCCGAGCGCCGGGCCGCCGAGGCAGCGAAGCGCGAGGCTGAGGCGCGGGCTGCGGCCGAGGCCTCCGGCGCGGCCGAGGCCTCCGGCGCGGTCGAGGTCGAAGCGCCGGTCGAATCCACCCCGGCAGCGCGTGCCGAAACCGCGCGACGCAAGGAAGAGAAGGCGCGCGAAAAGCCTGTGAAGGTCACCGAGTCGCCGAAGGTCAAGGAACGCGATGAGCCGCGTCGGCACAAGGGCGTGCACGGCTCGAACCGGATGCAGGACACCGAGGTCGCGGACGAGGGCAGCACCGTCGGGCGTTACGTGCGCGGCGAGTTGCACCTGGCCGAGGGCCATGGCCGGCGCCGCGCGCCGAAGCGCCCGAAGCCGCGCATCGAGCAGCGCCACTCGGGGCACCAGGGCCAGGGCAGCTTCTCGCGGCCGACCGCGCCAGTGGTGCGCGAGATCGCGATCGGCGAGGGCATCACCGTCGGTGACCTCGCGCAGAAGCTGGCGCTGAAGGGTGCCGAGGTGGTCAAGACGCTGTTCAAGATGGGCGTGATGGCGACCATCAACCAGGTGCTCGACCACGACACCGCGGTGCTGGTGGTCGAGGAGCTCGGCCATCGCGCGGTGCGCGCGACCGAGGAAGACGCCGAGAGCGTGCTGACGGCGAAGCTCATCGACTCGAGTGCGCCGGCCGTGGCGCGGCCGCCGGTGGTCACGATCATGGGTCACGTCGATCATGGCAAGACCTCGCTGCTCGATTACATCCGCCGTACCAAGGTCGCGGCAGGTGAGGCCGGCGGCATCACCCAGCACATCGGTGCGTACCACGTCGAGACGTCGAAGGGTGTGATCAGCTTCCTCGACACGCCGGGCCACGCCGCGTTCACGGCGATGCGCGCGCGCGGTGCCAAGGTGACCGACATCGTGGTGTTGGTGGTGGCTGCCGACGACGGCGTGATGCCGCAGACCATCGAAGCGATCCAGCACGCGAAGGCGGCCAAGGTGCCGCTGATCATCGCGGTCAACAAGATCGACAAGCCCGAGGCGAACCCCGAGCGGGTCAAGCAGGAGCTGATCCAGCACGAGGTCGTGGCCGAGGAGTTCGGCGGCGATGCGATCTTCGTGCCGGTGTCGGCGAAGACTGGCGAAGGCGTCGACGCGCTGCTCGACGCGATCTTGCTCCAGGCCGAGGTCATGGAGCTGAAGGCGCCGGTCGAGGGCCACGCCGCCGGCGTCGTGATCGAGGCGGCGCTGGACAAGGGCCGCGGTCCGGTCGCGACGGTGCTGGTGCAGCAGGGCACGCTGCGCAAGGGCGATTTCATCGTCTGCGGCGTCGAGTACGGCCGTGTGCGCGCGATGTTCGACGAGAACGGCCAGGCGGTTGCCTCGGCGACGCCGTCGATCCCGGTCCAGCTGCTGGGCCTTTCCGGCGTGCCGAACGCCGGCGACGACTTCGTCGTGGTCGAGGACGAGCGCCTCGCCAAGGACGTGGCGCAGCAGCGCGAGATGAAGAAGCGCGAGTCGCGCCTGATCAAGCAGCAGGGCACGCGGCTCGAGGACTTCATGGCGCAGATGGGCCAGCAGGGTGAGGAACAGCGCGTCCTGAACCTGGTCGTGAAGGCTGACGTGCAGGGTTCGGTCGAGGCGCTGCGCGAGGCGCTGACGCGGATCGGCAACGATCGGGTGCGCGTCAACGTGATCGGCTCGGGCGTCGGCGGCATCACGGAATCAGACGCGATCCTGGCGCAGACCTCGCGCGCGGTGATCATCGGCTTCAACGTCCGCGCCGACGCCTCGGCGCGCAAGATCATCGAGGGCGCGGGTCTCGACCTGCGCTACTTCTCGATCATCTACGACGTCATCGACCAGGTCCGGCAGGTGGCCTCGGGCCTACTCGGCACCGAGATCCGCGAGGAGATCATCGGCGTCGCCCAGGTGCGCGAGGTGTTCCGCTCGTCGAAGTTCGGTCAGATCGCAGGCTGCATGGTCATCGAGGGTACGGTCAAGCGCAACAAGCCGATCCGCGTGCTGCGCGACAACGTCGTGATCTTCGAGGGCGAGCTCGAGTCGCTGCGGCGCTTCAAGGAGCCGGTCGAGGAAGTGCGTAACGGCATGGAGTGCGGCATCGGCGTCAAGCAGTACAACGACGTCCGCGCCGGCGACCAGATCGAGTGCTTCGAGCGCATCGAGGTCAAGCGCACGCTGTGACTGGGCGAATGGCGGTACCCCAAGGAGGTCGGACTGAATCCTTGATGTTGCTTGATCCGGGCGGATGCCCAAGCGTGGCGGCTGCGCCAGGCGTGGTTGCTCTCTCGTCTGGCTGTCGCGTCGCGCGTCCTGATCACACCTGAAGAACGGCGGGCACCCCTATGTCCCATCGCGAGTACAACCGCACCGACCGCGTCAACGCCGAGCTGCGCCGCCAACTCGGGCTGTTGGTGCACGCCGTCGTCCGCGACGGCCTGCTGCCGGACGTCTCGGTGTCGGACGTCGAGACCACGCGCGACCTCGCCCACGCGAACGTCTACGTGACCGCGCTGATCCCGGAGCAGGCGGCCGAGGCGGTCCGGGCGCTGAACGGGGAGGCCAAGGCCTTCCGGCGCGAGCTGGCCCGCGTGATGCGGATGCGGACGGTGCCGGAGCTGCACTTCCGCTACGACGATTCGGTCGACCGCGGTGAACGCATCGACCAGTTGTTGCGCGGCGGCGACCGCTGAGGTCGGCCGTGCACGGTATTCTGCTTCTCGACAAGCCCGAGGGTTTGTCGTCGAATCAGGCACTGCAGCGTGTGCGGCGTATCTTCGGCGCGGCCAAGGCCGGTCACACCGGTAGCCTCGATCCGCTCGCGACCGGGATGCTGCCGTGCTGCCTCGGTGAGGCGACCAAGGTGGCTGGCTACCTGCTCGGTGCGCGCAAGTCCTACCGCGCACGGGTGCGGCTCGGCGCGACCACGACCACCGGGGATCGCGAGGGCGAGGTCCTCGAGCGCTCGGACGTGCCGCCCTTGCGCCGGGAGGCGGTCGAGGTGGCGGCCATGCGCTTCGTCGGGCGCATCCAGCAGCGACCGCCTGCCTACTCGGCGCTGAAGCGCGGCGGAGTGCCGTTATATCGGCTCGCGCGGCGTGGCGATATGGTCGAGGTCGATCCGCGGCCAGTCGAGATCCACGCAATCACGGTGCTGGCGGTGGAGGCCGGGCGCATCGATCTCGACGTGGTCTGTGGGGCCGGCACCTACATCCGTAGCCTGGCGGTCGACCTTGGCGCGGCGCTCGGTTGCGCAGCGCACCTCGAGGCGCTGCGGCGGACCTGGGTCGATCCGTTCGAGGGGCGCCCGATGCAGACGCTGGCCGAGATCGAGAGGCTTGCAGAGTGTGATCGTGCCGCCCTGCTCGCCGCGCTGCTGCCGGTCGCGGAGGGCCTCGCCGGCCTGCCGTCGGTACGGCTCGCGTCGGCGGCCGCGGAACGCTTCTGCTGTGGACAGACGATGCCGATCGGGCTTGCCGAGGTGGATGCGTTGCGCGTCGAGGGCCCCGAGGGCGGGTTGCTCGGCATCGGCTCAGTCGGTGGGGATGGCCGACTGCGACCGCGGCGCGTGATCCATGCAAGCTGAGCGCGCCGGGGATTGGTGATCCGAACGAAGGCTTGGGTGCGCGGCTCGGACCCGATGGCGGGCGACCGGTACTCGCCTGGGCGGTTTCCATTCAGCCTGCGCTTGTCGCGCGGGCAGCGTAAACGCTACACTTTCCAACTTGATCGAACGCCCATATAGCGGCCGACCGTCGTCCGACGCGCGGCCATCCACGGACGACCCACATGGCTCTCAGCAACGAACAGGTCAGCAAGATCATTCATGAGTATCAGCGCGGCCCGAACGACACCGGCTCGCCGGAAGTCCAGGTGGCGCTGCTCTCGGCGCGCATCGAGCACCTGACCCAGCACTTCGGCACGCACGCCAAGGACCACCACTCCCGTCGCGGACTGCTCAAGCTCGTCAACCAGCGTCGGCGCCTGCTGGGCTACCTGCGTGAAAAGGACGGCGAGCGCTTCAAGGCGCTGACCAGTCGCCTTGGCCTGCGCGTCGCCAAGTAAGCCCAGACCCGATGCGAGACACGTCCATCCCGCTCCCGACCGTCCAGCGGTGCGTCGAGCCCATGGGCGCCTGATCAATGCGCGATCACGCACGCCCCCGCGAACCGGGGGCGTCTTTTTTTCCGTCGACAGTAGACAAGCAGGCAGGCAGACAGTGAAGAAGATCACCAAGACGTTCCAGTACGGTGGCCACCAGGTCACGCTCGAGACCGGCGAGATCGCGCGACAAGCGAACGCGGCCGTGATGGTCCACATGTCCGGCACCGTGGTGTTGGTCACCGTCGTGTGTTCGTCGAAGCCGCTCGAGGGCAAGGACTTCTTCCCGCTGTCGGTCCACTACGTCGAGAAGTTCTACGCGGGTGGCCGAATCCCAGGCGGCTTCTTCAAGCGCGAGGGTCGTCCGACCGAGCGCGAGACGCTGACCAGCCGCCTGATCGACCGCCCGATCCGCCCGCTCTTCCCGGAGAACTTCCGGCACGAGGTGCAGGTGATGGCGACGGTGATGTCGATGAACCCGGAGGTCGATGGTGATATCCCGGCCCTGATCGGCGCCTCGGCGGCGCTGGCGCTATCGGGCATTCCGTTCAACGGCCCGGTCGGCGCGGCCAAGGTCGGCTACGCAAATGGCAAGTACCTGCTGAACCCGAGCGCGACCGAGCTCAAGTCCTCGCAGCTGGAACTGGTGGTGGCCGGCACCGCCAACGCGGTGCTGATGGTCGAGTCAGAGGCCAAAATGCTGAGCGAGGAGGTGATGCTCGGCGCCGTGATGTTCGGCCATCGCGAGATGCAAGCCGTCATCAAGGCGGTCGACGAGCTGGTCGCCGAAGCCGGTCCGCAGCCGATGGCCTGGACGCCGCCGGCGCGCGACGCGACGCTGGTCGGCGCCATCGAGGGCATGCTCGGCAACCGGCTGCTCGAGGCCTTTCGGATCCGCGTCAAGAGCGAGCGTCGCGACGCCATCGCCGCGCTGCGCCGCGAGTGCATGGACAAGCTGTCGGCCGACCCGCTGAACCCGACCCAGGGCGGCTGGCCGCCAGCCGAGATCTCGCGTGAGTTTGCCGAGATCGAATACGCCACGATGCGCCGCATGGTGCTCGACAGCAAGATCCGGATCGATGGTCGTGGTCTCGCCGATGTCCGCCCGATCTCGGTCCGTGTCGGCGTGCTGCCGCGGACCCACGGCTCGGCACTGTTCACGCGCGGCGAGACGCAGGCACTGGTGGTGACGACGCTCGGCACTGGCCGCGACGCACAGATCATCGACGCGGTCGAGGGCGAGTCCAAGGACAGTTTCCTGTTCCACTACAACTTCCCGCCGTTCTGCGTGGGCGAGATCAGCAACATGCTGGCACCGAAGCGCCGCGAGATCGGGCATGGACGCCTCGCCCGCCGCGGCGTGGCCGCGGTGATGCCGTCGATGGAGGAGTTCCCCTACGTGGTCCGTGTGGTCAGTGAGATCACCGAGTCGAATGGCTCCTCGTCGATGGCTTCGGTATGTGGCTCCTCGCTGGCGCTGATGGACGCGGGCGTGCCGGTGAAGGCGGCGGTGTCCGGCATCGCGATGGGCCTGATCAAGGAAGGCGACGAGTACGTGGTCCTGTCGGACATCCTCGGTGACGAGGATCACCTCGGCGACATGGATTTCAAGGTCGCGGGCACGGCGGACGGCGTCACCGCGCTGCAGATGGACATCAAGATCGATGGCATCACCGAGCAGATCATGCGCACGGCGCTCGAGCAGGCCAAGGCCGGCCGCCTGCACATCCTGGGCGAGATGGCCAAGGGCCTGTCCGCGCCGCGCGCCGAGATGAGCGAATACGCCCCGCGTCTGCTGACGATCAAGATCCACCCGGACAAGATCCGCGAGGTGATCGGCAAAGGCGGCGCGACGATCCGCTCGATCACCGAGGAAACCGGCACCACGATCGACATCAATGACGACGGCACCGTGATCATCGCGTCGGTCAATCGCGCCGCGGCCGAGGCCGCCAAGCGCCGCATCGAGCAGATCACCGCAGACGTCGAGCCGGGCCGAATCTACGAAGGCAAGGTCGCGAAGCTGATGGATTTCGGCGCCTTCGTTACGATCCTGCCGGGCAAGGACGGTCTCGTGCATGTCTCGCAGATCTCGAGCGAGCGGGTCGAGAACGTCTCGGACAAGCTCAAGGAAGGCGACATCGTCCGCGTCAAAGTGCTCGAGGTCGACAAGCAAGGCCGCATCCGCCTATCGATGAAGGCGGTCGCCGAGGGCGAAGGTGAGTGAGCTGCGGCTCGGCATCTCCGGTGTCACGCGAACGGGCCTTCGGGCCCGTTCGTCGTTTCGATGACTGATCAGTGATCGTCGGCAAGCCCGGCCTTTCGTCGGCTGCATTCGCTCCCGCCGATCGTGTCGTTGCAGCAAGAGCGAGCGCAGCGCGCGACCGACATGGGCGATGGCTCAGCGCCGAAACGGGATCTGGTACTGGCCGTCGTGATCGTCGGACGGCGACGAGGGCGGCTCCAGATACGGCTACCCTTGGATCGGCATCGGCTGCAGGGATTCGCCGCTGCGCGGCAGCGCGACCAGCGGCGCGTCGTCGATCAGGCCGGAAAGTCGCACCAGGTCGATGACGAGGCCGATCGACCGCAGCGGCACGGATTTCCTCATCGGGGTGTCCTCGCGCGGGGCGTGGCACGGCGCCCCGGGTCGGCACCGAGAACATGGTGGGCTCGTCGTGGCGGGTCCAGCGCAGTGCGGACGTCGCGCGGCCGCAGGGTTTCGTTGCGATGCAACATCCGGGCTGGCTAACATCCCGGGCTCGACCGGGAGAATGCCATGGCCGAACGGGATGCAACCGCGGGATGGATGCGCGAGTGGCAGGCGATGCAGGAGCAGTTCCTGTCGTCCTGGCGCGATGCGATGGGTGATTCGATCGCCTTGAAGGGTGTGCCGCTGCAGGAGGGACTCGACCTGTGGACGCGGCTCGCGAGTGGTCAGGGCGGCCACGGCGAACTGACCGAGCGGATGGTGGCGTGTGCGCGCCAGGTGGTCGATCTGATGCAGCAGTCGCTCGCTGCGGCTGGTCGTGCGGCGGGAAACGGTGACGCCGAGTCGTGGCGCCGGACGATGGCGCAGAGCTTCGGCACGCTCGATCTCGGCCGCAACCCGGTGCTCGATGCCCTGCGCTCGGCGACTGGCACCGGAGCCCTGAGCTTCGAGCAGATGGCCGCCCAAGCCCACGAGGCGATCGGTGCCTTCGCCGCGCCGATGCGCCGATGGATGTCGGCGCCGACCTTCGGGCTCGCGCGTGAGGCGCAGGAACGTCAGCAGAAGCTGGCGCGCGCCCTGGCCGAGCAGGCCGAGGCCGAGCGTGGCTATCAGGCGCTGCTGCTGAAGGCGAGCCAGCTCGCGCTATCGAAGTTCGAGGGCAAGCTGGCCGAGCGCGACGCGCCTGGACGGCAGGTGCGCTCGGGGCGCGAGCTCTACGACCTGTGGATCGACGCTGCCGAGGAAGGCTATGCCGAGGTCGCGATGTCGCCTGAGTTCCGGAGCGCGTACGCGGCGATGGTCGCTGCGCAGATGAAGGTGCGCCAGGGCATTCAGAAGGAGGTGGAGCTGCTTTCCGGCCAGTTCGGGATGCCGACCCGCTCCGAGGTCGACTCGGCGCATCGCCGCATCGCCGATCTGACTCGGCGCCTCGCGGCGCTCGAAGAGCGCGTGGGTGCGACGGGCGCCCCTGCGCCCTCGCGGACTCCGGAAGCCGGCGCTGCGGTCGGCGCCAAGGCACCCCGACCAGGCGACCCCGCGACGGCCAAAGCCGCGCCGCCGGCGCGGAAGTCGAAAGCGAAATCGGCGGCGTCCGCGAAGAAGACGCCGGCGCCAGCCAAAGGCAGCTTTGCCGAGCGGCTGGCGGCGACGCGTGCGGCCACCGGCCAGTCGGCCCGTCGGGGCAAAGGAGGGAAGGCATGAGCATCGAAGGACCGATCCGGATCGATCCTGCCGCCGCCGTCGGTGAACTGGCGCGGATCGGGCGGAAGCTTGCAGCCGGTGCGAAGGTGCTCGGCGCGATCGACAGCGACCGAGTCAACTACGGCGCAACGCCGCGCGAGGAGATCTGGCGCGACGGCAAAGTGGCGCTGTTCCGCTTCGTCGGCGAACGCGCGCCGACCGCCTCGGTGCCGGTGCTGATCGTCTACGCGATGGTCAACCGGCCGTACATGGTGGACCTGCAGGAGGACCGCTCGCTGGTGCGCAACCTGCTCGCCCAGGGCGAGGACGTGTACATCCTCGACTGGGGCTACCCGGATCGCTCGGATCGCTTCACGACGCTCGACGACCTCATCGCCGGCACGATCCGCCGCGCGGTCGACGTGCTGCGCGGGCGCCATGGCGTCGAGGCGATCAACCTGCTCGGCGTCTGCCAGGGCGGAGCGTTCTCGCTTTGCTTTGCGGCGCTGTTTCCGGAGCGGGTTCGGAACCTCGTCACGATGGTGACACCGGTCGACTTCCACACGCCCGACAACATGCTGTCGCACTGGACGCGCGACCTCGATATCGATCTTTTCGTCGACACCCTCGGCAACGTGCCGGGCGATCTGATGAACTGGTGCTATCTGTCGCTGAAGCCGTTCCGGCTGAACCAGCAGAAGTATCTCGGGCTGATCGACATCCTCGACAACCAGGCCGAGGTCGAGAACTTCCTGCGCATGGAGAAGTGGATCTTCGACTCGCCGGATCAGATCGGCGAGGTATTCCGCAAGTTCATCCGCGAGTTCTACCAGGGCAATCGCCTGGTGACCGGTGGACTCGAGATCGACGGCCGTGAGGTCAGCCTGCGCAACGTCACGATGCCGGTGCTCAACATCTTTGCCGAGCAGGACCACCTGGTGCCGCCGTCGTCCTCGCGTGCCCTCGAGGGCCTCGTCGGTACGCGCGACTACACCGAGATCGCGTTTCCCGGCGGCCATATCGGCATCTATGTCTCGGGCCGCTCGCAGCGCGAGGTCCCGCCCGCGATCCATCACTGGCTGGCCAAGCGGGCGGGTTGAGCGTCGCGTCGGCGTGCTGGACCACGCTGGATCGCGCGGGTGTCCGGGGGCCGTGGCACGGTCGCGCCGTGCGCTGGTTCGCCGTCGTCGAATCCGGGCATCTGCGGCAGCGTGTGGAGATCGAGTTTCCAGAGCTCGTCCGATCTTCCGACCGGCTGCCCGATTGCGGAATCCCGCCTCGAGAGGCCGCGCATGGTCACGCAACTGCTGGTCGCGACCGATGGTCCGAGCGTTCGCAGCGCAGGGTCCGCGAGACGCAGCCAATCTGGCGCCCAGGCTCGGCTCAAAGCTGACCATCGTCACCGCGATGCGTCCCGCGGTGCCGCAGGGGATGGCTGAGTATTGGCACGCACGATCACCGGCGTCTCGGTCGGCAAGGCCATCGAAGCGAAGCCGATGTGCGCCCCCATCTCGCGGCCGTCGAGGACTTGGCCAACGAAGTCGGCGTGGCGGCCGACACGGTGCTGGCGCTCAATCCCTTCGCGTGGCAGGGAATCCTCGAGACCGCGGGCAAGCTCGGCTGCGATCCGATCCTGATGGCCTCGCACGGTCGGCGCGGCGCCCCCGCGCTGCAGCTCGGCAACGAGACCCGGAAGGTGCTGCTGCACGCGAAGGTGCCGGTGATCGTGGTGCGTTGAATCTTGCCGACGGCGTCGCTGGCACCGTTGCGCGCCGGCTCTAGCGATCGATGCGGCCGCGGACCGGCGGCGGGGTGCTCAGTCGCCAGCAGCCAACCGCGCCAGCTGCGCCATCTTGCGCCGCTCCCAGAACAGGTTCCAGTAGCTGCCGCCGGACTGGCGCCAGAGCACCGCGGCACGCACCGCGGCTAGGAGCAGCGCACGGATGCGGGTGACGATGGCTGGCTGCTCGAGCCAACGGCCGGCCCCTTCGACCATGACCTTTGGCGTCAGCTTCGATAGCGTCTCGGCGTAGAGCTCGCCGAGCCGCTCGGCGAGTTCGTCGCGGTCGGCGCCGAAGCCGTCGCGCAGCCGGTTGGCGGCGTTGATGCCGGTGCGCAGCGTTTCGAGGGTCGCCGGTGACGCGGCGAGCGAGCGCTCTAGATGCAGCAGCGTGGTCGCCATCCGTAGCAGGGCCGGATCGCGGTACTGGCCATCGAGCATCCCGGCCAGCGTGCGCAGGCCGAGCGCCACGCCGGCGCGTCCGCCGAAGACCGCCTCGGCCGATGGCGCGTCGATGCGAAGCACGCTGTCGAGGCTGGCCTGCATCGGCTCCGGCTCGCAGCTGCCGGTCCGCGCGAGGTCGAGGGCGAGTCGCCCCGCCTGGAGCATCCCGGCAAGCGCCAATGTGCGAGCTTCGATCGTCACGACAGTCCTCCGAAGGTGGCATCGGTGGCCTCGATCACGGCGCCGCCGAGGCACTCCTCACCGCGATACATCACAAGAGATTGTCCCGGCGTAACGGCGCGCTGCGCTTCGACGAAGCGGACCTCGAGCGTGCCGTCGTCGCGTACCTGGACCGTGCAGGCCTGGTCCGGCTGGCGATAGCGGGTCCTGACCGCGGCCTCGAAGCGTTCTCCGGGCGGTGATCCGGCGATCCAGTGGGCGCGGGCGGTGACCGTGCGGCGTGCCAACAGATGGGGGGTATTGCGGCCCTGATCGACGATCAGGGCGTTCCGGGCGGGGTCCTTGCCGACGACGAACCACGGTTCGCCGTTGCCCTCGCGGCTGCCGCCGATGCCGAGCCCGCCGCGCTGGCCGAGAGTGTGGAAGGCGATGCCGCGGTGGCGACCGATGACGCGCCCGTCGGGCGTGACGATGTCGCCGGGGCGTGCCGGCACGTAGCGGGCCAGGAAGTCCGCGAAGTCGCGCTCGCCGATGAAGCAGATGCCGGTCGAGTCGCGCTTGGCGTGCACGTTGAGGCCCGCCTCGCGGGCCAGCAGGCGGACCTCGTCCTTGCGAAGTCCACCGATCGGGAACACGGCGTGGGCCAGTTCGTGCTGGCCGAGGAGGTGGAGGAAGTAGCTCTGGTCTTTGGCCGGATCCAAGGCCTTCAGGAGACGATGGCGCCCGCCGGCGCGCTCGATCCGCGCGTAGTGGCCGGTGGCAACGCGGGTGGCGCCGAGTGCGAGGGCGTGCTCGAGGAATACCTTGAACTTGATTTCGCGGTTGCAAAGCACGTCGGGGTTCGGCGTGCGGCCGGCCTCGTGCTCGGCGATGAATTCGGTGAAGACCCGCTCGCGGTACTCGCGGGCGAAGTTGCGTGGGTGGAAGGGGATACCGAGCCGGACGGCGACTGCGAGCGCGTCGCGGCGGTCCTCGTCGGCACGGCAAGCGCCGGGCTCATCGTCCTCCCAATTCTGCATGAACAGGCCGGCGATCGGCTCGCCGGCCCGGGCCAGCAGCATCGCCGCGACGGCCGAGTCGACTCCTCCGGAGAGTCCGACGATGATGCTGGGTACGGCCATGGCGGGACGGATGGCGCCTCCTCGCGAGCCTTCAACCTGCGCGGGCGAGGTCGGTGAGCACGGCGAGGTCCGCGCGCAGACCACGTCGATAGTCGGCGATGCTGCGCGCCACGAGCGGACTGCGGGTCGGGACCGGATGCGCGGCGAGCTCACGTTCATCGAGCCACCAGGCGCGCTCGATTCCGGCGTCGAGCACCGCACCCGCGATCTCGGCCAGCGCTTCGGCGACGAAGGTGAAGCGCAGGATCGACCGGCCATCCCACGGGCTGGTCCACTGATAGACCGCCACGAGCGCCGTCGGGCGCACCAGCCAGCCGGTCTCTTCGCGGGTCTCGCGGACGACCGCGTCGAGCAGGTTCTCGCCGGCGTCGAGGTGGCCAGCCGGCTGGTTCAGCACGCGCTGGCCGCGAACGATCTCCTCGACGAGCAGGAAGCGCCCGTCGCGCTCGACGACGGCGGCGACCGTGACGTCGGGCCGAAACTCGCGCTCGCCCGCGCAGAGGGACTCAGAACTCGTCACGGTCCTCGATCAGCGCGCGCTCCATCGCGTCGGCATCGCGGGCCGCCATCTCGATCGCGTCGATCAGCGTCGAGGCGTCGGCGTCGGCAGGCACCCGCACGCTCAGCACGCCCAGCGTGCCTTGCTTGCCCCACTTGCCGAGGACGCGGCGGTTGTTCTCGTCCAGGAGCTTCGAGGCCGCCTCGGTCGGGAACGGGTCGGACGGGGCGCGATAGCCGATCGCACGGATCTCGCGCGTGTCGATGCCGGCGACGCGGTCGATCCCGGACCGGATGATCACGAGCTGCGTGCGTCCCTCGCCGAGATCGAAGGTGGCACGAAAATCCCCGGCCGGGTCGACTTGATACTTGATCTTGGAGCGGTCGAGGATGCGCTGGACGGAGCGGTCCGGGGCCGTTGCATTCGCCGCGAGCGGCAGCGCGAGGAGCAAGGACAGGCAGAGCGTGAGGCGCATCGGCGATCTGGTTCGGGGAATGAAGAAGCGATGATCGCCAATCGCGCCCACCAAGTCCATGCCGTGCGGCATGGAGACCTTTCCGCGACGGGGCCCTTTGGGATAATCATGAGCATGAACCAGCCCAGAAAGCCCGATGGCCAGGCTACTCCCGAGCGTGGCGTTGCAGTCGCCGAGAGCCGCCCCGAGGTCGCGCGGCCGCCGATGTATGAGGTCATCCTTCTGAACGACGACTACACGCCGATGGAGTTCGTCGTCGCCGTGCTCCAGAACTTCTTCGGCATGGACCACGAGCGCGCCACCCAGGTGATGCTGCACGTCCACACCCGTGGGCGTGGTGTCTGCGGCGTCTTCACGCGGGAAGTCGCGGAGACCAAGGTGACCCAGGTCAATGAATTCTCGCGCTCGCATCAGCACCCGCTGTTGTGTGTGATGGAAAAGGCATAAAGTCGAATCGTGGCCGTCGGCGGCCGCGGAGGTGAGCGATGTTCAGCAAGGATCTCGAACTCTCGATCAGCCAGTGCTACCGCGAGGCGCGGGAGCGGCGGCACGAATTCATGACCGTCGAACACCTGCTGCTCGCGCTGCTCGACAATCCGACGGCGGCCGCGGTACTCAAGGCCTGCGGCGCTTCGATCGACCGCCTGCGGAAGGACCTCACCGGTGTGATCGCCGAAACCGTCCCGGTGCTGGCGCCGAACGACGAGCGCGACACCCAGCCGACGCTTGGCTTCCAGCGTGTACTGCAGCGCGCGGTCTATCACGTGCAGTCCTCGGGCCGGAAGGAGGTCACCGGGGCGAACGTGCTGGTCGCGATCTTCGGCGAGAAGGACTCGCATGCGGTCTATTTCCTGTCGCAGCAGGAGGTGACCCGGCTCGACGTCGTCAACTACATCTCGCACGGCGTCGCCAAGATCGGTCAGGAAGCGCAATCCCAGGAGCAGGCGCCGCGGGCCGATGGCGAACAGGAGGGCGAGGGCAGGGCGAGCCCATTGGCCGAGTACGCGCAGGACCTGAACGAACTCGCCCGGCAAGGCAAGATCGACCCGCTGATCGGTCGCGCCGACGAGCTCGAGCGCACGATCCAGGTGCTGTGCCGACGGCGCAAGAACAACCCGCTGTTCGTCGGCGACGCCGGCGTCGGCAAGACCGCGCTGGCGGAAGGCCTCGCGCGGCGGATCGTCGAGGGTCAGGTCCCGGACCTCTTGAAGTCGTGCACGATCTACGCGCTCGATCTCGGCGCGCTGGTGGCCGGGACCAAGTACCGCGGTGACTTCGAGAAGCGTCTGAAGGCGGTGCTGGCCGAGCTCAAGGAGAAGCCGGACGCGATCCTTTTCATCGACGAGATTCACACCATCATCGGTGCCGGCTCCGCGTCGGGTGGCACGATGGACGCCTCGAATCTGATCAAACCGGTGCTGGCCTCGGGTGAGCTGCGGTGCATCGGTTCGACCACATACCAGGAATTCCGCGGCATCTTCGAGAAGGACCGTGCGCTGACGCGGCGCTTTCAGAAGATCGACATCGGCGAGCCCTCGCTCGCGGAGGCACTCGAGATCCTAAAGGGTCTCAAGTCGCGCTTCGAGGAGCACCACTCGGTCGAGTACTCGACCGAGGCGCTCAAGGCTGCGGTGGATCTGTCGGTCAAGCACATCGGCGACCGGCTGCTGCCGGACAAGGCGATCGACGTGATCGACGAGGCCGGCGCGCGCCAGCGCCTGTTGCCGCCCGACCAGCGTGCGGCCCGCATCGACGTGCCCGAGGTCGAGTACATCGTCGCCAAGATGGCTCGGATCCCGCCGAAGCAGGTCTCGGCCTCCGACAAGGAAGTGCTGCGCCACCTCGACCGCAACCTCAAGATGGTCGTGTTTGGGCAGGACGAGGCGATCGATACGCTGGCCGCCGCGATCAAGATGGCGCGCTCGGGCCTGGCCAATCCCGACAAACCGATCGGCGCCTTCCTGTTCGCCGGCCCCACCGGCGTCGGCAAGACCGAGGTCACGCGGCAGCTCGCGCTGCAGCTCGGTATCGAGCTGGTCCGCTTCGACATGTCGGAGTACATGGAAGCGCACTCGGTCTCGCGCCTGATCGGCGCGCCGCCGGGTTACGTCGGTTTCGACCAGGGCGGGTTGCTGACCGAGCAGGTCACGAAGCATCCGCACTGCGTGCTCCTGCTCGACGAGATCGAGAAGGCCCACCCGGACGTGTTCAATATCCTGTTGCAGGTCATGGACCGCGGCACGCTGACCGACACCAACGGGCGCGAGGCGAACTTCAAGAATGTGATCGTGGTGATGACCACCAACGCCGGTGCGGCCGTCGCGGCGCGGCGCTCGATCGGCTTCACCTCGCAGGACCACTCGACCGATGCGATGGAGGTCATCCGCAAGACCTTCACGCCGGAGTTCCGCAACCGCCTCGACGCGATCATCCAGTTCCGTGCGCTCGACTTCGGTCACATCCTGCGCGTGGTCGACAAGTTCCTGATCGAGCTCGAGTCGCAGCTGCACGAGAAGCACGTCTCGCTGACGGCGACGCCGGCGGCTCGTCAGTGGCTGGCCGAGCACGGCTTCGATCCGCAGATGGGCGCGCGGCCGATGGCGCGTGTGATCCAGGACCGGATCAAGCGCGCGCTCGCCGACGAGCTGCTGTTCGGCAAGCTGGTCGAGGGCGGGCGGGTCCTGATCGATGCGGTCGACGGCGAGCTGTCGGTCGCGGCGGAAGCCGAGGCGCGGCCCGTAGAAGCGGCCGAGGCCTGAGGCGCTGGCGCCGCGGTCAGGCGTCAGGAGCTGGTCCGGGACGGACTGCCCGGGACTTCGGCGCCGGGC